>NZ_MUMF01000990.1 GCF_002155905.1 Streptomyces tricolor | reverse complement strand
GGGTGAAGGACTGCACGGTCAACAGCACGGCCCGGCCACCCCGAACGGCAGGCCCGGGCCGTGCTGTTGACCGTGCAGTCCTTCACCCTGTCCCTGCGCACGATGACCGACGAGGACGATCCGGAGCTGGACTCCGCCGCGTTCCTCGGCGAGCTGCGCACCCTCCTGGAGAGGACCCTGACGCCATGAGCCACACCGAGGCCGCGCCCGGCTCGTCGCTGAGCGCGCACCGGCGCCGCCGGGAACTGGCCGAGGCCGCGGACGGCCGGACGGTCGACGTCCTGGTGGTCGGGCTGGGCGCCACGGGCGCCGGAGCCGCCCTGGACGCGGCGGCCCGCGGCCTGGACGTCGTCGCGGTGGACGCCCACGACCTGGCGTTCGGCACCTCCCGCTGGAGTTCCAAGCTCATCCACGGCGGACTGCGCTACCTGGCCTCCGCCCAGTTCGACGTCGCCCACGAGAGCGCGGTCGAGCGCGGGGTGCTGATGACCCGGACCGCCCCGCACCTGGTGGCCGCGCAGCCGTTCGTGCTGCCGCTGACCCCGCTGGTGTCCCGGGCTCAGGCCTCGCTGGCCTGGGCCGGGTTCCGGGCCGGGGACATGCTGCGGCTGGCCGCCCGGACCCCGCGCCAGGTGCTGCCCGCCCCGCGCCGGCTGTCGGCGACGGAGGCCCGGCACCTGGCGCCCTCGGTCCGCGCGGCCGGGCTGCGCGGCGGGCTGCTGTCCTGGGACGGCAAGGTGACCGACGACGCCCGCCTGGTGACCGCCGTGGCCCGGACGGCCGCCGCGCGGGGCGCCCGCGTGCTGACCCGGGTGCGGGCGCTGGCGCTGACCGGGACGGGCGCCCGGATCCGGGACGAACTCACCGGTGAGGAGGGCGAGATCAGGGCCCGCGCCGTGATCAACGCCACCGGGGTGTGGGCGGGCGCCCTCGCCGACGGCATCC
>NZ_MUMF01000989.1:587-874 GCF_002155905.1 Streptomyces tricolor | reverse complement strand
GGCGAGTGGAGCCTGTCGAGTGACCGCGCTGGGCTGCGGCTGGGCGGGGGCGGGGGCGGTCACCGGTGCCGGCGGGGTGCCTCCGCCAAGGCACCCCCGGCCACGGCTCACGCCGACCGTTTGCGGGACGTCGTCTTCTTCGCCGGGGTCTTCTTCGTCGCCGTGCTCTTCGCCGTCGCCGTACTCTTCGCCGTCGCCCCGCTCTTCTTCGTCCCCTCCGTCGTCTTCGATGTCGACTTGCGGGCGGACGCGGCCTTCTTCGGGGTGGCCGTCTTCTTCGCCGTCGA
>NZ_MUMF01000989.1:0-526 GCF_002155905.1 Streptomyces tricolor | reverse complement strand
CCTCCTCCAGCGCCTCCCGGTACTCGTCGTGCAGGTCCGCCAGGTCGACCTCGCCGAGGGTGTCCATCAGGGCGTCGGCCAGGTCGAGTTCCTTGTCGCGGATGGTGACGGCGGTGTCGGGGGCGACGCCCTCGGGGGCCCGGACCTCGTCCGGCCAGAGCAGTCCGTGCATGGCGATGGCGTCGCCGACGACCCGCAGCATGCCGAGCCGTTCCCGGCCGCGCAGCGCGTACTTGGCGATGGCGACCTTGTTGCTGCGCTTCAACGCCTCACGGAGCAGGGTGTACGGCTTGGCCGCCGGGGCCCCGCTGGCCGCGAGGTAGTACGCCGCGCCCATCTGGAGGGGGTCGATCCGGTCGGCCGGCACGAAGGCCACGATCTCGATGGTGCGGGCGGTGGGGATGGGCAGGTGGGACAGGTCCTCGTCGGTGATCGGGATGATCGAACCGTCGGCGTCCTCGTACCCCTTGCCGATCTCAGCCTGACTGACCTCGCGGTCCTCCAGTTCGCACACCTTGCGGTAGCG
>NZ_MUMF01000988.1 GCF_002155905.1 Streptomyces tricolor | reverse complement strand
CCGCCCCCGCTCCTCCTTTCCGCCGCCGCCGTCTTCTTCCGCCGCCGTCGTCTTCTTCCGTCTCCGTCCCCGTTCCGTCTCCGCCGCCCCCGTTTTTTCCTGCCGTTCCGGAGAGCCCTTGTGAACCGCCTGCCGAGCGCCGACGTCCTGGACCGGGTGCGCGACATACCGATCTACCGTGCCTCCATCGAGCGCGGTCACTTCCCGATCCTGGAGAAGCTGGAGATCGCCCGGGGCTTCCCCGACAACTGGATGACTCCGAAACTCAAGCGTGCACTTGAGGCGGGAGAGGCGGAGTTCGTGCTGTCCACCGGCACCAACCATGCCCGCATGCAGCTCATCCGGCCGCCTTACTTCCTGCTGCGTTCCTACTACCGTCTGTGGAGCGAGCACCCTGACCTCGGTGCCCTGTGGCACTCCGGGGCCCGGCGGGTGTCGCTGACCACGGTGCTGGCCACCGAGCACGTCGCCCGTGTCAATGCCCGCAGGCCCGGCACGATGCGGGGCGAACGCTGGCTGGACGACCGTACGCTCTACCTCAACCGCCGTCTGGACCCGGCCGGCTGGGAACGCGACGAGGTCGAGCGTATGCTCGCCGAGATCCGCGAAGCGGCCGGCGCCCACCCCGACGGCGCCTACCTGCTGGACTGCTCCGGCTACCACCTGGCGCACCTGGTCCGCGCCGTGGCGGCCTGGGAGCTGTGGGACGCTTTCCCCCGCCCGGCCGGCATCGTCCACGCCTACGAGTACACGCCGCTCAACGTCCGCGCCTATCTGCGTGCCCATTTCGACTGCCCCGTCATCGACCTGTTCGGCAGCACCGAGCTCGGCTACCTCTTCTACAGCGATGCGCACGGCCGTTACCAGCCCTACCTGAAGGACATGAGCGTGGAACTGATCCCGGTGCAGCCGGGCAGCGGCATCCACAGCCTCATCGTCACCAGTGTCCGCAACCCCTACATGCCGCTGGTGCGCTACCGCTCCGGCGACTGCGTGCGCACCCGCGACAACAGCACCGACGCCGGGCAGATCGTCTCCTTCTGCGGACGGGAGAAGGAACTGCTGCCCACCCCGGCCGGTCCCGTCGCCCAGGCCGACCTCGACGCCCGCATCGCCGCGGTCAGCTCCCGCGTCTTCCTGCACCAGCTCCACCTCGCCGGTGACGACGCGTGCCGGCTGTCGTACACCACTTTCGACGACGCCCCCCTCGCTCCCGCCGAGAGCAGCGAACTGGCCGCCGCCGTCAGCGTCCTGACGAAACGCTCCTGCGGTCTCGAGCACCGCACCGGCATCCCCATCGGCCCGTCCGGGAAGTACGCCTGGCTGACCGCCCCTGCGCCGGCCGTCTGACGCCCCGGGCAGCCCGCGGCACCCGCCTGACGATCCGCCACCCGACACGCAGCACACCTGACGACCCGACAGGACCGGCGATGACCACACCCGCACCCATGACCGAGCCCGTGGCCCAAGCGGCCCCCTCCGCCGAGGACCTCCTGGGCCCCGCCTTGCACGAGGAAGTCGTCGCCCACTTCACCGCCGAGGTGGGCGCGCCCTCGGAGGCGACCGTCCGCCACCGGGTCCGCGAGTGTCTGCGCTATCTCTATCTCGTCTCCCGCCACCCCGACCGGCTCGGCGGCCTCTTCCTGCCGGTCGAGCAGGACATCGACGAGATCTGGCACTACCTCATCCTGCAGACCCGCGAGTACCGCGACCTGTGCGAGAACCGGCTGCCCGGCGGGCACTTCATCCACCACCGCAGCATCTCCTACGACGCCTACCGGGAAGCCCCCGGGCGGGAGGCCGTCGCCGAGGAGGCCCTGCGCTGGATCCCCCTCTACACCGCCGCGTTCGGCCCCTTCGACGCCGACGCCCTGCCGCACTGGACGATCGTGCGGTTCCTGCACCAGGAACTGGGCCTGTCCCTGGAAGAGATCGCGGCCCTGTCCGAGGACCGGCCGCAGCAGGAGGAGGGCACGCCCGTCCCGGCCCGGACGGACACCTGACACCCGCCCACGCCCCCCCCGGCCGGCCACGGACGGCACCCTGGTCCGCGGGGTGCGGTCATCACCCTGGCCCGCGGGGCGCGGTCGTCTTCCCGGTGCGCGGGCGGGCTGCTCCCGCCGGCCCGCGCAGCGGCCTGCCCGCCGGCCGGGTCAGCGGACCGCGGACGGCCGCCGCCGGCGGCCGTCCGGGACCGCCTGCCGGGTGCCGTCCTGCCCGGTGCCGCCGCGCCGAGGGGCCGTCCTGCCCGGTGCCGCCGCGCCGGGGCGCCATCCTGCCGGGGTGCCGTCGTGCCCGGTGCCGCCGCGCCGGGGGGCCGTCCTGCCGGGGGCCGTCCTGCCGGGGTGCCGCCGCGCCGGGGGGCCGTCCTGCCCGGTGCCGTCGTGCCGGGGCGCTGTCCTGCCGGGGTGCCGTCGT
>NZ_MUMF01000987.1 GCF_002155905.1 Streptomyces tricolor | reverse complement strand
CGGCGACCAGGCCCGTCAGGGAGCGGTCCGGGCTGGCGCTCACCCACACAGTCGTCCGGTACCCGCCGTGCGGCTCCAGCACGTGCTGCACGGCCGTCGCCGTGTACTTGCCCGAGAACGCCTGCCCCACGTTGCCGAGCGCGACCGGCTTGCCCGCGCGCAGCCGCGGATTGCCCTCGGCCACCGCCTCCAGCTCCCCGAAGCCCGCGCTCACCTGGGCGGCCGTCGCGTCCGCGACCGCCGTCGTCTCCGCCTGGGTGCGGTACGGGGTGTCCGTGACGGTCAGCTTCGCCCTGCCGAACCGGGCGGCGAACGCCGGGCTCAGGCCCGGCACCACCGTGTCGCTGTCCACCGACGGCTGCCGGGCCACCAGGGGCCGCTTCGTGGTGACGTCCCAGCCGCGCACCTCCACCTGCGCCGCGCCGTCCGCGGCCGACAGCGAGGCCCGCAGCGCCAGCAGGTTCCGCCCGTACTCCAGCACCATCGGGTTGCGGGTGGCCGGGGTCGACGGCGCGGGCGCCCCGGACGCCTTCCGCGGCCGGGTGAACTGGAGCAGCCCCTTGTCGTCGACGCGGACCTGCGCCCCGCTCTCGGCCGCCAGGTACTGGAGGAAGTCCCAGTCGGACACGTTCGCCTGCGAGAGCTGCGTGTAGGTGACCGGCGCGGCCTCCACGGTCCCGCAGGCCAGCCCGGCCCCGGCGGCCACCTTGCGGACGATCGCCGCCGCCGTCATGTTCCGGTACGCCACCACCTTCCGGCCCCGCTGGAGGCGGTGCGCCTTGGAGTAGGCGCGCACCACCGTGAACGAGCCCGTGCGGTCCCGGTCCACCTCCAGGGCCGTCACCTCGCCGTCGAACAGCCGCTCGCGGGCCTGCCCGGCCACGGTCACCACCGACACCCTGAGCGGGGTGCCGATGGTGATGCCGGTCGCCGCGAGGAACTCGTGGTCGGGGTCGCGGAAGGTGAGCTGTGCCGCGTCCGGCAGGCCCACGTTCTCGTCCACCACGCAGCTCACCAGCTGCGCGGCCCAGACGGGCGGAAGTTCCGCGGGCGTCTCGATGACGGGGTCCGCCGCGAACGACCGGCCGCCCCGCGCTCCGGGTGTGGTCACCGCTCCTCCTCACCGCCCGCGTCCCGCAGCCCCGGCACCACCAGTTCGGTGCCGGGGCTGCGGGACG
>NZ_MUMF01000986.1 GCF_002155905.1 Streptomyces tricolor | reverse complement strand
ACCACGGGTCGTACGCCGACCGAGCGCGAGCGGATCAAGGCCATGGTCGCCATCGCGCTGAAGGCCGAGGAGGTCGGGCTGGACGTCTTCGCGACCGGTGAGCACCACAATCCGCCGTTCGTGCCGTCGTCCCCGACCACCATGCTCGGCTACATAGCGGCGCGGACGGAGAAGCTGATCCTGTCCACCTCCACCACGCTGATCACCACCAACGACCCGGTGAAGATCGCGGAGGACTTCGCGATGCTCCAGCACCTGGCCGACGGGCGGGTGGACCTGATGATGGGCCGCGGCAACACCGGGCCGGTCTACCCGTGGTTCGGCAAGGACATCCGGCAGGGGATCAACCTCGCGGTGGAGAACTACGCCCTGCTGCACCGGCTGTGGCGCGAGGACGTCGTCGACTGGGAGGGGAAGTTCCGCACCCCGCTGCAGGGCTTCACCTCCACCCCGCGCCCGCTGGACGACGTGCCGCCGTTCGTCTGGCACGGCTCCATCCGCTCGCCGGAGATCGCCGAGCAGGCGGCGTACTACGGCGACGGGTTCTTCCACAACAACATCTTCTGGCCCGCCGAGCACACCAGGCGGATGGTCGAGCTGTACCGCAACCGGTACGCCCACTACGGGCACGGCACCCCGGAGCAGGCGATCGTCGGCCTGGGCGGCCAGGTGTTCATGCGGAAGAACTCGCAGGACGCCGTGCGGGAGTTCCGGCCGTACTTCGACAACGCGCCGGTGTACGGCCACGGGCCCTCCCTGGAGGACTTCACCGAGCAGACCCCGCTGACCGTGGGCTCCCCGCAGCAGGTGATCGAGAAGACCCTGTCCTTCCGCGAGTACGCCGGCGACTACCAGCGCCAGCTGTTCCTGATGGACCACGCGGGGCTGCCGCTGAAGACCGTGCTGGAGCAGCTCGACCTGCTCGGCGAGGAGGTCGTGCCCGTACTGCGCAAGGAGTTCGCGAACGGCCGCCCGGCCGGCGTACCGGACGCGCCGACGCACCGGTCCCTGCTGGCGGCGAAGGAGAAGGAGGCGGCTGCGGTATGACGAACGACCAGGTGAGGAACGAGGGGACGAGGAGCGACGGGATGAGGAACGACCGTCGGATGAAGCTCGTCGTCGTCTCCGCGGGGCTGAGCGTGCCGTCCTCCACCCGGCTGCTCGCCGACCGGCTGGCCGCCGCCGTCGACCGGCACGCGCCGGTGGACATCGAGGTGATCGAGCTGCGGGAACTCGCGGTGGAGATCGCGCACAACTTCACCAACGGGTTTCCGGGCAAGGGGCTCGCCGCCGCGCAGGACGCGGTGGCGGGGGCCGACGGGCTGGTCGTCGTCACGCCGGTGTTCAGCGCGTCGTACAGCGGGCTGTTCAAGTCCTTCTTCGACGTGCTGGACAAGGAGGCGCTGGTCGGCAAGCCGGTGCTGATCGGGGCGACCGGGGGTACGGGGCGGCACTCGCTGGTGCTGGAGCACGCGCTGCGGCCGTTGTTCGCGTACCTGCGGGCCGTGGTCGTCCCCACCGGGGTCTACGCCGCGTCCGAGGACTGGGGAGCGGAAGGGCTGGCCGAGCGGATCGAGCGGGCGGCGGGGGAGCTGGCCGCGCTGATGCCGTTGGCTCCGCGGGGGGTCGGGGAGACCGTGGTGCCGTTCGCCGAGCAGCTGGCCGCGCTGC
>NZ_MUMF01000985.1 GCF_002155905.1 Streptomyces tricolor | reverse complement strand
CGCGCAGTTCCCCGCGCCCTGGGAGACGCGGCACCGGGCGCCGGGCACTGGGCGCGGACACCGGGCGCCGGACACGGCTCCCGGTTACCCCGCTATCCTCCGCGCCTCCGCCACGGCCTCGGCCAACGTGTCCACCACCGGCACCCCCACTCCCTCCAGACTCTCCCGGCTGTGCGAGCCCCCGCTGTACAGCACAGCCCGCGCCCCCACGTACCGCGCGGCGACCGCGTCGTCCGCCGCGTCGCCGATCACCACGGTCCGCTCCGGCTCCGCCGCCCCCGCCAGCGCCTCCAGATGCCGCACCATGTGCTCGGCCTTGCTCCCGCCGGACGGCCCCGTCCGCCCGTCGACCCGTACGAAGTGCGCCTCGATCCCGAAGCCCCGCACCAGCGGCACCAGTTCCTCGTGCCCGTACATGCTCAGCAGCGACTGGCTGTGCCCCGCCGACCGCCATCCGACGAGCAGGTCCTCCGCCCCCTCGGTCAGCCCGCACCGCACCCGGTGCTCGGCGTAGTACCGGTGGAAGACCCCGTCCATCAGCTCCCACTCGGCATCGGTCGGCAGCCGGCCGATCAGCCGCTCGTAGAACTTCGGCACCGGCACGCAGTACAGCGCCCGGTACTGCTCCAGCGTGATCGGCTCGAGCCCCAGCTCGGCGAAGGCCGCGTTCGTCGCCCCGATGATCGCGTCATTGTCGTGGAACAGCGTCCCGTTCCAGTCCCAGACGATGTGCGCGCTTGCGTGCATCCCCATGTCCAAGACCGTACCCGCCGCCACTGACACTCAAGGCACCGTCCGACCGGCCCGGGTCAGCTCTGCCCGACCAGGTTGGGGATCTCCTGCGTGGCGAACCACAGCAGCTCGTGGTCGTCCGCCCCGTCCACGACGAACTGCGCGTCGTCGTCCCCGCCGTCCGCCGCCTCCAGCGCGTCCGCCGCCGCGGCCACGTCCGGCTCCGCGTCCTCGGCGTCGACGTGCACGGAGGCCGCCTTCGCGAGCGGCACCGCGGCCGTCACGGTGACCTCGCCGAGGGCGGACGGTTCCAGGCCGCGGTCGGGGTCGACGCTCGCGGCGCCGTCGGGCACGTCCACGGCGACCACGACCCGGCGCCGTACCGCGCCCGGGTCCGCCGCCAGCAGCCGCAGCGAGGCCAGCGCGGCCCGGCCGAG
>NZ_MUMF01000984.1 GCF_002155905.1 Streptomyces tricolor | reverse complement strand
CGGGCGGGGCGGCCGGGGCGGCGCGCGCCCCGGCCGCTGGGGGGTCAGCGCAGGCGTCCGGCGCCCGCGCGGTGGCCGACGAGGCCGGGGACGGCCTGCGGCCGGTCCACCCGGGTCCGCAGCACCGGCGTCCAGCCGGCCCCGGAGCGGAGGATCTCGCCGGGCACCTCCGCGTTGTGCACGGCGATGAGGTCCGTCGGCCTGCCGTTGACGTGGTTGTCGGCGGCGGTGACCGGCGCGTCCTTCCACTTCTTCAGGATCGTGCCCGCCGGGACGCCGTCCGGCAGGGTGAACGCGTTGTGCTCGGCGACCAGCTGCGACTCCATGCCGATGCCGTAGGTGTAGGAGTGGCCGGCGCCGGCGACGACGTGGTTGTTGTACGAGTCCACCTGCCCGAAGCGGATCCGCGGGGCGCGCTCGACCAGGTTCCGGAACAGGTTGTGGTGGAAGGTGGCCTTCAGATGCCCGCGGTCGACGGCGGCCGTGGACGCGCTGTCGCTGTTGCCGATGAGGATCGTCTTGTCGTGGTCCTCGAAGACGTTCCAGGAGGCGGTGACGTAGTCGGCGCCCTTGACGATGTCCAGCTCGCCGTCGTGCTGCTGGTAGAGCCGGCCGTAGTACGTCGGCAGGGTGCTGTCCGGGTGCTCGCCGTCGGTGAAGGTGTTGTGGTCCAGCCACACGTGGGTCGAGCCGTGGACGACGGCGCTGTCGTACTCGGAGTTCCAGTTGCCGTCGGCGGTGTCGGTCGGGTCCCACTGCGGGAAGCAGTCGAGGGGGCTCTCGAAGGTCAGGTTGCGGACGATGACGTTGTCGACGCCCTTGATCTGGAGGCTGGCGCCCTGGAAGCCGGCGTCGCGGCCGACGCCGACGATGGTCGTGTCGGCCGGGACGGCGGCCTTGACGAAGGCGGCCTGGCGCGCGGCGGAGGCGCGGCGCAGCCCCTCGGGGCTGTCGTCGGGCTCGGCGTCGAGGTTCTCGGTACGGCCCCACACCGCCGGGTCGTAGGTCTTCAGGTAGGCGGCGAAGTCGTACCCGGGCACGGCGAAGGAGGCGCAGCTCGGCCCGTCGGCGTCGATCATGCCCTTCACCCGGACGATCCGGGGCGCGCTGCCGCCGTCCGCGAGGGCGGCCTTGAACTGCTCCCAGGTGGTGACGGTGTACACGTGCGCGGCGTCGGCGGCGGCCCCGCCGGTCGTCCCGGTGCCGTACGCCGCCCAGCCGTCCCGGGCGGGCAGCACCTGCCGGTCGAGGCCGGCGCGGGCACCGGACTGCGCGGAAGCGGAAGCGGAAGCGGAAGCGGAGCCGGAGGCGGTACCGGTGACGGCGAGGACGAGGGCCGTGCAACCGGCCGCCACTGCTATGACACGGCCATGACATCTCTGTGTACGCACTGTGCGGGTCTCCTCGATGACGAAGGTCAGGATGCGGGTGCGGGCGGCCAGGTGATCCAGGACGCCGGGACGTCCTCGTCCAGCCGTACGACGGCGGACCGGGCCAGCACCCGGGTGCGCAGCAGTTCCTGCGCCACGAGCCGGGCCACGGCGACGGCGCCCGGCGGATTGAAGTGCGTGTTGTCCTGCTCGGTGGCGGTCCAGTTGAAGTAGCTCTTCGTCTCCTCCGCCCCGAGCCGCTGCCACAGCGCGAGCGACAGCGCCTCGATGTCGAGCAGCGCGACTCCCTCCTTCGCGGCCAGCGCCCGCATGGCCGCCGGGTAGTCGCCGTGGGTGGGCCGGGCGTCGCCGTCGGCGTCGAATCTGCGCCGCTCCACGGGGGTGGCCAGGACGGGCCGGGCGCCCCGTGCCCGCGCGCCCTCGACGCAGAGCCGCAGATACTCCTGGTACGTCGTCCACGGCTCGGTGTACCGGGCGGGATCGGTGGCCTTCTCGTCGTTGTGCGCGAACTGGATCAGCAGCAGATCCCCGCGCCGGATCTCGGCGAGGATCGTGTCGAGCCGCCCTTCGTCGACGAAGCTCTTCGAACTCCGTCCGTTCACCGCGTGGTTGGCGACCCTCACCGCCTTCCGGAGGAAGAAGGGCAGCGCCATCCCCCACCCGGTCTCGGGAGCGGCGTCGGCGTATTTCTGGGCGGCCGTCGAATCACCCGCGATGTAGAGGGTGCGGGATTCCCGGCGGGACTTCCGGACAAGGGGGACAGCGGCGAGCGCTGCCGAGGAGACCTGTCTACGGGTAAGGGACACGAACAGCGCCTTTCGCACACGGGGAACCGTCCAGGGACGCGGGGACTGCGCGACCGGCCACGACGGACCCGCAGCCCCCGCCACCGCAACCACCCGGGCTGTCAGTGGTTCTTCTTCCAGTCCGCGTGCGCCTGGTTCAGCTGGTCGGCCATCAGGTCCAGGAATTCCTTCGCGCTCAGCTTTCCGAGCAGTACCTTCTGGAAGTTCGGCTCGTTGTCGGCCTTGGAGATGGTGTTCCAGTCCGGAAGGTAGTACGGCAACTGCACGATCTTCGTGCTGGATCCGCTCAGCGCCTCGGCGGCGAGCTTGGTCGGCTCGGACTCCTGCACCCATGCGTCCCGCGCGGCCTCGGTGTTCGCCGGCACCTGCCCCGCGACCCGGTTCCACTTGCTGTTGGACGCGTGCGAGGCGGCGAACTCGATGAACTTCCAGGCGGCGGCCTTGTTCCTGCTGGACTTGAACAGCCCGAGCCCGTCGACCGGATTGGACACCTGCACCCGGGTCCCGTCGTCCAGGGTGGGGTTGGGGATGCCCCTGAACTTGCCCTTCAGCGCCTTCTCGTGGTCGGTGTAGGACCCCAGGTTGTGGCTGAGCATCCCGATCGTTCCGGAGTCCCACTGCGCGACCATCTTGGTGAAGTCGTTGTTCACGTCGGCGGACGGGGTGTCCTTCTTGTACAGGCCGACGTACTTCTCCAGCGCGGCGACGTTCTTCGGGTCGTTGACGGTGGTCCTGTCACCGTTCCAGAAAGAGGTGATCCCGCTCTGCCCGTACATGGCGTCCAGTGCCTGGGCGATGGAGCCCTCGCCGCCGCGGATGGTGTATCCGAAGGCGTTCTTTCCCTTGTCGGTGAGCTTGTCGGCGGCCTTGTAGAACTTCGTCCAGGTGGTCGGCGGGTCCAGCTTCGCCGCGCCGAACAGATCGGTCCGGTACCACAGCGTGCCGTTGTTCGCGGAGGTCGGCACGGTGTACGTCCTGCCGTCACCGCCGGCGGCCTTGACGCTCTCCAGGAACTTGGTGTTGAGCTTGCCGTTCAGCGGGCTGCCGGAGATCCGGTCGTCCAGCGGCTCCAGCGCGCCCTGCGCGGCGACCTCGGCGAGCATCGCCGTACCCACGCCGCCGACGTCCGGCAGCCCGCCGCCCTGGATGGCGGTGTCGTACTTGGACTGCACGCTCGCGGCGGGCACGCCGACGTACTTCACCTTGATGTCGGGGTGCGAGTTCTCGAAGTCGGCGATGATCTGCTTCCAGACGTCGGTGCGGACGCCGCCGTTGTTGTCCCAGAACGTGATCGTGCCCTTGCCGGAGCCCTCCTCCCCCTTCTCCCCCGCGCTGCCGCTGCCGTCGTCACCGCAGGCGGTGGCGGTCAGCGCGAGGACGGAGCCCAGGGCGACGGCCAGGGCGGCGCGCCTGCCTCTGCGGATGCGGATGCTGCTTGTCATGGTCGGCTCTCTTCTTCTGGATCCAACGGGATGTGCGGCTGTGGGGGGAGGGCTCAGCGGCCGATCCGCGGCTGCGGACCGGAGAAGCGCGTGACCGGGGCGGGGACGGCGGCGGCGGGTCCAGCCGGTAGTCGTACAAGTCCTGGGGGTCGAAGGCGGTGCCCCGCTCGTCCGCCCGTCCGGTGGTGTTCCGCAGGGTCGACCCGCGCTGCACCAGCTCGGCGGCGTCGGCCTGGTAGTTGTCGTAGAGGTGCGCGTAGTGGTCGGTGACGGTGACGACCGGGCCGCCCGCACCGCCGGTGGTGCCGCCGGCCAGCGAGGCGAAGCCGTGCGGCCGGTCGCTCCACGGGACCGTGGCCGACGGGGCGGCGGCCGTCGCCCGGCCGGCCGGGCCCGGTGCGAGCGTGGCGATCAGGGCGGTGACGGCGGCCAGGACGGCACCCGGCCGGGGCAAGCGCTTGCTAGGGATGTGCGGCATGGCGGCTCCCCACACGGCTTCTTCGGGGCTACAGGGGCGTGATGCGGAAGCGGGTGAACGTCGCCGTCCCCGCGGACCCCGGTCCCTCGGGGGCAACGGCGAACAGGCCGAGCAGGGCGCCGACCCAGCGCCAGGGCGTGGCCGCGAAGACGGGCCCGGAGCGGCGCGGGCCGTCCCCGACGTCGTACCGGAACCGGCAGCGGGCCCCGGCCCCGATCTCGATCCGCAGCCGTGCCCGGCCCTCGGGCGCCGGGCACGGCACCCCGGCGTCCCGCTCGTGCTCGGCGACCGCCTCCGCGAACCGGTGCACGAGCCGGACCGTCCCGTCGGTCCCGCGCTCCAGTCCGATCCACGCGAAGGCGTCCCCGAGCACCACGAGTCCGGCCCGCGCGCCCGGCTCGGTGCC
>NZ_MUMF01000983.1 GCF_002155905.1 Streptomyces tricolor | reverse complement strand
GGCCGGCGCGCTGCCGGACCGTCTCACGGCTGAGTTCCTCGGTCTCCGTCTCCGGCAGCCGCTCGAAGCCG
Source organism: Streptomyces tricolor (assembly GCF_002155905.1). Lineage (GTDB taxonomy): Bacteria > Actinomycetota > Actinomycetes > Streptomycetales > Streptomycetaceae > Streptomyces > Streptomyces tricolor. The sequence continues at coordinate 451 of NZ_MUMF01000983.1, read as the reverse complement.
TCCTCGGTGATGACCGAGACGACGGGGAAGATACGGCGGTTCAGGTCGGGGCCGCCGGTGGCCGAGTCGTCGTCCGCCGCGTCGTACAGCGCCTGGAGCGCGGCGAGGGCCGCCTCGCGGCGGGTCAGGTCCGGCCGGTACAGCTTCTTCAGGGCGCCCCGGGCGTACGGGGAGCCGCTGCCCTCCGCGTGGAAGTGCCGCTTCTCGTAGAGCCCGCCGGCCGCGTCGTAGCCGAAGATCCGGCCGTGTCCGCCGCCGGGCGCGGTGAGGTCGTAGCCGACGAGCAGCGGGACGACGGCGAGACCCTGCATGGCCTGGGCCAGGTTCTGCCGGATCATGGCCGCGAGGCGGGCCGCCTTGGCCGCCAGGGTCATCGGAACGCCTTCGATCTTCTCGAAGTGGGTCAGCTCGACCTGGTAGAGCCGCACCATGTCGAGGGCGAGGCCGACGG
>NZ_MUMF01000982.1 GCF_002155905.1 Streptomyces tricolor | reverse complement strand
GGGGGGCTTGTCTTCCCGGCCCTTCGGCCGTTCCGACGAGTGAGACTTTAGCGGATTCCTGGCTCCCGAGCTAATCGGGGCCGGCGTCCTTTCGAACGCGGATTCCTCATTTCGCAAATACGCACGCCGAAGCAGTCGACAGCAGAGTGCCGATTGCGTGGGTGGTGCTTGCGGAATGGCTGTCCGGGGACCGACCGGAGTCGGCGCTCACGTCGGACAACTCGGAGAACCTTACGTATCGGCGTGGGGTGTGTCAACTCCCGCCCGCGGAGCACTCCGGAGGCGTACTGTGGAGTGCGTGATGACGCGTACGTGTACCCAGCTCTGGTGGGCCGCCTGACCGGCGGCCGTACTCACGTATGCACTCAACGGCCGCCGCTTCGGCGGCCGTTCTCGTATCTCCCTCCGGGCTCCGGGGGCCGGCCGCAGGGGCGGCGGTCCCGACCAGAAGGTGGAGTGGAGATGACTCGGGTCTTCAGCGGGATTCAGCCGACCGGGCACCTGACCCTGGGCAACTACCTGGGCGCCATGCGGCGCTGGGCCGNNTCAGCCGGCAGACGGCGACGCTGTTGCTGGCGGCGGGGCTCGACCCCGAGGTGTGCACCGTGTTCCTGCAGAGCCATGTGGACGAGCACACGCGCCTGTCGTACCTGCTGGAGTGCGTCGCGACCGACGGTGAGATGCGGCGCATGATCCAGTA
>NZ_MUMF01000981.1:329-767 GCF_002155905.1 Streptomyces tricolor | reverse complement strand
CCGCGCCCCGTCGTACGGCCTGTGGCGGAGCCGGACGAAGGGGCGGGGGCGCCGTGCCCGGCCTGCGGCACGCCCAACCCGCCGGGCCGCCGGTTCTGCCGGCGCTGCGCGACCCCGCTGAACCCCGTGGCGAAGCCCGCCCCGCTGCCGTGGTGGCGGACCGTGTGGCCGCTGCGCCGCCGGGTGCGGGCGAGTTCGGGCCGCGCGGTACGGCTCGTGGTGATCCTGGCCGTGGTGGCGGCCCTGTGCGCGGCCGGTCTCCTGCTGCTGCCGGCCGGCCGCGCCCTGTTCGAGGACACCCGGGACAAACTGGGCAAGCCCAGGCCCGTGACGCCCGTGGCCGTCGAGGCGAGCGCCGAGGTACCCGGGCACCCGGCGAAGAACACCACGGACGGGGCGAGCAATCGCTACTGGGGCGCGCCGGCGCCGGGCGCCTCG
>NZ_MUMF01000981.1:0-274 GCF_002155905.1 Streptomyces tricolor | reverse complement strand
AGGCACGCGCGCTCCGCGTGGACCTGGAGGTGACGACGCAGGACGGCGAGCAGCACCGCAAGCAGCTCACCCTCGGCGACAAACCGGGCCCGCAGCCGGTCCACACCGGGATCAGCGACGTGAAGACGGTCCGCCTGGTCCTGCACGCCCCGGTCGGCCTGACCCGGGGCCGGCACCTGGCCCTGGCGGAGGTGGAGTTCTTCGAACGGGGCTGACCCGGTGCCGCCTCAGCCGTCGAGCGCGCGCTCGTTGGCCCGCGCGTCCCAGGCGGGCG
>NZ_MUMF01000098.1 GCF_002155905.1 Streptomyces tricolor | reverse complement strand
GCCCCGGCCGGGGCCGACGCCGTCGAGGCGGTCTGTTCGGGCGGGACGCTGCCGGCCGCGGACGCCGCCTATGTGCTCGGTTCGCTGGTCGACAAGTCGTTCGTGGAACAGGTCGGCGACGGCTACCGGATGCTGGAGACCGTGCGGGCGTACGCGGCGCGGCGGCTGGCCGAGGCGGGCGAGCGGGAAGCGGTCCGGGCCCGCCTGGTCCGTCACTTCGCCGACGTGGCCCACGCGCACGAGCCGCTGCTGCGCTCCGCCCGGCAGCAGGAATCGTTCGCGCTCTTCGCAGCCGAGTACGACAACCTGGTGTGCGCGCTGCGGGCCGCCGTCGAGGGACGGGACGCGGACGCGGCGGCCCGGCTGCTCGCTCCGCTGTACTGGTACTGGACCGCGCTGCGCTACGACGCACGCGCCGAGGCCCTGGTGGCCGAGGTCTGCGGGCTGGGCGACGCGCTGCCCGAGGACGCACGGGCCGCCTTCACCGCGATCGACCTCCTGGCCGGCGACGGCGACCCGGCACCCGACGCCGAACGGGCCCGTGCCGTGATCGAGGACTGCGCCCGCACCGGGGCCTTGGAGCGCTATCCGATGCTGCTCCTGCTGACGCTTCCGATGGGGTCTCTGCTCGGTCTGGACGATGTGGTGCGACCCCTGCTCGGGGAGGTGCGCGGGCGCGCGGACCGGTGGGCCGTGGGCTGTACGTTCCTCGTGGAGGCCTTCGAGCGGCACGAACGCGGTGACTGGGAGGGCCTGGCGGGGGCGACGGCCGGCGCCCTGCGCGAGTTCGAGGCGGCGGGCGACGGCGTGTGCACGGCGATGGCACTGGCGGGTGTGGCGCGGGTCCGCTCCGTCCAGGGCAGGCATCAGGAGGCGGTCGCCGCCTATCGGCGCGGACTCGCCCTCGTACCCCGGGACGAGGTGCAGGCCCGGCTCGGGCTCGCCACCGAACGGATGCGCGGCGGCGACCTGGCGGGCGCCCGGCACGACATCGACGAGGCCGAGCAGGCGGCGCGGGACCGCGGGGACGACCTCGCCCGGCTCGCGGCTCTGGTCTGCCGGGCCGACTGGTACCGCCGCGCCGGACAGCCGGACCGGGCCGATCTCCAGCTGGACCGGATGGAGGCGCTCGGCCGGGAGGCGTCCCTGTCCGAGGAGGCCGTGCAGGACTGGGTCGCGCCGGCCCGGGTGGCGAACCTGCTCACGGCCGGCGATGCCGTACGGGCGCGCGCGTTGCTGCCCGGAGCCGTCCGTGCGGCCTTCGCGCACCGGGATGCCGCGCCGGCCGCCCAGCATCTGGCCGGGCTGTTGCTGGCGGAGGGGGATCCGGCCGGCGCGGCCACCGCGCTCGGCATGAGCGAGGTCATCCGTGGTGCCTTCGACGACGGCGACCCGGAGCTGCGGGAGCTCGCCGCCCGGCTCGTGCGTCGGCTGGGCCGCGCGAGGTATTCCGCCGCGTACGGCCGGGGCGCCGCCATGCCGCGGCAGGAGGCGCTCGACCGCCTGCGCCGGATGGCCGACGGCTCCTGACAGCGGGACGTCCGGTCTGTCAGCACACGATCAGAGCTGTCTCAGCGCCGGTCGGCACCGTCGTCCCCGTACCGAGAAGCGGGCCGGCGGCGGAGTCCCGGCAGGGGGCCCGGCCGCGCCCGCGAGGAGGAGAGCGACATGACGAACTCCACAAGCACCGGGCGTGAGAAGCTCCAGCGGATGCTCGACCGGGCGGTGGCGGAGCTGGGCGTGCCCGGCATCGTCGCCGAGGTCCGCGACGCGAACGGAACCTGGTTCGGCTCCGCGGGGGTGGCCGACAGGGAGTCCGGCCGCCCGCGCCAGGAGGGCGAGCACCTGCATGTCGGCAGCGCGGGGAAGGCGTTCACGGCGGCCGCGGTGCTGCGGCTGGAGGCCGAGGGCAGGCTGAGCATCGACGATCCGGTGGAGAAGTGGCTGCCCGGCGTGCTGAACGTCAACGGCTACGACGGCAACAGGATCACCCTGAGGCATCTGCTCAACAACACCAGCGGGCTGTTCATCACCGGACTCGCACCGGAGCTGTCCCGCCGCTACGCCACCCGCTCCGCGTTCGCCGCGCACCGCTACGACATCTGGACCACGGACGAACTGGTGAGGCTCGCGGTCTCCCAGCCCCCGCTGCACGCACCCGGAGCGGCCTTCGCCTACTCCAACGGCGGTTTCCACCTCGCCGGCCTGGTCATCGAGAAGGTCACCGGCAACAGCTACGCGGAGGAGGTCGCGCGCGCCGTCGCCCAGCCTCTCGGCCTGACGCACACCTATGTGCGTCCCCCCGAGGACATCGGCTACCCGGAGCCGCACCCGAGGGCGTACACGGGCCTGTTCCTGAAGGACGGTGCCGACCCCGCGGACATGACCGTGGAGAACTGGCAGTCGATGCTGGAGGAGCCCGGCCAGCCTCCCCTCGACACCACCGAGTTCAACACCTCCTGGGCCTGGTCCGCGGGCAACGTCGTCTCCACGACCGGCGAAATGATCCGGGCGTTCGAGGCGCTCGCCACCGGCCGTCTGCTGCCGGACGCGCAGCACCGCGCGATGTGGACCACGGTCTCCACCGAGGGCGGCCACTGGATGCCGCATTCCCGGTACGGCCTCGGCGTGTTCGAGCTGGACGAGGCGGTGACCGGCGGACTGCGGCTGCGCGGCCTGGCCGGCAGCATGCAGGGGTCCCATCTCGTCGTCGTCGGCACCGCCGACGGCGAGCAGACGATCGCCGTGCACACGAACACCGAGGCCAAGGGCTGGGAGGTGGTGTTCAGGGCCGTCGAGGCGCAGTTCGGCATCCCGCCCATCGGGAGGCCGTAGCAGCGGGGTGTGCCCCGGGCCACGCATCAGGACCGGGGCAGCAGGGGGGCGTGCGTGTCGTCCGGCCGCTCACGCCCCCGCGCTTCCGCAGCCACCACCGCCGCCGCCTGCGCCGCACCCGCCGGCATACCCGCACGAGCCCCAGTCCGCGGAGGTGCCCCACCCGCCGCCGGAGTCGCCGCCGTGGGCCGGGTCCCCGGCCCGCCAGGTCTCCGGGGTGATCAACGCCCCGAGCACCGGCTCCCGGGAGGCGGCCAGCCCGCCGAGGGCGACCGCGCCGACCGGGGTGACGGCGAGAGCGGTCAGGGCGCCCGGCGGGCGCCAGGGGGCCGGGCGGTCCGGCTCGGCGCGCAGCGTGTCGAGCAGGGACCGGACGCGGTAGGGCGCCCGGTCCTGGGCCGGCTTGACCAGCGTGGCCGTGGCGGTCGCGAGCGCGGACAGCGCCACACCGGCCCACCAGCGCTCACGGGTACCGGCGGTGAGGTCCCACACGGTCAGCGCCGGCGCCAGGGCCGCCGCCCACCACAGCAGGCGGCGCGCACGGAACTGTCCGCGCCTCAGGGAGGGAGCGATCAGCAGCCCCTCCGCCTGGAGGCGTTCACCGACGGACCGCACCGCGCGGCTCGCCGCGGCCTCGGCGACCAGCTTGCCGGCGCGTTCGCTGCGGGAGACGCCCGCCGCCACGACCAGTGCCTTCTCGATACCGGCCGCCGCGTCCGGCGCGTACCCGCCGTCCCGGACGGTGACCGTGCCGTCCTCGGCCACGGACAGACGGCCCTGCCCCGCCATCCGGAACAGCACCGTCACCACGGCCCGGCGCGGTCCACCCGCCAGGAAGGCCAGCTCCTCGGCGGACAGGTCCTCGCGGACCGTCACATCCGCCCTCAGCATCACCGCGATCCGCACCGCGACGACGAGCCGATACCCGATCGCGCCCGCCGTCAGGACCAGCGCCGCGAGACCGACCCCTTGGTCCAGCATGACCGACCCCCCGTATCCCCCGTCTGCTCAAGGTGGTTGTCCCCACAGCGGCAGATCGACAAGCTCACCGGCGGGGAACCCCCGTTGCGTTTCGGGGATGCGGACGCCCGTCAGGACGATGCGGTGCGTCTCGTCTCTGCCGAGGTCACCGGCGCCGCAGCAGGTACTTGTGCTGACCGGACAGCACGAGTTCGCCGCGCTGGTTGTGGAGGGTGGCGGCCGTGGTGACGACTCCGTCGTCGCCCCGGGGCTCCAGCCCCGTGATGGTGAGTGCCGGGTACAGCGTGTCCCCGGAGTGCACTTCGGCCAGGAAGGCGCAGGAGAGTTCGAGGAAGCTGATGAACACGTCGCCGATGAAGTGCGGGAACAGGGTGGCGCCGGGGGCGGTGAAGGCGAGCACCTGCAAGCCGTGCACCACCGGTGCCGGATGGCCGTGCCTGCGGGCCCATTCCGCGTCGTAGTGCACCGGGTGGTTGTCCGCGGAGACGGTCTGGAAAGCCGCGGCGTGGGCGTCCGTCAGGGTGCGGCTGGGCGCCCGGAAGACCTCGCCGACCCGCAGGTCCTCGAACGTCCTGGCCGGCACGACGTGGAAGGTCTCGGGGTCGAACGCCTCCGGTGTCACCGGTGCGGTGCGGGGCTGTGCCATCGGGTTGTCCTCTCGTGGGGGTGGGGTGTCGTCCGGGCCGGGCAACGGACGTGGTCGTTCCGCGGGGGCGTCCGGGCGTGCCGGACGCCCCCGCGTCGGGGACCCGGTCACGGTCGCGGGGCTCCACGTCCCCGGGGGCGATGCCCGTCGTCGGACGCGGGAACGAGTGACCGGCCCTGGTCAGTGTCCGGAGCGAACCGTGCGAACGGCCCTCAGGATCAGGTCGGTGACGGGTCCGGGGTCGCTCACGGACACCGCGTGCGGGGCCCGGACGGCAACCGTGCGGGCGCCGGCGCGCTCGGCCATCCACCGCTCGGCGGCCGGCGGGATGTTGCGGTCCTCGGTCGCCACGAGGTACCAGCTGGGGATCGTCTTCCAGGCGGCGGCGGTGGCGGGTTCCTGGAGCGCGGCGAGGGTGATCGGCCGCTGCCCCGCGGCCATGACCTGTGCGGTCCGGACGGGCACACCGGCCGCGAACTGCCGGCGGAACAGGTCCTTCTTGATGATCAGTTCCTCGCCCTGTCCGCCGCCGGGCAGCGGGTAGTACTGGGTGACGGTGGCCTGCCCCAGGGTGCTGCCGGGGAACGTGTCGGTGAGCTGGAGCGCGCTCTCCCCGACCTCGGGTACGAAGGCGGCGACGTAGACCAGGGCCCTGACGTGCGGGGTGTCGGCCGCGGCCTGGCTGATGACCGCTCCGCCGTAGGAGTGCCCCACCAGCACGACCGGCCCGGTGACGCTGTCCAGGACACTGCGGATGTAGGCGGCGTCGCTCGCCAGTCCGCGCAGGGGCAGGGCCGGCGCCAGCACGCGGTGGCCGTGCCGCTGGAGGCGCTCGACCACCCCGCTCCAACTGGAGGCGTCGGCGAACGCGCCGTGGATCAGGACCACGGTGGGTGTGCCCGGGCGCCCGTGCGGTCCGTGCGGGTAGTGAGCCGGGTGCGGAGCGGGCGGTGCCCGAGGTGCCCAGCGCGGCGGCGCCGGCCAGGAGGGACGCGGTCACGGTACGGCGTGAGATCGGTGAGTTCATCGGTCGCTCTCTGCGAAGGGGGTGGGAGGGGGCCGTGCCGGCACGGCCGGACGGGTGTGGCAGGCAGCCGGTGTCTCAGGCGGAGACGGCCCGGACGGCTTCCTCGATCAGGTCGACGACGCGCTGGGGGTGGGAGAGCATCACCAGGTGGGAGGAGTCGACCTCGACGGTGGTCATGCCGGCCCGCTGGTAGCCGTAGCGCTCCACGTCCGGGTTGATGGTGCGGTCGGACGAGGCGACCAGTCCCCAGGAGGGCGTGGTCCGCCAGGCGGCGGCCGGCGCGGCGTCGGCGAACGCCTGTGCCGCGAGAGGGCGTTGGGAGACGGCGAGGACCTCGGCGAGACGGACGTCGACGTCGGCGGCGAAGACGGCCGGGAACTTGTCGGGCCGGACCGACACGTCGGTGCCGTTCTCGGTCGAGCCCTCGACGGGGAAGGGCGTGCGGACGAGTGCGGCGGCAAGGTCGGAGTCCGGGAAGCGGCCCTGGAGTTCACCGAGGCTCTCGCCCTCCTCCAGGGCGTAACCCGCCAGGTAGACCAGTGCCTTCACGTTGTCCTCGGTACCGGCGACCGTGATGACGGCTCCGCCGTAGGAGTGGCCCACCAGCACGACGGGACCGGGGATCTGACGGACGATCGAGGCGACGTACGCGGCGTCGCCGATCAGGCTGCGGTTGGGCACGGCCGGGGCGACCACGTCCAGACCGCGGGCGATCAGCCGCGGGACCACCTGGGCGTAGCTGGAGGCGTCGGCGAACGCGCCGTGCACGAGGACGACGGTCGGCTTGGCGGGACGGGACATGGGAGTACTCCCTTTCGGGGTGTCGTGGTCAGTGCACGGGACGGCCTGCCGGCCGAGGCGGCCGGCGGTGAGCGGGATGCCGCTGGTACGTGAGGGACCTTAGAACCGGCGGGCGGGGTGTTTTTGTCCGTCAGCGCCCTGCTTGTGGCCTGTCCGTGCCCGGGGTACGGGTCAGCCGTTCCGGGCAGTCAGGTGGAGCTGCTGCGGGCGGCCGGCCGGGAACGGTGAGGGCCTCGCCCTGCGTGTCGTTCCCCCGGGAGACGGGGTGGCAGGCGTCGGGGCACGGCGCCGGCCACGCTCCCCCAGCGGACCTTCGCGGCGGCGCCCCTCGGCGTCGGAGACGTCTTCACGCTCCGCGGCCCGACGAGTCGTTCGTCCGGATCCGCTCCGTGTCCCGCTCCCCCGCGGTCACCACCGGCCCGGCGGCGGCGTAGAAGGCGTGGGTCACCTCGGGCGTGGTGCCTGCCACGAGCAGTGCGCGGGCCTGCTCCTCGTGACGCCGGTCGCCGGCCGTGAGCCGGCTGTGGTGCTGGGCGAGGTGCTCCGCCCAGGAAGCCACCACATAGTTCTCGATGAACCGGTCGGGATCCCCGCCGTCCTGGAAGAGGCCCCAGGTCAAAGCTCCCGTGCGGTGCCGGGAACGTGCCACGTGCCGCATGCGCCCGGTGAAGGCCGCCCAGTTCTCCGGAGCGATCCGGTACGTGACGGAGACGAGGACCGGGCCGTCCGCCGGCCCGGGGTCGAACACCAAGGGCGGAACCGGCCAGTGGTCGGAGGGACTCGGGTCGAGCCCCTCCGCGCTGCGCAGCGGCCATCGGCGCACGCTCAGCGCGCCGACGACCAGCAGCCCGGCGCCGATCAGCAGAGTGACGGTCAGCCCCAGCCCGTCGGCCAGCGCTCCCCACACCGGTGCGGTCAACGCCTGTCCGCCCTGGAACACCACCAGATAGACGGCGAGCCCCCGCCCCCTCACCCAGCCGGGCAACCGCTGCTGCACGGCGGCGTTGAGGGTGGACAGCACACCGATCCAGGCCAGCCCCGCGGGCAGCAGTGCGACCGCCGCGAGCCAGGGGGACCGGGTGATGGCCAGCACCACCAGCGTCCCGGCGAAGACCGCCGCCCCCGCGGCAAGGGTGCCGTTGGCGCCCAGCCCCCGGCGGATCAGGGGCAGCGCGAAGGCCCCGCTCACCGCACCGGCACCCACGACACCGAGCAGGACCCCGTACCCGTCCGAGCCGAGTCCCAGGGAGCGGCTCGCGACGAGGGGAAGCAGCGACCACAGGGCGGCTCCGCCGGGGACGAAGGCGGCCGTGCGCAGCAGGACCCGGCGGACGCCGGGAGCGTGCCGGACATAGCGCCGGCCGGCCTGCACGGCTGCGAGAAGCCCTTCGCCGCGGGCGGTGGGCCGTGGCGTCACCGGGCGGCGCCACAGCAGCAGCACGGCCGCGATGCCCAGATACGACAGGGCGTTGAAGGCGAAGACCCAGCCCGCGCCCATGGCGGCGACCACCACGCCGCCGAGAGCCGGACCCACGGCGCGGGCCAGGTTCATGTTCACGGCCCCCAGCGCCGCCGCCTGCCCCAGTTGCTCGCGCTCCACCAGTTCCGGCTGGAGCGCCTGCCAAGCCGGGCCCATCAGGGCGGTGCCGCAGCCCAGCAGGAAGGTGAGGCCGAGCAGGAGGCCCGGGTCGAGCGCGCCCCGGAACGCGAGTGCGGCGAGCGCGGCGGAGACGGCGAGCATGGCGAACTGGGCGGCCAGGAGCACCCCGCGGCGGTCGTAGCGGTCGGCCAGCACACCGGAGGGCAGCGCGAGCAGGACGACCGGGAGGCTGGAGGCCGTCTGCACGAGCGTCACCAGGGCGGCATCGTGCCCCACGAGCAGCCACTGGGCACCGACCGTCTGCATCCAGGTGCCGGTGTTGGACACCAGTTGCGCGATCCACAGCGCGCGGAAGACACGCGCCGCGAACGGCGCCCACGCCGAGTTCTCCGCCGGGTTCACGAGCGTGGCCTCGTCCCGTCGGCGGCGGCCCGATGGCGGCGGGCGGTGGCTGCGGGCGCCGTGAGCGGTGCCGCGGCCGGGACCGACCGGATCCGCCGGCCGGGCCCGGCGGCCGCCGCGCCGACCGGTGCGGCCTCCGCTCCCGGTCCGGTCGGGGCCGCCGCCGGGGGCAGGACGGCCGTGGCAGGGTCCGGACCGCCGAGGCACCGGGCGACCGTGTTCCGGAGCCCCGTGGCGGTCCCCGGCACCGCGAGGAGACGGTGTTCCACCGGGCCGGGGCTTTCCCCGTGCGCGACCGCGACGGCGCGCACCGTACCGGCGGCCCGGAGCGCCGGGGCCGCGGTGGCCGCGGTGACCTGGGCGGTGTCGGCCATGGGTATGCCTTTCGGGTGACGGGCCGGCGGATACCGGCACGGCGCGCGTGCGAGACCGCGCTGCGGCTGTTTCGCCGTCACGTTATGGGGGGCCGTGCCGGCCCGGTTCGTGGTCAGCGCACCGGCATCTGTCCGAGAGCGCACGACCTGCCGCACCGGGCACCGGCCCGCTCCGCTCGTCCGGGCACGGCGTCGGCCGGAGGGACGGCCTCAGGAGAGCCCGTCGCCGTCCGTCCCGGCCGGCTCCTCGTGGTGGTGGGACGGCATCCAGTGGTGCTCGGTGAACCAGCGGCCGAACATGGCGCCGCCGTAGATGACGTACCCGACGCCGATGAGCCAGGACTCGACGACGAGGACGGTGCCGACGGCGCCGTAGCTCAGGGCGTTGTCGACGATGAGCGGGGTGAAGACGAGGTAGGAGAAGGCACGCAGGCCGACCAGGCCCAGGACCGTGGCCACCGCGCCGGGCAGCAGCGAGCGCCAGTGCACCTGGCCGCCGAGCAGGAAGCGCTGCCCCCACCAGAAGAAAAGGACGCCGCTCACCATGGACAGCACGATCCGTACCGTCCCGTGCAGCGCCGACTTGGTCGCCGCCTCCTGGTACAGGTACGCCATCAGCACCACCAGCCAGGTCGCCTGCCGCCACACCCGGTGCCAGGGCCCGGAGGCCAGGCCCCAGATCCGCTCGTAGGCGTTCTGCACGCTGCCGCCGAAGGACACGCCGAACACGGCGAGCAGGATGCCACCGAAGGCGCTGGTGGTGCCGATGACCTTGCGCGGGGGGCTGATGATGTCGGTGAGCACGTGGGCGGACCGGCCGGACAGCCCCATGCCGTCGGTGAGCCAGGAGGCGAAGCCGCCCCGCACCAGGGGGTCGGCCGCGGCGACCACGATCAGCAGCGGCGCCAGCGTCACCAGGGCCAGGGTGGCGAATCCCATGGCCCGGTGCATCAGCTCCAGCTCGCGGCCGCGGTCGAACAGGGCCCGCAGGCGCAGCCAGACCCACGCGCTGTGCAGGCCGCGCCGCAACCGCCTCAATGCTCCTCCCGCGCTCGCCGCCCGCACGCTCCGCGGTGCCGGTGCATCCAGCCTGGCACGCAGCGGGCGGCTCGCAGCCCGAGGGCGGGCACCGGTGCGGTCGCGCTGCTGCGCACGAGTGACCGTCCCGCACGGCGACACGGTCGGCGCGTCCGCCGTTTGCGGCCCGCGTCGGCGGAGAATCGGACGCCGTGCCTACCACCGACCACCACGCGCCGGGCGGCCGGCGGCGAACGCTGATCGTGAGCGCGAGCATGGGAGCCGGTCACGACACCGTGGCCGCGGAACTGGCCCGCCGGGCCGCGGCCCGGGGCCACCAGGTCCACGTCGTCGACGTGCTGCGGCTGCTGCCGTACGGCCTGGGCCCGGGGCTGCGCCGCGGCTACCAGGCGTCGGTGCGGCATCTGCCCTGGGTGTACGCCGGTGTCTACGGCGCGTTCCTGCGCGGCGGGCCCGGCCGGCGGCCGAGCGGGGTCCCGCTGGCCCGGCTCGCCGGGGACCGGCTGACGGAGCTGGTGGACCGGCTGCGCGTTGACGTGGTGGTGCCGGTGTTCCACCTGGCGGCGCAGCTGACCGGCCATCTGCGGGAGCGGGGCGGGCTGCGGGTGCCGAGCGTCGTCTTCCTGCTCGACTTCGCGGTGCACCGGCAGTGGCTGCATCCGGGCAACGACCGGTATCTGTGTCTCACGGACGCGGCGGCGGAGGAGGTGCGCCGGTTCCTCGCCGTGCCGGTGGTCACCACCGGCCCGGTGGTCGCGCCGGCCTTCCGGGCGCCGGTGCCCGGGGCGGCCCGGTGGCGGGAGCGGTTCGCCGGGCGGGCGCCCGGCCGGCCCCCGGTGCTGCTGTCCGCCGGTGCCTGGGGCGCGGCGTCCCGCCCGGCCGCCACCGCGCGGCTGCTGGCGGCGGGCGGCTACCTGCCGGTGGTGCTGTGCGGCCGCAACGAGCGGCTCCTCGCCCAGCTCGCCCGGGAACCGGCGGCGCTCCCCCTGGGCTGGGTCGACGACATGCCCGGCCTGCTGGCCGCGTGCTACGCGCTGGTGGACAACGCGGCGGGCCAGACCGCCGTCCAGGCCCTCGCCACGGGCCTGCCGGTGATCGGCCACCGCCCGCTGCCCGGCCACGGCGCGGACGGCGTACGCCGCATGGCCGACCTCGGCCTGTCCGAACTGGCCCCGACCGGCCCCGCCCTGCTGGCGGCGCTCGCCCGCCTCCGGGAGGGCACCGCGCAGCGCCGGATCCGCGTGACCCGCGGCCGTGCCCTGTTCCGACGGGACGCGCTGGACTGCGTGACGGACCTGTGAGCGGGCGGGATGACGGACGGATGGCGGACCTGTGAGCGGTCGGGCCGGCCGCGCCGCCTACCCGCCGGTGCTCCGGCCCCGGACCGGGCCCGGGCCGTGGTCGCGCAGGGGGCCGACCGTCAGGCCCGCCGTGCGGCAGTCCTGGACGATGGCCGGCAGGGCGGCCAGGGCCGTGTGCCAGCAGTCGGGGGCGGAGTGGCGGTCGGAGTCGTGGAGCAGGACGGTGCCGCCGCCGCGCAGGTCCGCGGCGATCCGGGCGCGTACGGACGCCGGCGTGGCGTCGGCCGTCCAGTCCCGGCCCCACGCCGACCACAGCACCGTCCGCAGCCCGGCCCGCCGGGCGGCCCGCCAGCGGCTGGTGGTGAGGATGCCGTACGGCGGGCGGTACCACCGCGGGCGGTGACCGGTGAGGTCGTGCACCGTGCGGACGGTCCGGGCGACTTCTTCGGCGTCGCGGGCGAACGCGGGCCGCCAGGGCCGGTCGTGGGTCCAGCCGTGCACTCCCAGCTCGTGCCCGCGCCGTACCGTCTCCCGGACCAGCTCGGGGTGGCGGACCACGTGCTCGCCGAGCACGAAGAAGGTGGCCCGCGCCCCGAGCGCGTCCAGCGCGTCGAGGAAGCGCGGGGTGGACGCCGGGTCCGGTCCGTCGTCGAAGGTGAGCGCGATGTGCCGGCGGCGGCCGGTGCCCGCGAGCCCGGGGAAGAGCAGCAGCCGTACACCCGGGAGCCAGGTGGCCGCCGGGCCGATGTGGGCCGCGGCGAGACCGGCCGGCAGCAGGACGGCGGCCGTCCGCAGGGCGCGGCCGGACACGGGGGGCATCGGTGGCCTACCTCCTCGGGGTGCGGGGCAGCGCGGCGGCGGATCCGGGCTGCGCCCGCGGGTCGGTGGTGTCCCATTCCCCGCCGACGGACGGAGCGTGCGCCAGGCCGATGCTGCCCGCGCCGATCAGGGCGACGCCGATCGCCTCCGGCAGCAGGCTCAGGCCCAGACGGATCGACTCGGCGAACAGCACCCAGCCGAGTACGACGCTGGTGAGGGCGTCGCCGAGGGTGAGGGCGGGCTGGGAGGCGGTCAGCGAGCCCGCGCCGAGCGCGCCTTGCAGCAGCAGGAAGGCGACGAGCCCGGCGGCCCCCGTGGCGTACAGCGCCCAGTGCCCGAACATCGCCGCGGGGCCCTGCCCGAGCCGCCCCACGGCCTCCTTGAGCAGCGCCGCGGTCAGGGCGAAGCACACGGCGGAGGCGAGACCGAGCAGCGCGGCCCGGGAGGCGCCCCGGGTGGGGCGTGCGACGACCATGAGCAGGACGACGGCGCCGAGCGTCCCGCCGCCGCCGAGCAGCCAGTCCTCCGGCGGCGCGGTGGGCCGGCCGGGGGACGGCGAGGCCGCCAGGAGGAACAGGGCGAGCCCGCCGGCGAGGGCGACGAAGGCCAGCCAGGTCCGGCCGTCGGGGCGGCGCCGGAAGACGAGACCGCCCACGGCCAGCGTGAACAGCAGCTCGGCGGCGAGCAGCGGCTGGACCAGCGACAGGCTGCCCACGGCCAGCGCCCCGGCCTGGAGCAGGCTGGACAGCGCCAGCATTCCGGCGCCCGCCAGCCAGGAGGGGCGCCGCAGCAGCCGGGTGTACCGGCGCACGCGGGGCTCCGCCGTGCCGGCCCGCTCCGGTTCCTGGACGGCGGCGCGGCGCTGGAGCACCGAGGCCGCCGCGTTGGACAGGGCGGCGAGCAGGGCGAGCACCACCGTGAGGCCGGTCATGGCGGTCACCCGAAGCGGGCGGCGAGCCGCCGGTAGAGCCCGGGCGCGGCCCCGCGCACCCGCGCGGGCAGCCGCAGCCACCCGGGGACGTACACCTCGTCCCGGTCGTGCAGGACGGCGGCGCACACCGCGTCCGCGACGCGCTCGACGGGGACGGGCCGGGGCCAGGAGCGCGTGTAGGGGGTGCCCCGCCGGTCGAAGAAGGGGGTGTCGACCACGCCGGGGACGACGTGGGTGACGCCGACTCCGGTGCCGCGCAGCTCGTAGCGCAGGCAGTCGGCGAAGGTGGCCACGGCGGCCTTGGCGGCGGAGTAGACGGCTTCGCCGCGCACGCCCACGCTGCCGGCGAGGGATCCGATGAGCACGACGCGTCCGGATCCGGCGGCGACCATGTGGGGCAGCACGGTTCGTACCAGGTGCACGGTGGCCAGCAGGTCGACGCCGACGATCTCGTCGATGCGCGCAGCGGGCATGCCGGTGAAGTCCCCGGCCCAGCCCACGCCGGCGCCCGCCACGAGCAGGTCGAGCCGGCCGAGGTGGTCCAGGGCGAGGCCGGTGAGCCGGTGGTCGGCGCCGGGCCGGGCCAGGTCGGCCGGGAGGGGGAGCGCACCGGTCTGGGCGGCCACCTGCTCCAGCCGGGTGACGTCGCGTCCGTTCAGGGCCAGCCGCCAGCCGCCCTCGGCGGCCAGCCGGCGGGCCACGGCCGCGCCGATGCCGGAGGAGGCACCCGTCACCAGCGCGGTGCCGCCGCGGCCGGGGCGCGGGACGGTGACCGCCTCGCCGGCCGTGGCCGCGACCGGCCGGGTGTCGTTCGACGGTCCTGCGGGGGACGGGGCATGGGACATGGTGACGACCTCACTGCGACGGCATGTGCACGGGCTCGCGGACTCCGGGGCCGAACCTTCGCGGTGTATCCAGGGCGCCACACACTGAAACGCCGCGCACGGCGAGCACGGGGCAGGGACCCGAGCCCGCGCATGGACAAACGTTGCCGTTCCACTGACAGCACCCCAGGGCCACCGGCGCGGCCGGGGACGCGGGCGTGGCCTTGCGACCGTCACCGCGCTGCGGCGGGCCGGCGGCTCGGCCGCAGGGACACGGCGGCGGCCCCTCGCCCGTCCGGCGGAGCGCTTGAGACCGCGTGGGCGGGTAACTCGCAGGGCAGATCACCACAACGGCGGAAGGAGACGTCATGCCGGGCGGGAACGACCACGAGGACCGGCAGGAGTCGGCCCTGGAGGAGGTGCTCCGGGAGGTCGAGGAGGCCGAGAAGCGCGACGAGGAGAAGGCCGCCGCGGACCGTTCGGGCGAGGCCGGGGACGCGATCACCCCGAACACCGGGGCGCAGGAGCAGGCGAAGGGCGACTGAGGTCAGCCGGGCGGCGCGCCCAGGGGGTGCCCGGCGCCCGGACCACCCCGTGCAGGTCCGCGGCCATGGACCGGCCGGTGCGGCGGGACCGGTCCCGGCCCGCTCCTCCTCCAGATGGTCCGGGCCGGGACCGGGGCCCAGGCGCCAGGAGGTCCACATGGTGGGCGCCGCCCCCGTTGCCGGTGACGCCCCCGCCGGCCAGGCGTCGCCCTCCCACTCGCGCAGCTGCTCGACGACGACCCCGGCCGGCGCCTCGGTGTCGGAGGGGTCCGGTGGCCTCTTCGGCGTCCGGTGGCCCTCTTCAGCGTGCAGCTGATCACTGGTGCTTTCCTGCGGGCCGGGTACCCGAGCCCCATGGACCATCATCGAGGACCCCTGCTGCCCCCGGCCCGCGGCCCGCTCTCCGCCGCGCAGGTACGCGATGACCGCGGCGGAGGGCGGGCCGCGG
>NZ_MUMF01000980.1 GCF_002155905.1 Streptomyces tricolor | reverse complement strand
GCCCTGGCCGGGCCGGGTCTGCGTGCTGATCGCGAAGGAGTACGTGAAGACCGTGACGCTGGACGCGCCGCTGGCCGGGCGGACGGTGGTCGGCGCGGACGGCAAGGAGATCCCGAAGGCGAAGCCGGGCTCGCTGCGGCCGGACGCGTCGGCGCAGCCGCGCTAGGGCCTGGAACGCGACGGCGGCGGCCCCCCTTCCGCGAAGGGGGGCCGCCGCCGTCGTCCGTTCCGGCGTCGGCTCAGCTGAAGGAGTCGCCGCAGGCGCAGGAGCCGGTCGCGTTCGGGTTGTCGATCGTGAAGCCCTGCTTCTCGATCGTGTCCACGAAGTCGATGGTGGCGCCGCCCAGGTACGGAGCGCTCATCCGGTCCGTGACGACCTTGACCCCGCCGAAGTCCTTCTCCACGTCGCCGTCGAGCGAGCGCTCGTCGAAGAAGAGCTGGTAGCGCAGGCCGGAGCAGCCGCCGGGCTTGACGGCGACG
>NZ_MUMF01000979.1 GCF_002155905.1 Streptomyces tricolor | reverse complement strand
CCCGGCCGGCACGGCCGCCGTGCCCTCATGGCCGGCCGTGCCCGTGCCTGCCGCGGGCGGCGGCGCGGACGACTCGGCGGGGTGCCCCCGGGGGCACCCCGCCGAGTCGCGGGCCTCAGATGCCGGCAGCCGCCGACAGGTCGCGCTTGACGGCCGTCAGCAGCTCGGCCGCGCGGGCGCGGGCGGCCGGGAGGGCGTCGTGCGCGGAGACCGGCACGACGACCTCCAGGTAGCACTTCAGCTTCGGCTCGGTGCCGCTGGGGCGGACGATGACCCGGGCGCCGTCGAGGGTGTAGCGCAGGCCGTCCGTGGGCGGCAGGCTCTCCGTGCCCCGGGTCAGGTCCTCGGCCCGGACGATGGGCAGGCCGGCCAGCTCGGTCGGCGGCTGCTCGCGCAGCCGGCGCATCGCGTCCGCGATCAGCGACAGATCCTGGACGCGGACCGACAGCTGGTCGGTGGCGTGCAGGCCGTGCTCCACGGCGAGGTCGTCGAGCAGGTCGAGGAGGGTACGGCCCTCCTCCTTCAGCACGGACGCCAGCTCGGTGATCAGCAGCGCGGCGGTGATGCCGTCCTTGTCGCGCACGCCCTCGGGGTCCACGCAGTAGCCGAGGGCCTCCTCGTAGCCGTAGCGCAGGCCGTCGACGCGGGCGATCCACTTGAAGCCGGTCAGGGTCTCCTCGTACGGCAGCCCCGCCTTCCCGGCGATCCGGCCGAGCAGGGAGGAGGAGACGATCGACTCGGCGAACGTGCCCTGGGCGCCGCGGCGCACCAGGTGGGCGCCGAGCAGCGCGCCGACCTCGTCGCCGCGCAGCATGCGCCAGTCGCCGCCGTCCTTGACGGCGACGGCGCAGCGGTCGGCGTCGGGGTCGTTGGCGATGACGAGGTCCGGGTCGGCGG
>NZ_MUMF01000978.1 GCF_002155905.1 Streptomyces tricolor | reverse complement strand
GTCGGCGACCTGGCCGAGGTCGTCGTCGCCGAGCCCGGTGACGACGGTGGTCCAGTGCCGCTCCAGGAGCCCGAGCAGTTCCTCCGACGTCATGCGTCCTCTCCTTCCTGCCGTCGGGCGGGGGCCGGGGCCGGGTTGCCCTGGTGGACGAAGCCGGCCCAGGTGTCGGGCCGGTCGCGGAGGTCCTCCGTGAGCCGCCAGGCGGCCGAGATGCCCTTCAGCGCCCGGACGGGCGGGCGCCGGTCCGGCGGGGTGAGCATCCAGCGCTGGGCGGCGCGCAGCGCGTCCGGCGGGGCCAGGCCCCGGCCGAGCGCGTCGTGCAGGACGAGCATGAGGATCTCGGACCGCATGTCGTCGACCTGCCACCGGGAGCCGATGGCGTCGGCGGCCAGCCGGTGCACCAGGACCGAGGTGAGGGTCAGGGCCTCGTCGTGGTCGCGGGTGGTGAGGTCCGTCTCGCAGCCGCCGCACACGACCAGGGGTCCGGCCGCGCGGAAGGCGTCGCCCTCGGCGGGCGTCTCCAGCAGGGCGCTCAGCGTGAGTTCCCCGCCGGGGCCGGACGGTTCGCCGTCCGGAGGCGCCAGGTGCAGGACCGACTCGGTGGGGTCCGGCCCGGCGAGCCCGTGACAGGCCAGGTGGACGAGGGAGGCGGGGGCGGCGGCCCGGCCGCCGAGGAGGCCGAGGACCGTCTCCGGAGTGGCGGGGTTCTCGTCGGGGCGGTGGACGACGGCCTCCCGGTAGTGGACGGCGGCCAGGGTGTCGATCTCCTCCTCGGCCCACGCCAGGTCGTCCAGGCCGTGGAAGACCAGGGCCGGCCGGTCGGCGGGTGCCATGCGGCGGCGGGCCGCGGCGCGCAGGAACTCCCGGCCGGCGGCGGCGTGGGTGAGCACGGCGATCTCGCAGGCCCGTACGGCACGCGGCACGCCGTACCCGCTGGGCGGCTCCAGGACGGCCGCCTGCCAGGGCACCACGCCCAGGTCGCCGCAGGGCACGATGACCAGGCGTACGGCGTCGGGGACCCGGGCGGCACCCGTCAGGCCGGCCTCCGCGAGGGCGCGGTCCCACAGCCCGAGGTGGCCGAGGACGGGGCCGAGCACCTCGCCGGCCCACCCGCACAGGTCGTCCAGGGCCCGCTGCCAGCGGCGTACGGCGCGTTCCCGCTCCCGCGGGTTGCC
>NZ_MUMF01000977.1 GCF_002155905.1 Streptomyces tricolor | reverse complement strand
CGCCAGCCCGGACCGCTCCCTGACGGGCCTGGTCGCCGGCGCGGGTGCGCCGAGCCGCGGCCCGCGCATGCCGGGTCTCGCGATCGGCGTGGTCACGGACGTACGGGAGCCGGGCGGCGCCGAGAGCGGCGCGGTGAAGCTGAAGTTCCCCTGGCTGGACGACACGTACACCACCGACTGGGTGCGGACCGTGCAGTGGGGCGGCAGGGGCGGCGGAGGCGTAGTGAGCCCCGAGGTCAACGACGAGGTGCTGGTGGGCTTCGAACAGGGCCTGCTGGACAGCCCGTACGTCCTCGGCGGGCTGTACAACGGCGTCGACAAGCCGTCGCCGCACGACGTCCCGCTGATCGACAGCACCACCGGCAAGGTCAACCGCCGCTCCGTGGTGTCGCGTTCGGGGCACCGGGTGGAGCTGCTGGACGCGCGGGCGCCGGGTCCGTCCGGCCTCCGGCTCACCACCGGAGACGAGCGCCTCGAAGTGTTCCTCGACGACCGGCGGGACCGGATCGAGCTGACGGTGTACGCCAGGGGCCGGCAACCCCTCACCTCCGTCCGGCTCGACAAGGACGGCATCACCCTGGACGCGGGACGCGGCGATGTGAGCGTGTCCGGCCGGAACGTGGACATCCAGGGCCGGGTCGGGGTGAAGATCGGCGGCCGGTCGGTCGGCGTCACCGGCAGCTCGGACGTCACCGTCGACGGCGGCCTGCTGGGCGTCCTGAAGGCCAAGCTCATCCGGATCAACTGACCCCGGCCCCGCCCCCGTACCTGTCCCCGTCCTGCCCCTGGTCCTGACCCCAGTCCCTACTGCCGTAAGG
>NZ_MUMF01000976.1:506-2060 GCF_002155905.1 Streptomyces tricolor | reverse complement strand
CGCCTCCGCCCTCGCCCCCGCGGCCGAAGTCGCCGCCCCGGTCGCCGCCCTCACCCCCGCGGCCGTTCCCGAAGCCCTCACCTCCGCGCCCGTTCCCGTTGCCCTCACCGCCACGGCCGTTGCCGTGGCCTTCACCCCCGCGGCCGTTCCCGTTGCCCTCGCCCCCGCGGCCGTTCCCGTTCCCGTTGCCCCCGCGGCCGTTGTCGACGCCTTCGCCGCCACGGCCGTTGCCGTTTCCGTTCCCGCCCCCGTTGAAGTTCCCGTTGCCGCCCCCGTTGAAATTCCCGTTCCCGTTCCCGCCCCCGTTGAAGTGGCCGTTCCCGTTGATGGTGCCGTTCCCGGGGAAGACGCCGCTCCCGCTGAAGGTGCCGATGTTGCCGGTACCGGGGACGATGACGGCGGTGTTGCTGTCGGTGCTGCTCGGGCCGCCCCCGTTGCCCATGCCGTCCGCGACGGCCACGGGGGCGGCGAGCCCGAGCACGGCGACTGTGGTGCACGCCGCCGCCAGGGCACGTTGGTTGCGCATGTGATCCTCCGCGGGAGGTCACCGGGTCCCGTCCCCGGTGGATCGGCGAGAAAGCACCTCCCGGATAGACCCTCGGACGTGCGGAACACGCCCGCATGTCGAGAATGGTCCGTCCTGGTGATCCGACACGCCGACGGAAAACCACACAATCGGATATTGCCGCAGGTCACGGACCGTCAGAAAATTCCTGGGAACGGCAACTCGGATGGCGCACCGAACGGGCCGCCGGCCACCCGTTCGCCGATCGCCCCGTCGCCCGCCGCCCGCGCGGGACTTAGCGTTTTCCCATGCGCGAAAGACGTGGTGACGACCGCGTCGAGAGGGGATGTCGAATGTCTGCGTCCAAGCTGGCCGAACTTGCCGAAGAGGAGGAGCGGCGGAGGAAGCGCGCCCCGTGGGGCGTCATAGCGCTTGTTCTGCTGACCGGCCTGGCGCTCATCCGCAACGGCTCCGGGGAGTTCGACGTCGGCCCGCCGCAGCCCGCCTCCGCCGCGGCCCCGGACACCCGCGCCACCCCGGGCACCTTCGCACCCGCGCCCGCCGCCCTGCCGTTCTCCCCGGCGCAGCGGGTGCGGATCCCGGCGATCCGGGTGGACGCGCCCGTCGTGCAGGTCGGTCTTGACGCGGACGGCTGGGTCGCGGCGCCGCCACCGGACAACCCCAACCTGGCCGGCTGGTTCACCGGCGCGGTCTCCCCGGGGGAAAAGGGCACCGCGGTCGTCGTCGGCCATGTCGACAACAAACAGGGCCCCGCCGTGTTCTACGGACTCGGGGCGCTGAAGAAGGGAAACCAGGTCGAAGTCCTGCGCCAGGACGGAAAGACCGCGGTGTTCGAGATCTACGGTGTCGAGGTCTTCGAGAAGAACAATTTCCCCGGCGACCGCGTGTACGGCTCGAAGGGAACACCGGAACTCCGGGTCATCACCTGCGGAGGCGGCTTCTCGAAGCAGAACGGCTACGACGGGAATGTCGTCGTCTTCGCCCGCCTGGCCGCGGTCGTCTGAACCGCCGCGGCCCGGCGGCCGGCA
>NZ_MUMF01000976.1:0-453 GCF_002155905.1 Streptomyces tricolor | reverse complement strand
AGAGCACCACGACCCCGGGGGCGGCCCCTTCCTCCACCCGGTCGACGATGGCGCTGGTGCCGGGCTCCATCCAGTCGGTGGTGTCCACGGTCCAGGCCATCGGCTCCATGCCCATGTCGGCGCCCAGTTGGAAGGCGGCGCGGTTCCAGGCGCCGTAGGGCGCGCGGAACCATTGCGGGCGCTCGCCGTAGGCGTCCTCGATGACGTCGCTGGTGCTCTCCATCTCGTCACGGATCTCGTCGCGGTCCAGGCTGGTCAGCAACGGGTGCGTCCAGGTGTGGTTGCCGACGACGTGTCCCTCGTCGGCCATGCGGGCCAGCAGCTCCTTGTTGTCGACGACGCACTCGCCGCACACGAAGAACATCGCCCGTACGTCGTACTCGGCGAGGGTGTCCAGGATGTCCGGGGTGTAGTCCGGGTGGGGGCCGTCGTCGAAGGTCAGCACCATGCGCC
>NZ_MUMF01000975.1 GCF_002155905.1 Streptomyces tricolor | reverse complement strand
CCGGGGCCGGGCGGGCCGTAGCCGGGCGGGGAGGACAGGCCGAAGTCGTCCATCGTCTGCCGGTAGGCCTGGAGCAGCCGGATGTGGTACTCCAGCGGCGCGCCCTGCGGGTTGGCCTTGCCGAGCGGGGTGGTGGGCTCCGGGCACCAGGTGGTGAAGCGGGGCGTGATGCCGTGCGACATGAAGAAGCGCAGGCCCTCGGTGGTGGAGGCGATGGCCTCGTCGACGGATGTGAAGCCGAAGGGCTCGGCCATCTCCACGCCCGCGACGAAGTTCGGGATCACGTTGCGCGCGCCGAACACCTCGGCGGAATCCAGGATGCGGCGGTGCCACTCGTCCCGGCCGACGTACCGCTCCTTGCCGGGGCAGTACAGCTCGAACAGCCGGCGGTCCCACACCTCGAAGTTGGGGTGGTAGATCTGCACGCCGTAGTCCTTGAACCGCTGCACGTCCGCCTTGGGCAGCGCCTGCGCCACGACCTTGCCGATCCAGCGGCCCGGGAAGCGCTCCTCGATGGCCTTGGCGTAGTGGCCGTAGAAGTCGGCCTCGTCCCGGCCCGCCACCTTCGACGTGATCGCGCCGCCGGTGAGGGTGTAGGCGGTGGACGCCTTCTGGGTGTCGTACCGGTCGATGATCTCCAGCGCCTCCAGGACCTCGTCCACGTCCTTGACGCCGGTGTAGGGCCGGCCGGCCGCCTTGTGCTGGCGCCAGTTGTGGTTGATGTCGCAGTACTGGCACTCCTCCTTGGCGCCGAAGTACTGGCAGACCCGGAAGACGGTGAGGTAGATCAGGTAGCCCCACTGGATGGTCGGCGCGACCTCCATCACGGACTTCCCGTTGGACAGGGTGTGCCGGTAGTACTCGGGCATCGGCGGCACCCCGACGTCGGCGATGCGCTTGCCGTCGAGGTAGAGCCCGAGCAGGCCCTCCTCGTCGGCGGCGACCCGGTACGGCGAGGCGGGGTTCACCCGCACGGAGACGACCGTACGCCTCAGGTCGTACGGGCCGCCGGTCAGGATGATCTCCTCCGGGGGCCGGCGCAGCGCGGCCTCGCCCAGTTCGGGCAGGGTGCCGTGGTCGAAGGAGAAGATGAAGTACGACTTCGGCTTGACGTCCCCGCCCTCGTTGTCGCTGAGGGCGGAGCGGTCGAAGGCGACACCGCCGCGGAGCAGGTCCTCTTTGAAGACGGCCTCCCGCGGCACCTGCGGGAACCGTTCCATCAGATCCTCGACCAGCGCGGTACGACTGCCCATCCGTCTGTCTCCTCCCGGTTCAGGCGTACGCCCCTCACCGTATGCCCCCGCCCCGGAC
>NZ_MUMF01000974.1 GCF_002155905.1 Streptomyces tricolor | reverse complement strand
GGGCGGCGGCCCGGCGGGCGCCGGTGGTTTTGGCGCGGATGAAGCGGTCGGCTCGGCCGGTGACGGATGCGCCGGCCGCGGGGTAGTCGCGGCTGGCCTGAGCGCGGCGGTTGAAGAGGCCCATCAGCGGGTCCCCCGTCCGCCGCAGCTGGTGCAGGGCCGCCAGACGGTGACGTGTCCGCCGCCGGGTTTGGGGGTGGTGTCGGGGAAGCCGCCCTGGCCGCCGCAGCCGATGCAGGTCATCGCGCGTCCTCCGGACGGGGCAGGGCGCGGCAGCGCTCGGCGTGGGCCTGGGCGTCGCGGCGGGCAGGCTCCACGCTCAGGAAGGAGTCTTTGTGTGGGCAGCCGCCGCACGCCGTGTCGTACCGCCAGTACGACTCCTCGGTCCTGTCGGTCAAGTCGACGGGGGCGCCGGCGACGGTGAGGTAGCGGGCGATGACGCCGTCAGGCCACGGCGCGGGGGTGGGCGGCTGTTGGGGGGTGGCCGTAGACTCCGGCATTGGTCATTCCTCCTGGTAGGCAGGCGGGGTGACTGGCCCCGGCGGAGGTGGTGCTCCTGCCGGGGCCGTACTTGTTGGTGCACGAGACCGAGCGCGGCCTCGCTCGACCAAGTTAAACCCTAGGGTTGATGCGCCGCAACCCCAGGGTTTAACCTCGTGTCGGTCGCGCTCGCGCAGAGGAAGGAGCGCGGGAGTGGCAGACAACCGCGAGGAGGTGAGACGCCTGGTGGAAGCCATCGAGGCGTTCGAGGCCATCGAGGACGATGAGGCGTGCGCCAAGGCTGTATCGGAGGCGCTGGCTCAGTGGCCGGACCACCACTCGAAGCTGCGCGCGCTCCGACAGCGGCGTGTCCAGGCGTTGAAGGCGCAGGGCAAGACGTGGGCTGAGATCGGCGAACTCCTCGGCGGGATTACCGCTGCTCGGGCTCAGCAGATCGGTGCAGGGCTGAGCGGCGCGACGCGAAAGAAGAAGGGGCCGGCCGATGGATGAGCTGGTGGAGTTCCTGCGGGCGCGGCTGGCTGAGGATGAGCGGGCGGCGCGGCAGGCGACGGAGGGCCCATGGACCGCCGAGGTCAGCGGCGAGACCGGCCACTGCGTGATTCCTTCCGACGCGCAGAGCACGCGCGAGTACGTGGCCCGGACGCAGCTCTATGCTGCTGCGTTCGACGCGGAGCACATCGCTCGTCATGATCCGGCGCGTGTCCTGCGCGAGATCGAGGCAAAGCGGCGGCTACTCAACGAGTACACCAAGGTAGCCACCAACGACGTAAACGAGGTGGAGTACGCCCACGGGTGGGCCAACGCGCTCGGGGA
>NZ_MUMF01000973.1:262-573 GCF_002155905.1 Streptomyces tricolor | reverse complement strand
GAGGTGGAGTACGCCCACGGGTGGGCCAACGCGCTCGGGGAAGCCGTGCGCCTGCTCGCCCTGCCATATGCCGATCACCCGAACTACCGCAAGGAGTGGCGGCCAGACGGTGGCCAGTGAGCTGCACCGCAGCCTCCCAAGCAGGGGCGGCAGGAGCAGCCCCCTGTGCAGGACCCGGGCGCGTTGCCGATGGCGCCGGGCTGTGAGCACTGGCGGCGTGAGCACCGAGCGGACCTGTGCCCGATGGGGATCTGCCAGCGGTGCAGGTGGCTCGAACGCATGTGAGCCCATGGACGGACGAGAGCCCCCGA
>NZ_MUMF01000973.1:0-242 GCF_002155905.1 Streptomyces tricolor | reverse complement strand
GCCCTCGTCTGCCGACGGCGCTCCCGACTTGGGGCGGGGCCGGGGTTGAACCGGCGTCCGTTCCGGGGATGAGCCCGGTCGCTCTGTACCCGTTGAGCTACCCGCAGATCCAGGATCACACCGCTGTCAAGCAGCGCCCCGTCCGGCCGCGCCCCGCGTGCCGTTGTCAGTGCCGTGCGGCAGGGTGGGGCTCATGCCTGTGGTGATCGTGTACCCGCCCGACGAAGACGGCGGCCGACGCG
>NZ_MUMF01000972.1:415-542 GCF_002155905.1 Streptomyces tricolor | reverse complement strand
TGCGGACCCGAGGGCCGGGCGAGTGCCGTACTGCTCCGCGCGGGAGAGGTGATCGAGGGGGCCGAGCTGGCCCGCAAGCGACGCGTTTCGGCCCGGAACGACAAGGAACTGGCCAAAGGCCCGGCCC
>NZ_MUMF01000972.1:0-344 GCF_002155905.1 Streptomyces tricolor | reverse complement strand
TTCTGGATCGCCGACGACCCGACCGTCAGCCCCTACAGGGCCCACGTGCCGAGGCGCCGCCGAGGTTGACTCGGCCCGGCGAGGTGCGTAATGTAACCCGAGCCGCTGAACCGGGTACGGCGATCGCCTGCAGCCGGAGCGGCCAACCCACTACCTAGCTCCAACCCCCTCGGCGGGGTCGATTCTGGCGCGCCCGCGCGCCCGAATTCTAACTCGCGAGACTCGATTATGAGTCGCCGAAGGGAATCGGCTAAAGTAGTGAACGTCGAGAGGCCGGAGGCGAAAGCCGAAAGCCCGCAGACAAATCCCGCCGACCGGGAATCGGACGCCGAAAGGATCTGATA
>NZ_MUMF01000971.1 GCF_002155905.1 Streptomyces tricolor | reverse complement strand
GCCCGGTCCGGCTGTCCGGCCGGGCGGGAGCGCTGCGGATCACCGACGGCTCCGGCCGGACCCTGCTGCTGCCCGGCCCCGCCCCGGCCGGGCCCGGCACCCGGTGGTCCGCCGACGGCGCCCTGGCCTGGTCGGCGCTGCACCCCCTGCCCGGCGGCACCGCCGTACTCGACGACGTCGACCCCCACCGGGTGCCCGCGGGCGGCATCGGACCGGCCGCGCTGCCCGCGGCCGAGCGCCCCTACGCCGACCCCGCCGCGTGGGCCGCCCGCTGGCGGGACGCGCACGCCCTGCTGGCCGCGACGCACCCGGCCCGGGCCGCCGAGACGCTCGCGCTGGTCCGGGCCGTCGTCCCGCTCGCACCCTCGGCCGGCGGCGCCCCACCGGTGAGCGCCACCGTGCGGACCGCGCCCGGCGCCGTACTGGCCCAGCTGCCGGCCGACCGGCGGGAGCTGGCGGAACTGCTGGTGCACGAGACGCACCACACCAAGCTGGCCGTGCTGGACGAGCTGGTCCCGCTGTGGCGGCCCGGCGGCAGCCTGCACCGGGTCGGCTGGCGGCGGGATCCGCGCCCGGTCCCGGGCGTGCTCCAGGGCGCGTACGCGCACCTGGCCCTGCTGGACCTGTGGGGGCGGGCCCGCACCGGACCCGCCCGGTCCTGGCGGCGGCGCGCCGCCGAGCG
>NZ_MUMF01000097.1 GCF_002155905.1 Streptomyces tricolor | reverse complement strand
GTGCGGTGGTTGGCGCTGTCGATGTTGCGGCCGTCCCAGCAGCTCTGGAACCGGAAGGTGCGCACGACGTCGCTGCCCGGCGGGCACAGGGGGTACTTGTCCTTCAGCTGCCGGTCCTCGTGACCGGTGCAGCTCCACGAGGCGTTGGCGTTGCCGGGCCCGTTGACGAAGGCCTTGGCGTCGCCGGTGATGATGCGCAGCAGGCGCGGCATGGCGGTGACCTCGCCGAGCGGGTTGCCGACGAAGGTCAGCGTCACCTGCCGGGGCGTCACGATCTGGCCGGCGTTGCCCTCCGTACCACCGCCCGGGGCGCCGGCGTCCCGCTCCTGGGTGCCGTTCTGCAGGCGCAGCACCGGCCAGTAGTACGACGACTTGTCGCCCTGGTCGACACAGCTCGTGCCGGCCCGCGCCAGGTCCTCGTCGCTCGCGAAGGCGTTGTTGGCCTGGTTGCCGACGTAGTCGTGGACGTGGTGGGCGCCGTTGGAGACGCCGGGGGCGACGATGACGTTGTCGGAGTTGAACAGACCGTTCGCGTTGACTCCGCAGTCGGTGGTGAAGGTGCCGCGTGAGGCACCGGCCTGCGGCTGCGGAGCCGGTGCCTCGGGCGGTACAGCGGTGATGTCGGCGTAGTCGGAGGCGACGGGTCCGTTGCCGCCCTGACCCGCGCCGCTCTGCCCTTGGCCGGTGCCGCTCTGCTCCTGGCCTGTGCCGTTCCGCCCGTCGCCGTCGCCCGGGACGCCGGTGGCCTGGCCGGTCTCACCGGGGCGCAAGGTGCAGGCGGCCAGCGACTCCAGGCCCTGCGGGCGCTCCCCGGCCCGGTCGATGGCGTCGGTGATCCGCCCGATGGACACCGACCGCTTCTCCTCCAGCGGGTTCATGATCGCGTCGTCGGCCGACGCCGCGTCCGCGCCGCCGCCCTGTCCCGCCTGCTGGAGCTGCCGGTAGGCCGCCGCCGTCTGCTGGTCGAGCCGGGCGAGTTCGCGGTCGACGTCCGGGCGGGCCGCGTCCGGCACGGCCGTCAGCCGGCTGCCGATGTCGGGGCAGTCGATGGTGGCCATGCCCGTGGACCGGACGCGCCCGGTGGTCTCCGTGCCGGATCCGTCGCCCCAGCCCTCGCCGGCCGAGGCGTAGACGTTCACCGCGACGAGTCCGGCTCCGCCCAGCATCAGGGCGATCGCCGCACGGGTCGCGCGTCGAGGGCCGGTCGGGCGTCTGCGGCTGTTGCGTACCAAGGTCGTCCCCCTGCGTGGTCGCCGGTCGGGCATGGAGTTCCCCGGCTTCATACGGAGGGCGGGGCCACCGTGTTCAACGGAAACGGGAATTCACCGGGATCTCACAGGAAACCACGGCCTCCCCCTTTTCCCCATCGAACGTCATCGCGAACATCACGAATATGTATCGGACATTTCACACCTCAACCTTCACACGAGGTACACACGTTGGCTAGGTTGACGCCTGGCCGCCGTCCGGCTCTGCCCCGGCGAGCCGCTCAACTGCCCTGCGGGGCAAGGAAGGAGCACGTCCTCCATGGCGCCGGAGAGCCGCGACGAGGTTCGGCAGCGGATCGCATCCCTCTACGACCAGGCCGAGAACGCCACCGGAAACTTCAACGCGACCCGGGCGATGGCCGCCCGGAGCCGGTCCCGGGGCGTCCCGCTCGCCAAGCGGCCGGGCCGGCGCCCGGATCCCGAACTGGCCGAGGTGGCCCGGCAGTGGTTCGACGCGGCACGCGCCAAGCTCGGCCCGACGGTCCCCGCCGCGCTGCCCGCCGACCGGCTCCTGGACGGACCCGCCGCCCCCGCGCGTTCACTGGAGCGGACGGGCGGTCTTCCCGGCGCCGAACGGGAGGTACGCGCTCTTCCGGTGGGTGGCGGGGCCCTCGGCCTGACGAGCGGCGGACAGAGCCTCGGCCTTCCGGGCGGCGGAGAGGCCCTCGGCCTTCCGGGTGGCGGAGGAAGCCTCGGACTTACGGACGGCGGAGAAGGTCTCAGTCTTCCGGGCGGCGGCAGGGACGTCCTCGCCCTGCCGCGTGGCGAGCGGCAGGCTCCGGGGGGCGGCGGTCCGTCCGCACGGCATCCCGAGGCCCTCGAACGGGGCGCAGCGCAGGCGGTGGCCGAGCTGACGGCCGCTTCACCGGCGGACTCCGCCGGCCGCCCGCCGCAGTCGCCCGAGACCGGCCGGCCGGCGCTTGCCGGTGCCGACCGTCTCGAACCAGCAGGCACCGCACTGGCGTTGACCGGCGGGGCGGCGGCCGAACCGGCCGGCTGGGGCGCGCCGGGGCCGGCGAGCACCGCCGCCCTGCCGGCCGCCGCGCCCCCCACCGCGCAGGGCACCGCAGCTCAGCCCAGACCGCTGCCCGGTTCCGCCGCGTCGAGCTTGCGTCGGTTGCCGGCCTTGGAGGCTGCGGGGGAGGGGCGACCGGACGCGGCGGAACCGGGCAG
>NZ_MUMF01000970.1:141-1630 GCF_002155905.1 Streptomyces tricolor | reverse complement strand
TCCGGGGCCGGGGGCGGGGCTATGAGCAGCGTTTTCCGGGGGGCGGCGGGGTGCCGCGCAGGAGGTAGGTGTCGATCGCCGAGTCGATGCAGGCGCTGCCCCGGCCGTACGCCGTGTGGCCGTCGCCGTCGTAGGTCAGGAGGCGGGCCGAGGAGAGCTGGGCGGCCAGGGACTTGGCCCAGCGGTACGGCGTCGCGGGGTCGCGCACCGTGCCGACCACCACGATCGGCGCCGCCCCCTTCGCCTCGATGCGGTGCGGCTCGCCGGTCGCCCGCACCGGCCAGTACGTGCAGTTCAGGGTGGCCCAGGCCAGAGCCGGCCCGAAGACCGGGGACGCCTTCTCGAACGCGGGGAGCGCCTTCTGGACGTCCTCGGGGCCGGTGAAGGCCGGCGGCAGGTCCAGGCAGTTCACGGCGGCGTTGGCCATCATCAGATTGCTGTAGCGGCCGCTCGCGTCGCGCTCGTAGTAGCTGTCGGCGAGGGACAGCAGGCCGGCGCCGTCGTTCTTCTTCATCGCCGAGGTCAGCGCCCGGCGCAGCTGCCCCCAGGCCCCCTCGTCGTACATCGACGCGATCACTCCGGTGGTGGCCAGCGCCTCCCCCAGCTTGCGGCCGTCCGCGTCACCGGTCGGGACGGGGTGGGCGTCCACCTTGCGGAAGAACGCCTGAAGGCGGTCGCCGACCCGCGCGGGCGTGGTGCCCCTGCCGCCGAGCGGGCAGTCGGCGTGCCGTACGCAGTCCTTGGCGAAGGCCTGGAAGGCCGTCTCGAAGCCCGCCGTCTGGTCCAGGTTCAGCCTGCGGGCGTCCAGGGACGGGTCCATCGCCCCGTCCAGCACCATCCGGCCGACCCGCCGGGGGAACAGTCCGGCGTAGGTCGCCCCGAGGAACGTGCCGTACGACGCCCCGACGTAGGTCAGCTTCCGGTCCCCGAGCACCGCCCGCAGGATGTCCATGTCGCGGGCCGCCTCGACGGTGGAGACGTGCCGCAGCAGCCGCGCCGAGCGGGTCCCGCAGCCCTCCGCGAACTTGCGGTCGGCCGCGACCAGCGCGTCCCGCTCCTTCTCGTCGTCGGGGGTCTGGTCCGTCTGCGTGTACGCGTCCATCTGGCGTCCGCTGAGGCATTCGACGGGCTCGCTGCGGGCGACGCCCCGCGGGTCCATCGCCACCATGTCGTAGCGGGCGCGGACCCGCTCCGGGTAGCCGACGCCGGCGTACTGCTGGAGGTACCCGACCGCCGAACCGCCCGGGCCGCCCGGGTTGACCATCAGCGACCCGAGCGGCTTCCCCTTGCCGGTGGCCTTCTTGCGGGCGACGGCCAGCCGGACGTCCCCCGCGGCGGGGTCGTCGTAGTCCAGCGGGGCCTTCATCGTCGCGCACTGGAATCCGGGGGCACCGCAGTCGCGCCACCGCAGCCGCTGGCCGTAGTACGACGTCAGCGCCGACGGCGTCGAACGCGGCAGCTCGGCGAGCGCCGCCTCCACCGCGCCGCC
>NZ_MUMF01000970.1:0-134 GCF_002155905.1 Streptomyces tricolor | reverse complement strand
GATCACCGACCGGGCACGGGTGCGCCGGTGCCGGCGGGGGCGGGGGGTTGGCCTGGTGTGCATCGGTCGAGCGTAACGCTGAGCGACGGGGCGAGTGCGGTGCGTGGGAATTGTGGCTCGTACGGGGGACGGGG
>NZ_MUMF01000969.1 GCF_002155905.1 Streptomyces tricolor | reverse complement strand
GACGCGCTGTGGGGCGGCGCGCCGCCCGTCTCCGCGCAGGCCTCCCTGCACAACCACGTCACCCGGCTGCGCCGGCTCCTGGACGACCCCGAGCGGCTCAGGGCCGTCCCGCCGGGCTATGTGCTGCGCGTCGACCACGGCGAGCTGGACGTGCACGTCTTCGACGCGCGGGTCGCCGAGGCGCGGTCCGCGCACGCCCGGCGCGACTGGCCGGGCGTCGTGCGGGCGAGCGCCGGCGCGCTCGCGCTGTGGCGCGGCACCCCGCTCAGCGGGCTCCCCGCCGACATCGGCGGCTACGCCCTCGTGCAGCGCCTGGAGGAGGCCCGGCTGCTCCTGCTGGAGTGGCGCTACGACGCCGAACTCGCGCTCGGCGGCGCACGCCTGGCCACGCTCGTCCCCGAACTGGCGGCACTGGTCGCGGAGTACCCGCTGCGCGAGGCGTACCACCGGCAGCTGATGCTCGCCCTGCACCGCACCGGCCGCCAGGCCGAGGCCCTCGCCGTCCACCGTGATCTGCGTGCCCGTCTGGTGGAGGAACTCGGCATCGAACCCGGCCCGTCGGTCCGTGAGGCCCATGTCGAGGTGCTGCGGGGGAGCGGCGGGGGACACCGGGACGAGGAATGCGACGACCCGCGCCCGGCCGGACGGACCGGGCGGCGTCGGCGGGAGGGGCG
>NZ_MUMF01000968.1 GCF_002155905.1 Streptomyces tricolor | reverse complement strand
GAGCGGGGGCATGCGGGAGCGGGACGAGCCGGAGGTCATCGGGCGGCGGGTGCAGCGGCTGCGGGCGGAAAGGGGTCTGACGCAGCGGCAGCTGGCGGAGCCCGCGTACACGCCCGCCTACATCTCCACGCTGGAGGCCGGGCGGGTGCGGGCCTCCGACGAGGCGTTACGGCATATCGCGGACCGGCTCGGCGTGGCCTTCGAGGAGCTGGCCGTCGGCCGGCCCGCCCATCTCGCCACCGATCTGCGGCTGCGGCTCACCGAGGCGCAGCGCGTGCTCGCGGACGGGCGGGCCGAGGAGACCGCCGCGCAGTACGCCCTCCTGCGCACCGAGGCGGAGGGGCACGGGCTGGTGTGCGAGGAGGCCGCCGCACTGCTCGGGCTCGGGGAATGCGCCCTGGAGACCGGCGAGCTGACCGGCGCCCGGGAGTACTTCGAGCGGGCCGAGGAGCTGCTGGCCGGGAAGACGCTGCCGGAGCGCGTGCCCGCCGTACGGGGACGGGCCGTCGCCCACTACCTCGCGGGTGAGCTGCGCTACGCCGTGTACCTGCTGGAGTCGGCCCTCGACGAGCTGAACCGCGGCGGGCTGCACGACCCCGATGCGCTGCTGCTGCTCTACGCCAGCGTCATCGGGCCGTACATGGACATGGGCGCGCACGCCCGGGCCGCGCAGGCCGCCGAGTTCGCCCTCGCGCTCGCCCCGCGGGCCGGCGACCCCGCGCTGATCGCCCGGATGCACCGCTCGGTGGCCCGTACCCTGCTCGCCGAGGGCCGGGTCGCCGAGGCCGACGCCTCCCTGGCGAAGGCCGCCGAGCTGTACCGGCAGCTGAGCCTGCGCACCGAACTGGCCAACTGCCACTGGATGCGCGGCTACGTCTGCGCGCAGAACGGCGAACTGGAGCGGGCCGAGGACGAGTTGCGGCAGGCGCACGCCATGCTGTCGGAGACCCGCGCCGCCCTGTACCGCAGCCAGGCCGCCGTCGAACTCGCCGACGTCCTGCACCGCCGGGGCAAGTCGCGGGAGGCGGCCGGGCTGCTGGAGGGCGTCCTCGGGGACTTCTCCTCCGAGCGCGGCGCCGTGCACGCCGCCGCCGCGCACCGCCTGCTCGGCATCATCGCCGAGGACGCCCGGGACACCGAGGCCGCCGAGGAGCACTACGTCCGCGCCCTCAGCCTGCTGGAACGCGCGGGCGCCGCCGGGGACCTCGCCGACCTGTGCCGCCTCCTCGGCGACCTGCTGC
>NZ_MUMF01000967.1 GCF_002155905.1 Streptomyces tricolor | reverse complement strand
CGCCGCGGACCCGGCCGGGCCCGGCCGGGTCCGCGGCGGTCTTGAGCCGGCAGAAGCAGGACGCTTCGATCCGTACGTCCGCCAGTGCCGCGGCGAACTTCAGCTGCTGCGCCACCAGCTGCGCCTGTTCCTGCCTGCCGAGCCGGACGAGGCACTCGTGCAGGCCGTGCAGCGCCCAGACGTTGCCCGGGTGCTGCAGCGGGCGCGGCAGCGTGTCGTCGAGCCCGAGGTCGGCGCGGTAGACGGCCTCGGCCTGCTCCAGGCGGCCCTGTTCCAGCAGCAGCGCCCCGTAGGCGTGCCGGGTGGGCTGCATCCATCCCCACGGCTCGTCGTAGGGCAGGGTGTCGTCCAGCTCGACCGACCGGCGCAGCGCGGCGAACGCCGCCTCGTACCGGCCCGCCCGGTACTCCAGTTCCCCGTCCAGCATGTGGGAGGCGATCGCCAGGATGTCCCGGCAGGTGTTGTTGAACAGCATCCGTGTCTCGGGGACCTGCGCGACCGCGGCCCTGAACAGTTCCCGTTCCCGCGCGGCCTCGCGGGTGCGGCCGGTGGCGGCGAGCGCGACCCCGCGGGCGTAGTGCAGCATCGCCGTGGTCACGCAGTACAGCTGTGCGTCGGCGGGCAGCGGCAGGCGCAGGATGTCCTCCCAGCGGCCGAAGCGGACCAGCACGTGCACCCGCATGGCCGCAAAGCCCTCCAGCCAGTCCGCCATGGGCGGGCTCTCCACGCGCAGCAGTTCCTCGGGCACGGCCGCCTCCAGCTGTTCGGCGGCCTCGACGGCGTCCTGGAGGCGGCCGAGGAACATCGCGCCGTAGATCTTGAAGTGGTGGTTGTGGCACCGGTAGAGGGTGTAGAAGTTCATCGCCCCGGCCCGGGCACGCACTTTCTCGTCGGCCGCGATCGCCGCGTTGTTGTCGCTGACCACCCGGCGGTAGTCGCCGCACAGCACCTCCAGGTGCGAGGGCATGTGCCGCAGGTGGCCGGCGTCGGGGACCAGACCGCGCAGCCGGTCACCGACGTCCAGGGCGGCCTCCGGCGTCGGTGACATCTCCATCAGGTGGATGTACAGGTGCAGCAGTCCCGGGTGCCGCGCGCCCGACCGGGCGGCGATCGCCTGCTCGAGGACGGCCTTGGCCTCCAGGGTGCGGGCGCCCGCGGCCGGCCGGCCGGTGCGGATGTCCCACAGCTGCCAGGGGGTGAGGTTCATCAGCGCGTCGGCGTACAGGGCGGCGACGTCCGGGTCGTCGCCGGCCAGCCGGTGCACGGCGCGCATGCGGTCGGCGTAGGCGGCGTTCCACACCGGCACCTCCCCGGCGTCCGGGGCCGTCGCCCGCGGGTAGCGGGCCTGGAGGGCGTCGATGAGGGCCTGCTCGACGGCGGTGGCGCCGGCCGCTTTGGCCCGGGCGCGCCGTACGGCGCCGTGCGCGCGTTCCGCGGTGCGCCGAAGTTCCTGGGCGTCGAAGAACTCCCAGGGCTTGTTGTAGTTGGGGCCCAGCGCGTAGGCCAGGCCCCACTCGGCCATGGCGCAGCCGGGGTCCGCGGCGGCGGCGGCCTCGAAGCAGCGCACGGCCTCCTCGTGGTGGAAGGCGTAGGTCCAGGTCAGCCCGCGGTCGAACCAGGTCTGTGCCGCGGGGGACGAGGTCGTCACGCGCCGGCCGTGGCCGCCGAGGTCGTAGTCGTAGTCGTGGTCGTGGTCGTGGTCGCGCACCGGAACTCCTTCCAGGGCCGGCCGGCGGGCCGTCCCGGG
>NZ_MUMF01000966.1 GCF_002155905.1 Streptomyces tricolor | reverse complement strand
CGGTCGGCGCCGCCTGCGCCCGAAATCTGGCCCTCGCCCACGTCCGCACCCGGTACACCAACTGGGCTGATGACGATGACGAGTTCACCGACGACGCCATGTCCGTGCGGCTGAACGCCCTGGAGTCCACCGGGGTCGGCTGGTGTGCGGGATGGAGCGAGGACCAGCACCAGGACGGCTCGACCACCCTGTGGCGATGTCCCACTCCGCCCGGCCGCCACGAGGCGGGCGATGTGTGGACGTACTGGAAGTCGCCGACGGACACCATCCCCATCGGGCCGACCACGATCCTCGCCCGCACCGACCTCGTGCGCGCCGCGCCGATGGGCGGCCTCGTCCAGGGCGAGGACTACTGCGCGGCCCTCGGCGTAACCGCCCTCGCGCCCGGAATCCTGCTGCCGGTCCCCGTGTACAGGTATCGCAAATGGGACGGGCAGATGACGGCCCAGGTCGGATACGACCAGCTGGAGGCGGCGGCCCGGGAGCACGCTTGGGCCTACGGCCGCAGCCTGCGCTCCGTCCTGCGCCGCGGTGAGGACCTGGTCCATGGCTGAGGCGCAGATCATCCTGTCGCACAGCCGGGAGTCCGGGATCGTCGCCATCGCCTCGGGCGAGCAGTACCCGTGGGCGCACACCGCCCTCGTGGAGAGCGGATTCCGGCGGGACGACGAGGGCGTCTACCACCTGCCTGCGGACGGCACCGGGACCACCGTGGTCGACCTGGTCAAGTGCGCGAAACGGCACCGCACCAGCGTGCATACGAGCAGCCGGCGCTTCATCGGCGACGTGGCCCGCGACCTCGCGCGCCACCTGCCCGGCCAGTGGCACGCCTCGGTCGAGATCTACTCACACCCCGCCTGGCAGGAAGACCTGGTGCCCTGGATCTGGGACAGCGGCGAACTCGGCCGTGCCCTCCAGAGCGAGCGGATTCCCTACGCCGCCACGCTCACCGACATGGTGCAAGGCACCATGCTGCTGTTCGTAGAGCGCCCCGGCCGTCAACTCGACTATCTGGTCGGCGCCTTCGCTCCGGAAGGACTCGAAGAAGGCTACGGAGATCCCCACGCTCCGCGCAGTGTCGTCGTGCCCCCGTTCGCCGGCCGGGCGGCCCAGGCCGTCGCCGACCGGTACCTGCCCTCCTACGAGCAGGCCGTCCACGCACGCCGGACCGCAGCCATCGCCGCCGTGCTCGGGGGCATCCGCTCCGAGCACGACACCTGGCAGTCCATGGTCGCCTCCGGCCGCTACAGCGACGCCACCCCGCTGAGCGCCGCCGCCCTCGGCTCCGCGACCGACGAGTTCCTCGACCACGCCTGGCGCCGTTTCCTCACCGTCGTCGACCACGCCCCGACACTGATCGACCGGTGCCGTCCCGCCAGCAGCCCGTGGCCCGACGACGCCACGACGTTGTCCCGCCTGGCCGGCGCCGTGCGCGATGCCGAGACGCTGCTGGACGACGTCGTCCAG
>NZ_MUMF01000965.1 GCF_002155905.1 Streptomyces tricolor | reverse complement strand
GTCCGCCGCCTGCGCGGCCGGTCCTCGGGCGACGGCCGCGCCGCCGAGCGTCCCCGCCTCGCGCCACCGGACGCCGAGCCCGCGCGGCAGACGTGACCGCGACGGGCCGGCACGGCGCGGGAACGAGATGCCGCGGGGGGCGGCGTCGGCGGTTTCGGTGGCAAGCCGTCCCCCGCGGTCAGCGGCGCACCCGGGGCATGCCCAGGCCGATCCACGAGATGATCTCGCGCTGGATCTCGTTGTTGCCGCCGCCGAAGGTGAAGATGACCGCGGAGCGGTAGCCGCGCTCCAGTTCGCCGTGCAGGACGGCGCCCGCCGAGCCCTCCTTCAGCGGGCCGGCGGCGGCGACGATCTCCATGAGCCAGGCGTAGGCGTCCCGGCGGGCCTCGGAGCCGTAGACCTTGACGGCGGAGGCGTCCTGCGGGGTGAGGGTGCCGTCCTCGACCGCCGAGACCATCTGCCGGTTGAGGAGTGCGAGCGCGTCGAGCCGGGTGTGCGCGCGGGCCAGGAGCCGGCGCACCCAGGGCAGGTCGGCGACCCGGCGGCCGTCGGCCAGCCCGGTCTCCCGCGCCCAGCGCTGCACGTCGTGGAGCGCGCGGATCGCCATGGTGCCGTGGGCGGCGAGGGTGACGCGTTCGTGGTTGAGCTGGTTGGTGATCAGCCGCCAGCCCTCGTTCTCCGCGCCGACGCGGCGGGAGACGGGGACGCGGACGTTCTCGTAGTAGCTCGCGGTGGTGTCGTGGGAGGCGAGGGTGCGGATGAGCGTGCAGGAGTAGCCGGGGTCGGAGGTCGGCACCAGCAGCATGGTGATGCCTTTGTGCGGCGGGGCCTCGGGGTCGGTGCGCACGGCCAGCCACACCCAGTCGGCGGTGTCGCCGTTGGTGGTCCAGATCTTCTGTCCGTTGACGACGTACTCGTCGCCGTCGCGCACGGCGCGGGTCGTCAGCGCGGCGAGGTCGGTGCCGGCGCCGGGTTCGCTGTAGCCGATCGCGAAGTCGATCTCGCCGGAGAGGATGCGGGGCAGGAAGTACGCCTTCTGCTCCTCGGTGCCGTACCGCATGATCGTGGGGCCGACGGTGTTCAGCGCCATCAGCGGCAGGGGTACGCCGGCCTGCGCGGCCTCGTCGAAGAAGATGAACTGCTCCATCGCCGTCATCCCGCGCCCGCCGTACTCCTCGGGCCAGCCGACGCCGAGCCAGCCGTCCGCGCCGAGCCGGCGGATGGTGTCGCGGTAGAACCGTTTCTGTGCGGCCGGGTCGGCGTACCGGGCGTAGGCGTGGTCCGGGACCAGTGCGGCGAAGTAGGCCCGCAGCTCGGCGCGCAGCCGCTGCTGCTCGGGCGTGTGGTCGAGGTGCACGGCGCCTCCAGGCTCCCCAAGGGCGGTCCTGACGGCGCACACCGTAGAACGTGTTTCAGAAATTGGGAATGGCGGGGACGCGGCCGACGGCGGACGCGGGGCCCCTTCGCAGGGTCCTCACTTGAGCGTTTCCAGGAAGGCCGCACAGGCGGCGGCGCAGGCCCGGCAGGTGTCCGCGGCCGATTCCGCGCCGGGGTGCTCGTCGAAGGCGCGGGCGCACTCCAGGCAGATCGAGCGGCACCAGTCGACCCGGACCCGGATCGCCTCCTCGTCCTGCCGGTTCTCCTCGCACAGCACCCGGCAGGTGGCGTCGCACACCTCGGCGCACATGATGCCCAGCCGGCGCACGCGTTCCTGGGTCTCGGTGCCGTCCGGGTCCACGAGGCTCGCGCGTACGGCGCAGGCCCGGGCGCACTCCGTGCACGCCTGGGCACAGGTGAAGCGGTCCTCCAGGAACCGGTAGAGCTGCTGTGAAGTCGGCGAAGTCACACCGTGCGGGTAGCCGGGGCGGACCTCCGCAAACCACCGTCCCCCGGGTCGTGGCGGGCCGCCGGCCCGGCGACGTGCCGCGACGGACCGTGACCCACAGTGTCCAGGTTCGTCCGGTTATGGGTGGGGTATTCCTGTTCTATGAACACCGCATCGATGCAGCTGGCCGCGGCGAGCGGCCTGCTGAGCCTCGTTCTGTTCATCGTGGCCGTGGGCGTGCTCGCGCTGCTCGCCGGCGGCTTCTGGATGACCTCCCGCGTCAGGTACCGCGAGTCCCCGCGCCCCCGCCCCGAGGAACAGCCCCAGCTGCCGCCGGAGGGACCCGTCCACGAGGTCCGGCAGAACAGGGAGTCCGCGGAGATACCGCGCATCCCCAAGGGCGAACGCCCGCTCACCCCGTACGAGCTGACCAACATGGACTCCAGGCCGAGCGCCTCCAAGGAGCGCCCGCGCTGGAGCAAGGGTTCCAGCGGTTCCTTCGGCGGCGGTGGACTCGGCGCCCACTGAGCCCCGGCCCCACCGTTTCCGGCAACCCGGCCCGCGCCGGGCCGCCGTACGCCCCGGGCAGCCTTCCGCGCGGCTAGGAGGGCTTCCGGGCGGCGTCCAGGCGGCCGACGCGGGCCACGTTCTGCCGGTCCTCGGGATCCTGGCTGGGCTCGGCCGCGAACCAGGCGTCGAGGATCTCCTTCAGCACGGGCTGCGAGGTCAGCCTGAGGCTCAGCGCGAGGACGTTGGCGTCGTTCCAGCGGCGCGCGCCGTCTGCCGTGGCGGCGTCCGTGCACAGCGCCGCCCGTACGCCCGGCACCTTGTTGGCGGCGATCGACGCGCCGGTGCCGGTCCAGCAGCACACCACCGCCTGGTCGGCCGCGCCCTCGGCCACGTCCCGGGCGGCGGCCTCCGAACAGACCGCCCACTGCGCGTCGGCCCCGGGCCGCAGCGCGCCGTGCTCGCGCACGTCGTGGCCACGGTGGCGCAGCTCCGCGACCAGGAGGCGGGCCACGGGTTCGTCCATGTCGGAGGAGACGGAGATCCGTATACCCCGGAGCGTAACGCCTGCCCGCGGCCGGACGTGCCGAACGGCCCCCGGCAGGGGGCCGTTCGCGGGCGTCGTACCGGGTCGGGCACGAGGTCAGGGGTGGTCGGGCTGCTGCGCGGGAGGCACCCCGCCGCCCTCGCCGCCGCCCTTGGCGCCCTTGTCGGTGCCGTGCGGGCGGGCAGCCGCTTCGCGCTCGGCCGCCTGGCGGGCCTTCAGCTCGCCGCTGTCCTGCGGGGTGGCGCCACCCTTGTCACTGCGCCGCTGTTCGGGCTGCTGGGGATTGGACATGCGCCGGACTCCCTCCGGTGGTACGTGCGGTGTGCGGGGTCCGGGTTCCCCGGGCGGCGCGGGTGACGCACCCGCCCGCGGACCGGCTCACGGCGCGGGGCGGGCCAGCGTCCGGTGGAGATGTTCCAGGGCGTCCAGGAGCACCGTGCGGTGGTACCAGCTCAGCCACGCCGCGGTGTCCGAGGCCAGCAGGCCGAGCGCCTCGGCCTGCGCGGCGGTCGGCCGGTGGCCGGCGTCGGGCCAGTGCAGGGTGATCACGCCGGTGCAGGAGCCGGCGGAGGAGAGCACCGGGACGCTGCGCACGGCGTGGGCGCCGGTGGCCAGCAGCGCGCGCCGGCAGTCGTCGGAGAGCTGGGCGTCGGTGGCGACGTCGGGCACGCTCACCTGGCGGCCCCGGGCCCGGGCCGCCGCGTCGGCCGTGCCGTCGCCCCGCCCGCGCACCAGGTCGTCGAGGAAGGTGTCCGCGCAGCCGTGGTGGGTCTCCGGCATCAGGGCGTTGACGGCCGGGTCCACGAGCTGGACGTACCCGGCGGGTGCCCGGCCGATGGCCAGCGCCTCGTGCAGCACGGCGTCGATCATCTGCCGCCGGCAGCGGGGGTCCCGGCCGCCCCGGCCCAGGATCCGCAGCTGCGGCACCGGCAGGGAGCGCCGGCCCGGGAACCACACCTCGCCGTCGGGCGGCCGGGCCACCACCACGGCGGAGACGAGGACCCGCAGCGGCACGTTGAACCGCTGCGAGGCCTCCCGCAGCACCCGGAAGGCGCTGCCCGGGTCCGGCAGGCCGTAGCGGGCCATGAGCGTGCCCTGTGCCATGCCGATCACCGGCGCGGTGCGCACCCGGGCGCGCAGCGCGCGGACCTCCTTGTGCAGGTCGTCGTACGAGGGCCGCAGCGGGTCCGCCATCTGCGACCGCCAGACGGGCAGCTCCTCCACCCGGGAGGCGGCGCGGGCCAGCTCGCGCAGCGCCTCGTCGAGGGTGGCGTACAGCTGGACGCCGTCCAGGCGGGCCAGGTGCACCGCCTCGCGGACGCCGGGGCGGGCGCGGACGATGATCAGGTCGGGGCGTCCGGCGCGGGCCCGGGTGGTCTCGCTGAGCGTGCGGAGCACGGCGGCGCCGCCGAGCTGGACGTGCGCCATGTCGAGCACCGGGCGCAGTCCGGCGCGGTCGGCCCGTTCCAGATGACCCCGTAGTTCCGCCGACCAGGCCTCGGCGCCGTGCGCGTCGAGACTGCCCGACATGCGCAGCAGCAGGGCGCCTTCGGCGGGCAGCCCCTCGACGACGGACGACTCGATGACGAGGGGAGCCGGTACGGCCGGCCGGCCGAAGGAAGGTTTCATCGCATCACCCAGACTGGGACGTCCCGAAGAAGTCGATCGACCTCTTGCTGGCCTTTGCACCACCTTGCACGGTAGGTCCGCGGCCCTCAACCGCGCCGTCCGGCCCGGCGGGCGGGGCGGCGCCCCGTGCGGTCAGCGTCCGGGGCCGCCGGGTTCCGCGCGGGCCGGTTCCTGGGCGGCCGGTCCACGGCCCGTCAGCGCGTCCAGGGCGGACGTCAGGGAGGCGTGCAGCCGGATCCCCGGCAGACCGGCCGCGGTCAGCGCCTCCCGCACGTGCGGCCGGGGCTGTACGACGGGCAGCGCGCGGCCGGCGCGGGCGAGCGGCCCGGTCGCCCGGTCCAGCGAGCGCACCGCGTCGGCGCAGGCGAGATACACCTCGCTCAGGTCGAGC
This sequence comes from Streptomyces tricolor, assembly GCF_002155905.1. Lineage (GTDB taxonomy): Bacteria > Actinomycetota > Actinomycetes > Streptomycetales > Streptomycetaceae > Streptomyces > Streptomyces tricolor. The sequence goes on along the minus strand of NZ_MUMF01000965.1, from coordinate 1,109 downwards.
AGGGGGTGCTCTGCGGCCCGGTCGGCGTCCGCGACGTGCTCGGCGAGGGCCTCGGCGAACCGCGGGGCGTTGGTGGCGTCGACCGTGCCCCGGGCCTTCAGGACGCTGATGCCGCCGAGCCCGGTGCGCTGCTCGTGCACGGTCTGCAGGAGCAGCGGGGCCGGGCCGCCGGGGCGGAAGGAGCTCGGCCGGCCGCTTCTTGACCGGTCCCTCACTCTGCACTCGCCCGGATGCCCGATGCAACGACGTCTCCGGGGCGTGTCGTGGCGCGGCCGCGGCGGCGTCCCGTCAGCCGACGTACCGCCGTGCGGGTGAGTCCCTGCGGGCGCGCTCCAGCGCGGCGAGCCGGCGCTCCAGGTCGGGAGGTACGGGGTCGCGCTGGCGCAGCACCCACGGCAGTCCGGCGGTGGCGCGGGCGAAGGCGCGGGCGGAGGCGGCGTCCCGGGGCACGGTCCGGATGAGGTGCCCGGTGCGGCGCAGCGCCGGCAGCAGCGGGCGGCGCAGCCAGGTGAACCACAGCGTGTTGCGCAGCCCGAGGACGCGGCGGGCCGTGCTGTCGCGCAGCCGGGAGGCGTGGTGGTGGACGGTGAGTTCCTCGGCGTAGGCGAGCCACCAGCCCTGGCGTTGCAGGTCGCAGGCGAGCAGTTCCTCCTCGCCGCCGAGCCACAGGCCGGGGTGGAAGCCGCCGCCGGCCCGGAAGGCGTCGGTGCGCAGCACGGTGGCGGCGGCGAGGAAGGAGCCGAGGGCGGGGCCGGGGAGCCAGTCGGGGCCGGACAGCGGGGACTCGCGCAGCTCGCGCACGACGGGGTCCTCGGTGCCCTCCGGTTCCACGACGATCCGCGCGGTGACGGCCGCCAGCCGGGGCCGGGCGTCCAGCAGGTCGGCGGCCCGGTGCAGGCTGCCGGGCTCCCACCAGGTGTCGTCGTCGCAGAAGGCGACGTAGGGCGTGCGCACCCGCTGGACGGCCAGGTTGCGGCCGAGGGCGCCGAGGTTGCGGCCGGGGCGCAGCAGGGTCATCTCGGGGAAGTCCCGGGCGACCGCCTCGGCGGTGCCGTCGGCGGAGGCGTTGTCGGTGACGATCACGTGCGGGCGTTCGGGCAGCCGGCGCA
>NZ_MUMF01000964.1 GCF_002155905.1 Streptomyces tricolor | reverse complement strand
GCCGGCGCCACCGGCCGCCTCGGGGGAGCCGCCGCAGCCGGTGGCGCCGGCGGCGAGGACGAGCAAGGAGACCAGCGCTCCGGCCAGTTGACTGCGCAACCGTCTCACGATTCCGTCCCGTTCCCTTCGGTCGGCTTCCGTATCTGCCCGACAAACCTTAGGTTAGCCTTACCTTAGTTTGCTACCGGCTGCCGTCTCCGGAGGACCCCCCATGCCCGCGCGCCTTCGTGCCCTGGTCACCGTGGTGTGCACGGCCGTCCTGGGAGCCCTCCTGCTCCCGGCCGCCCCCGCCCGCGCCGAGACCCGCACCGTGCAGGGCGGACGGCTCGACTGGGGCGTGAAGTCGTCGTTCCAGAGCTATGTCACCGGCCCCGTCGCCCGGGGGAGTTACTCCCTCACCGGCGGCGCGGCCACCGTGGGCAGCAGCCGGTTCCGCTTCCCCTCGGCGACCGGCGGCTACGACGGCGACACCGGGGCGTTCCGCGCCTCCTTCGCCGGCGGCGTCCGCTTCGTCGGACACCGCGCCGGCGGCGGCTACCGGCTCGACCTCACCCTCGGCCGCCCCACCGTCCGGATCTCCGGCGGCACCGGAACCCTCTATCTGGACGTCACCAGCAAGGCGAAGGGCACCGGGACGGTCACGACGTCCGCACAGGTGCCCTTCGCCTCCCTCTCCCTGGCCGGCATCGACATGCGCGGCGGCGGCAGCACGGTGGTCCTGGCCGACGTGCCCGCCACCCTCACCGCCCAGGGCGCCAGGTCCTTCGCCGGCTACTACACCGCCGGGACCCCGCTCGACCCGGTCAGCCTCTCGGCCGACGTCAAGCCGGCGGCCTCGCCCACCCCGGCCGAGCCGAGCCCGGCCCGTTCCGCCGGACCGGCGAAGAAGCCCGCGCGGCCCGGCGCCCTCGCGGACGGCGCCGTCGACTGGGGCGTGCGCCGCACCTTCCGCGAGTACGTCACCGGAGACATCGCCCACGGCCGCTGGACGCTGACCGACGGCGCCCGCGACGGCGGCGCCCTCTTCCGCTTCCCCCGGGGCGAAGGCACGTACCACAAGGGGGACTTGACGGCGCGCTTCCGGGGCACCGTCCGCTTCACCGGCCGGCACGGCCTCGATCTGCGGCTCGCCGCGGTCAGGGCCACCGTCCACGACGGCGCGGGCACCCTCTACGCCGACGTCACCGGCCGGGACTTCAGCGGCAGGAAGGTCCCCCTGGTCACCTTCGCCGCCCAGGACTTCACCGCCCACGACGGCCTCGCCCGGCTCACCGAGGCCCCCGCGCGGCTCACCGCCGAGGGCGCCCGGGCCTTCGGCGGCATGTACCAGGCCGGTACGGAGATGGACCCGGTGTCCCTCGCCGTCGCCCTCACCGCCGACGCCCGCCTGCCCGCCCTGCCCGACCTGGGCAGCACCGCCGCGACGACACCCCCGGCCACCCCTACCGCTGTCTCTTAT
>NZ_MUMF01000963.1 GCF_002155905.1 Streptomyces tricolor | reverse complement strand
TCACGGCGGCCGGCCACGGACTGACCCTGCTGCCCCGCTCGGCGGCCGTCCCCGGCACGGCCGCCGTCCCCCTCACCGCCCCCCGCCTCGTCCACCGCACTGAACTCCTGCACGGCGGCAGCCCCGGCGGAGCGGCGGCGGAGGTGGTGCGCCGGCGCTCCGCCGGGGCTGCCGCCGTGCAGGAGTTCAGTGCGGTGGACGAGGCGGGGGGCGGTGAGGGGGACGGCGGCCGTGCCGGGGACGGCCGTGGCCGCCGAGCGGGGCAGCAGGGTCAGTCCGTGGCCGGCCGCCGTGAGCGTGGTGAGGGTGCGCACGTCGGTGCCCTCGTAGCGCAGGGCGGGCCGGAAGGCGCCGCCGCCCGCGGTCGCGGCACGCAGCTGCGCGAGCGGGAGCCCCGCGTCGGGCGCGTCGAGCCAGCGGGCGTCGCGGAGGTCGCCGAGGCGCAGGCCGGGGCGGCCGGCGAGGGGGTGTCCGGCGGGCAGCAGGACGCTCACGGGCTCCTCCGCGACGCCGCGCGCGGTCAGCGGTGCCACGTCGGGCAGCCGCAGCGGATCGCTCGGCGCGGCCAGCCCGTCGACGAGGCCGAGGTCGGCGGTGCCGGTGGCGACGGCGGCGGGGATCTCCGCTCGGGTGAGGACGCGCAGGGTGACGCCGGCCGGCGGGAGCGCGCCGAGGACGGCGGGGCCGAGCGCGGTCGCGGTGGTGACGAGGGTCAGGCCGTGCTGGGGGGCGGCGGCCATGCGGAGGATGTCGGCGCGGGCCGCGTCGAGCCGCAGCAGCAGCGGACCCGCGTGCTCCAGCAGCCGCTCGCCCGCCGCGGTGGGCGCGACCGGCCGGCGCGTCAGCAGCGGCGCGCCCAGGTCCTGTTCGAGGGCGGCGATGTGCTGGGAGACCGCGGACTGGGTGTAGCCCAGCTCGCGCGCGGCCTCCGAGAAGGAGGCGAGACGCGCCACGGTGACGTAGGTGCGGAGCAGGTGCGGGTGCATGCCGCCCAGCATCCCACCCCATCAGCAACGCTTATCGAGCGTACAGAAACCATCGTTGGACGTGAATGACACCGCGTACCGAGGATGGTGGGCATGACGAACACCGCCACCCTCGCCCTCGTCGGCGACCGCTCCCCGCACGTTGTCTCCCACACCCGCGTCCCGCTGCTGCTGGAGGCGCTGGCCGCCCGCGACCGGCTGGTCCTGGACGCGTACTGGATCTCCTCGCAGGACGCCGAGGCCGAGGGCGCGGTGCGCGGGTTCGACGCCGTGTGGGTGCTTCCGGGCAGCCCGTACCGCAGCGAGGCGGGCGTCCTCGCGGCGGTGCGCACGGCGCGCGAGGAGGGCATCCCGTTCCTGGGTACGTGCGGCGGCTTCCAGCACACGCTGCTGGAGTACGCGCGGAACGTGTGCGGGCTGACCCGCGCCGCGCACGCCGAGAACGACCCGGACGCGACGGACCCGCTCATCGAGGCGCTGGCCTGCTCGCTGGTGGGCCACGAGGCCGCGGTGACGATCGAGCCCGGCTCGCTGGCCGCGTCCGTGATCGGCTCGGCGCGCACGGTGGAGCGGTACTTCTGCGCCTACGGCCCCTCGCGCCACCTCGACACGCTCCGCGCCCACGGGCTGCGGTTCTCCGGCCGTGACGAGGACGGCCGTGTCCGGGTGGCCGAGCTGCCC
>NZ_MUMF01000962.1 GCF_002155905.1 Streptomyces tricolor | reverse complement strand
GCTCGGCGAGGAGGGCGAGCAACGCCGCGCAGCACAGCGCCGTCCACAGGACCACCCCGGCGGTGCGGCCCGCCGACCAGCGGGCCCGGGGCGGGGCGCCGGACTCCGGGCGCCGCACGGCCGCGCGCGCCACGAACCACCCCGCCGTCATCCCGGCCAGCGCCGGCACCAGGCCCACCACCCAGTTCTGCGACGAACCGGCTCCGGGGCCCGGCACCGCGGCCAGCAGCGGGAACGGCGGCAGCAGCGGGGCGGGGTCGGAGGCGAACGGGTGGACCAGGTGTCCGGTGCCGAGGACGAAGCCGGGGCCGAGCGCGTAGGACGCGGCCCACACCGCCGCGTTGGGCACCAGGGCGATGCCGAGCAGCAGCACCGCGAACCGTCCCGTCCAGCCCTCCGTCAGCTGGAGGAAGGACGCCCGCGCCGGCTCGCCGTGCCACACCAGGGACACCCCGACCAGCAGCGCGCCGCCGCCGAAGAGCACGGTCGTCGCGGCGCCGGCGGCGCGTACGGCCGTGCCCAGCCGTGCCCGCGCGTCCGTGCCGAGCAGCCGGCGCACCGGCCCCGGCAGCACCGCCGGCCCGCTCCGCGCGGTGCCGCGGGCGCCCGGTTCCCCCCGGGCGGGCGGGTGCCCGCCGTGCGGACGGCCGTACGCCGACCAGACTCCGGCACCGGCCGCGCTCGCCGCGAGGAGCGGCAGACACACCGTCACCCAGACCCACTGCGGGCGCAGTTGGCCGTCGGCGCAGTACAGCGCCGCGGCGGCGCCCACCCCCAGATAGCCGAGGACCACGCCCGTCCACGCGGTGCGCGCCCGTACCGGCGGCGGGCCGTCCGGCTCGGCGGAGGCGTCGGTGGCGTCCCGCGCCGCCCGGTACACCAGCCACAGCGGCAGAGCGAGCAGCAGCAGCGGGGTGAGGCCGACGGGCATCGGCGCGCCGGAGAGCGTGTCGGTGCGGACCAGCTCCACGCCGTGCGCGAGCAGCCACAGGGCGGCGGCGATGTGCAGGGCGCCGCCCGGCCCGCTGTCCGGGTACGGCGAGCTGACCCACAGCATCATCACGAGCACCGCGAACGAACCGAGGCCCAGCCCGGCCGCGACGGCACCGCCCAGCAGGCTCGCGGCGAAACCGGGCGAGCGGTCGCGCATCCGGGAGCGCAGGGGCGACAACGACGAGCGGCGAGCGGTCATCTGGATCACGCACGCCATGCTCCCAACGACACGCGCTTTCCCGTCGTAACAGGCGAACCTCCGATGTGTCGCCCAATATGTGTTTATGTTCTTTTTCGTACGGAAGGGTGCATGGTGACGACGCAGAGCCCCGAGCCGACGGCCCCTCAGGAACCGTCCGACGACGCCGGTCTGACGGCCGGACAGACCCCCGCCCTGACGCCCGCTCAGGCCTTCGACGCGCTGTACGCCTTCTGCGCCCCCGCCCTCGTACGCCAGACCTATCTGCTCACCGGGCGCCGGGAGCTGGCCCGCGAGTCCGTGGAGCGGGCCTTCCAGCTGGCCTGGCAGCGCTGGCCCGAGGTGGCCCGGGACCGGGATCCGGCCGGCTGGGTACGAGCGGTGGCGTACGAC
>NZ_MUMF01000096.1 GCF_002155905.1 Streptomyces tricolor | reverse complement strand
CACCCGGGGCGCCGTGCCCGCCGACGGCGAGCAGACGGTGACCGACCCGGCCGCCGCGGCCGTGTGGGGCCTGGTCCGGGTCGCCCAGGCGGAGAACCCCGACCGGATCGTCCTGCTGGACACGGATGCCACCGCCTCCGATGTCGAATCGCAGCTCGCCGCCGTGCTGGCCACCGGTGAACCGCAGGTCGCCGTCCGCGGCAGCCGCCTGTTCGTGCCGAGGCTCGCCCGCGCGACCGCGCCCGCCGGCCACGACCGTGACGCAAGCCCCGCGTTCGATCCGGCGGGTGCGGTGCTGGTCACGGGCGGCACGGGCGTGCTGGGTGCGTTGGTGGCCCGGCACTTGGTGGTGCGGCACGGGGTGCGGCATCTGGTGCTGGTGAGTCGGCGGGGTTCGGCGGCCGAGGGTGCCGGGGAGCTGACGGGCGAGCTGGCCGGGCTGGGTGCGGAGTCGGTGTCGGTGGTGGCGTGTGATGTGTCGGACCGGGCGTCGGTGGCGGGGTTGTTGGCCTCGGTGTCGGCGGAGCGGGTGTTGTCGGGTGTGGTGCACACGGCCGGTGTTCTGGACGACGGTGTGATCGGTGCGTTGACGTCGGAGCGGTTGGCCGGGGTGTTCGCGCCGAAGGTTTCTGCTGTGACGCACCTGGACGAGCTGACGCGTGAGCTGGTGCCGGGGTTGGGTGCGTTCGTGGTGTTCTCGTCGGCTGCCGGGGTGTTCGGGTCGGCGGGGCAGGGGAACTACGCTGCGGCGAACGCGTATGTGGACGCGGTGGTGCAGCGTCGGCGGGCCGCCGGGTTGCCGGGTGTGTC
>NZ_MUMF01000961.1 GCF_002155905.1 Streptomyces tricolor | reverse complement strand
CCGGCGCGGCCCGCGTCGCCCGCTGGGCCGATGCCGCGCTCGGCCCCGGCCGCGCCGGCGCCACCACCGACGGCAAGGCCACGCTCTCCGCCGCCACCGCCGAACGCGCCGCCGCGGAACTGGGCCTGAGCACCGCTCAGGTCCGCGCCGACTGGGACACCGCCCGCCTCGCCGGACTCGTCGAGGTGCACGGCGACAGCGCGCGCCCCGGCTGGCGGCTGCGCGCCTGGGACCGCGACGACAGTGCCGTGCTGCGCGGCTGGGTCGCCCTCTTCGACGCCTGGTCGCTCGCCTGCCCGGAACCCGACGGGCACGAACCGGCCGCCGTCGCCGAGGTCGTCTCGGCCATGCCCCAGGTGCTCTCCTTCCTCCAGCTGTCCGCCGGCCCGGTCCCGGTCGAGCAGCTGCTCGACCTGCTCCAGCAGCGGGTCACCGAACTGCGCACCGAACGCTGCGAGGTCTCCTACGAGCCCGGCACCGGGCAGCCCGCCGGATCCCCGGACCCGGTGGACCCGGCACCCGCCGCGGACACCCCGCTCGCCCCGCTGCTCGACTGGGCGCTGCGCGCCCTGGCCTCCGTCGGCGCCCTCACCTACGGCGACGGCCAGGCCACGCTCACCCCGCTGGGCAGCTGGGCGGTGTGGGTCAAGCTGGAGCAGATCTGCGTGGCCGCGCAGAGCCCCGCCGGCAACATCGAGCAGTCCGCCGAGGACATGCTCCGCGGCTGCGCGCAGCTCCGCCCCAACGCGGCCCGCGCCGAGTACCGCGCCTGGCTCGCCGCCCGCCCCGTCGGCAGCGCCGTCACCGAGCTGATCGGCGCCGCCCGCGGCGACGACGCCCTGCTGCGCGGCCTGGCCTTCGAGGCGCTGCGCGTCGTCGGCGCGCCCGCCGAACCCGACGTACGGGCCGTCGTCGATGAGCCGGCCCTGCGGCCGTACGCGCTGCTGTGGCTCGCCGAGCACGACGGCGTCGACCCGGAGGACGCCCACCAGGTGCTCACCCGGGAGGAGGCCACCTGGCTGTGGGTGGACACCGCCGCCGCCGTCGCCGACCACGGCGAGGCGCCGATGCTGGTCCGGCACCTGGAGTCCGCGGTGCAGCCCTCCGTGCCCCAGCTGCTGGACGAGGTCCGCGCCGTCGGCCACCCGCGCACCGTGCAGGTCCTGGTCGCGCTCGCCGCCGCCCACCCCGACCCGGCGCTGGCCAAGGCCGTGCGCCGGGCCGCGTTCCAGGTGCACACCGGGGGATGAGCGGCGGGGGAGCGGCTCAGACGCCGATCTCGGGGGCGTACGTCCCGAAGCTCCAGATGTTCCCCTCGGCGTCCCGGGCCATGTAGTCCCGCGAGCCGTAGTCCTGGTCCGTCGGGGGCATCAGGATCTCCACCCCGTGCTCCACGGCCCGCTGGTGGTGCGCGTCCACGTCGTCCACCACGACGTACACCCCGGCGGGTCCGGCGTCCTTCATCGCCGCGTCGAAGAGGCCGCCGCGGCCCTTGGAGCCGATCATCACCGCGCCGCCGCCCTGGACCAGCTCGGCGTGCATCACCGTGCCGTCCTCCGTCTCGTACACCGACAGCTCGGTGAAGCCCAGGCCCTCCGTGAGCTGCCTGATCGCCGCCCTGGCGTCCGCGTACAGCAGCGTGGGGTAGATGCTCGGCCGTGCGCCGCCGCCCGTGCCTGCCATGCCGATCACTCCTTCGCGCATCGGTTCCGCCGTGTTCCGAAAGTCTCGCAGGCGGCACCGACAACGCCTCAGCGGAAGGTGTCGCACCGCCCCATGTCGCCGGTCCGGTACCCCTGCTCGAACCACTGCTGCCGCTGCCGCGCCGACCCGTGCGTCCAGGTCTCCGGCGTCACCCGCCCCTGGAACCGCTCCTGGATCCGGTCGTCGCCCACGGCCGCGGCGGCGTCCAGGCCGTCCCTGATGTCGGCGGCCGTCAGACGGGTGACCAGCGGGCGCCCGGTCGACTCGTCGGGCGTGCTCGTCGCGTGCCGCGCCCAGACGCCCGCGTAGCAGTCCGCCTGAAGCTCCGTGCGCACCGAGGCGCTGTCCGCGCCGGCCGGGCCGTCCTGGGACCGGCCGAGCACGCCGAGCAGGTCCTGCACGTGATGCCCGTACTCGTGCGCCACCACGTAGGCCTGCGCGAAGGGGCCGCCGGAGGCGCCGAACCGGGTCCGCAGCTCGCCGAAGAAACCCAGGTCCAGATAGACCCTGCGGTCCCCGGGGCAGTAGAACGGCCCCACCGCCGAGGTCGCCGTCCCGCACGCCGTACCGACCCGGCCGCCGAAGAACACCGTCGGCGAGGGGCTGTACGACCGCCCCCGCCGCCGGAACTCCTGCCGCCAGTAGTCCTGCACGCTGTTCACC
>NZ_MUMF01000960.1 GCF_002155905.1 Streptomyces tricolor | reverse complement strand
GGGCACGAGGCTGAGGGGCACAGGGGCAGAGGGACAGCCGACAGTGCGGCGAGCCGGGGGCTGGAAGCCGTCCCTGAGCCGTGACGAACGAGAGCGGCTGCTCAGCGACCGCGCCATCGTCCTGCACGACCCGGCACGAGGGCGTCGGCCCCGTCCGGAGCGGCAACCGACACGGCCCCGGCGCTGTCCGGCGCGGCGGGCGGCAGGGGGGCGTCGGGCGCGCCCGGAGCGGCAGGCAGCGCATTCCCGGCCCTGCCCGGAGCGACGGCAGGCGGCACCGACCCGGCCCCGTCCGGCGCGGCAGGCGCCACCGGCCCCGGCGGCCCCGCTCTCGCCCTGACCTCCGCCGCGAACGGTCCCCGCCCCGCGGCCGCCGTCACGTCCGAGGTGTCGCCCACGATCGCGCACCGCACCAACCGCACCCCCTGCGCCGCCGCCAGCCGCTCGGCCCGGGTGCAGGCCGCCGCGCCGCCCTCGGACCAGTGGTCCGCCGCCGCGAGCGCGGCCAGATCGGCACCGCCGGCCGCCCTGTGCCGTACGACGACGGCCTGCCCGAGCGCCAGGACGGCACCGAACACCACGCACAGCACGGCGATCGCCCCCAGACTCCAGACGGTGGCGGACCCCCGGTCGGCGTCCGGCCGCCGCCCCAGGCACCCACGCCCCCTGATCGCCGCCTCACCAGGGCCCTTCCTGCCGTTCCACCACCGACGCGGACGGCCACGGACCCGATGCCGGGCCCGCACGCCCTCCTCTCCGCGGCCGTGCCGCCGGGTCCACCACCCGCCAGGGGCCGACCCCAGCTCACCCCCACGGTTCACGGCTCCCCCTCCCCAGCACCCGGTGCCTGCCCCACCGTCTCCTCGGCGAGCGCCACCGCCTCCTCCCGTACCTCGAACGGCAACCCGCTCAGCAGCGGCGGCTCGGCCACCACCGTCACCCGGACCCGGTCGCCCTCGCGTGCCACGGTCACCCGCGCTCCCGGCGGTGCCGCTTCCCGGGTCACCGTCACCACCGCGTCGGCGGGATCCTGCCGGGCGGCGGCCCGGGCGCCCGCGCGGGCCGCGTCCACACACTCGATCTGCGCCGCCACCAGGAGCAGCCCCCAGACCAGCGCCATCGTGAACGCCACCAGCACGGACAGCACCACGGCCGCCTCCGCGGTCACGAACCCCCGGTCCCCGCCCCGCTCACATCCGCGCACTGAGCGCCCTCTTCACGATCGCCCCCAGTTCCGCCTGCACCTGGCCGCTGGAGACGACCTTGTAGAGCACCACCGCGAACGCGACGGCCGCGATGATCCCCATGGCGTACTCGGACGTCACCATTCCGGCGTCCTGGCGGCACGCCCCGCGCAACCGAACGGCCGCTTTCCTGAGCTTGCTGAGTTTGGTGAGTTTGCTGAACATTTCAACCCCGTGTGGTCCTGATCCGTTGTCTTTTCCGGCGCTTACCTGACGTCTGTGTGCCGATCCGCTCTCGTCCCGCTCACCTCCCTCCCATGACCTCGCCCGCCAGTCCGATCACGACGGGCAGCACCCCGACGGCGATGAACGCGGGCAGGAAGCACAGGCCGACCGGCGCGGAGATCAGTACGGCCGCCCGGCGTGCCCGGACCGTCGCCGTACGGCCCCACTCCGCGCGCGCGTCCGCCGCGAGACGGGTGACCGGGCCGGCCGCGGGCAGCCCGGACTCGTCGGCCCGCTCCAGCAGCCGGGCCAGCACCCCCGCGCCGGGCAGCGCCGCCAAGCTCCGCCAGGCGTCCGCCGGTTCACCGCCGAGCCGCACCTCCGCCGCGCCCCGCGCCAGCGCCTGCCCGACGAGGCCGCCGAGGGCCTCCCCCACCGCCTGGGCGGCGATCACCGGACCGGCGCCGGCCGTGATGCAGGCGGCCAGCAGGTCGGCGGCGAGCGGGAGTTGGCGCGCGGCGCCGGCGGCGTCGGTCGCCTCCTTGCCGCCGGCGGACGCCTGGCGGCCCTGCCACCGCGAGAGCGCGACGCCGACGCCCAGCCCCAGCAAGATGCCGACGACGCCCCCCACCAGCACCCACACACCGCACGCCGCTCCGGCCGGAGGCAGCCACCGCCGTACCGCGCCCGGGATCACCAACGGGGCTCTGCGCGGCTGCACTTCGACTTCCAGCAGCTCGGCCACCCGGCGCCGCGCCCACCGCCGCCGCCGTGCCGACGCCACCCGCCGGGCACCCCAGCCGAGGGCAAGCACCACAGCCACCGCCATCCCCAGCCTGTGGACGACCTCCGCACTCATACCGCCCGCTCCTCTCCCCACCCTCGGAGCCCCGTCCTTCGGGCCCGCACCGCACACCCCACGCGCCTCACGCCGCCTCCGCCCGCCGCACGATCCGCGCCGCCCACCACAGCCCCGCCGCCTCGAGCACCGCGCCGGCCGTCAGGCAGGCGAGGCCGGCTCCGCTGTGCAGCAGGACCCGCAGCGGGTCGGCGCCCATGGCGGTGCCGAGGAGCAGGCCGAGCGCGGGCAGTGCGGCGAGCAGCACCGCGGTGGCCCGGGCGCCCGACAGCTGCGCGCGCAGGTCGGCCCGCTGGTCGCGCTCGGCGCGCAGGGCCCCTTCGAGCCGGTCCAGGCCGGCGGCGAGTCCGGCGCCCTGGTCGACGGCCACCCGCCAGCACGCGGCGAGTCCGAGCAGGCCCTCGGCGCCCGGC
>NZ_MUMF01000959.1 GCF_002155905.1 Streptomyces tricolor | reverse complement strand
AGATCAGGTCCTCGCCGGGCGTGGGCGCGGGCGGGAGCGCCTCGCGCTTCTTGTGGATCAGCTCGGCGAGGTAGCCGCGCATCTTCTTCACCGACCGGGCGACCCCGCCCCGGGGGCCTCCGCCGTGCCGGATCATCATGCCGGCCCAGTCGCGGAAGTCGTCCTGGTCCTCGCGCGGGACGCCGAGCAGGTCGCAGATGGCGTAGATGGGCAGCGGGAAGGCGAACTCGTGGATGAGGTCGGCGGATCCGCGCTCGGCGAACCGGTCGATGAGCTGGTCGGTCAGTTCCTGCACCCGGGGTGCGAACTCGGCGACCCGGCGCGGGGTGAACGCCTTGCTCACCAGCCTTCTGAGCCGGGTGTGGTCCGGCGGGTCGATGTTCAGCAGATGCGTCATCAGATCCGCCTTGCGCTCGCCCGGAATGCCCGTCTTGCCCTTGGCGTGCGCCGGCTCGTCGTGATGCGCCGGGTTCTTGCTCAGCCGCTGGTCGGCCAGGGCCTGGCGGGCATCGGCGTACCGGGTGACCAGCCAG
>NZ_MUMF01000958.1 GCF_002155905.1 Streptomyces tricolor | reverse complement strand
CGCGGTGCAGTGCCCCGCCATCGCGGTCCAGTTGCTGCCACGCGATGGCGGGGCACTGCACCGCGGCGTCCGCCTGACCCTCGCCACCGGCCTGGACCGACCGTCACCGACCGACCTGGAATCGGCCTTCCTCGATGCCGGCGTGGCCGCGCGCGCAGCAGAGGAAGCGGCGGTCCGACGACGTGCACGGCTACGGCGTCAGGCCGTGGCGTTGCTGACCGTACTGCTCCTGGTCGCCACCGCCACCGCAGTCCGGGCAGTGCGGGCGCGACGGATCGCCGACGCGCAGCGCGACATCGCCGTCTCGCGCGAGTTGTGGGGACGAGTACGTGGCGGTCGACGGCTGTGCTGACCGGCCGCAGTGACTCGGTCTCCGCCCTCGCCTTCAGCGCCGACGGCGAGACCCTGATCACCGGAAGCGGCGACCGTACGCTCGCGAGTCTCGCCGCCGCGGGCTTCGAGCGACGGCTGTGGAGCCTCGACACAGGGGAGATCGCTCGGCACGTCTGCCGGGTCAGCGCCGCACACCACTGGTCTCAGCTGCTGGCCGACGCTCCTTGCCGGCCGGGTCCCCGCCGAGCCCGATGGAGACCCGCACGACCGCGCGGCTTGTTCCGGAAGCAGCGCTGCCCTTCCACCGGCCAGGCCGGGCACCAGGTGGGGCCGGCCTCGGATCAGTGGTACCGCCATGCGCAGGGCTGTGGGGCGGCTGTCGACCGATCAGCACTTGTTGCCGCTGGTCGGCGAGTCCGAGGGGTCGAGGTAGTAGTGAGCGATCCACCCGTTCCAGGAGGTGCCGTTCACCCGGATGTGCCACCAGGTACTGACTCCGCTCACGGACGTCCCCGTGGTCCAGCAGTGCAGATAGACGCCGTCGCCGTAGTTCAGCTGGCCGGTGGAGGCGCAGGTGGTGTGCGGGCCCGTGCGGACGTTGACGCCGTTGCCGATCAGCCGCGCCGTGCCGCTGCTCTTGTTGCTGTACGCGTGACTGCAGCTGAGGGCCGTGGCCGGCGTCGAAGCAGGCCCGGGAGCGGCCGCCGCCGGGACAGCTGTCGCGAACGGTACGGCGATCAGCCCCGCTGCTCCTGCGGCAACAGCGACACTGCGCAGCCACTTGCTCATGTCGTTTCCCCCTCCGTGTCCATGCTGGACTCCGTGCCCTAGTTTTGCTGCCCGTCAAGGTCTGAGTCGATGACCAGATCCGGCCAACTCGGCGTCGGCGGCTCTCCTGCCGTTGGCGGCAGCACGCGCTTGCCGTATGCGGCCTCGGGCAGCGGCCCGGACGCTCCGCCGGCGCCCCGCTCGGAAGGGATCGGCTTCTACGGGGGCGCGGCCCGCAGGACCGGCTGGCCGACCGGCCCGCCGCAGGACACTGTCGATGCGCCGACGAGCGGGGCGGATCATGGTCACGGAAGCCTTTCGGGGGTCGGTGGGAGCCTGCGGACCGGTCGTCCCCGCCACGGCCCGCCGTCGTCTCCTGGCTCCCCGGTCCGCGGCGCGGCCGTCGGCTTGGTGCCGGTCGTGGGCTGGTGCGACGCTGGGAGGAGAGGTGTCCGACCAGGGGACCTGGAGGCCCGATGGGGCGTGACGTCCCGGCGCTCGTCTTCACCCGCGAGGACCGCCGCCGGTACCGGATCAAGATGCACGAGTGCCTGGACGCGTTGGCGCAGATGCTGCGCGAGGCACGGTTCGAGTCGGAGCGGCCCCAGGTCGGCCTGGAGATCGAGCTGAACCTGGTGGACGACGACGCCGAACCGGCGATGCGCAACAGCGATGTGCTGGAGGCGATCTCCGACCCCGCCTGGTCCACCGAGCTGGGCCGGTTCAACCTGGAGATCAACGTCCCGCCCCGGCGGCTGACGGCGGGCGGCCCGGACTCCTGGGAGTCGGAGATCCGGGCCGCGCTGAACCACGCCGACCTGCGGGCCCGGTCGGTCGGCGCCCGCCTGCTCATGGTCGGCATCCTGCCCACGCTGCGGCAGGAGGACATCGGGGAGGGGGCCCTGTCGGAGAATCCCCGTTACCGGCTGCTCAACGACCAGGTCTTCGCCGCGCGCGGCGA
>NZ_MUMF01000957.1:514-946 GCF_002155905.1 Streptomyces tricolor | reverse complement strand
GGAAGGCGAGCGCGAAGAGGACGACGACGGCCGTGAACACCGTCCAGTAGAGGGCCTTTCCGCGCGGGCGGGCGAGGGCGGCCGGGGAGATCAGGGTGCGGGTGCCGCTCATACGTCCCCCTCGGAGCGGGTGAGCCGCAGGTAGAGGGCGGAGAAGGCGCCGAGCAGCAGCAGGAGCAGGACGCTGAGGGCGCAGGCGCCGCCGAAGTCGTTGTAGAGGAAGGCGTATTTGTAGATGAGGTACAGGACGGTGACGGTGGCGTCCTCCGGGCCGCCGCCGGTGATGACGAACGGTTCGGTGAACACCTGCATGGTGGCGATGATCTGAAGGAGCATCAGCATCAGGATGACGAACCGTGTCTGCGGGATCGTGACGTGCCGGACGCGCTGGAGGAGGTTCGCGCCGTCCAGTTCGGCCGCCTCGTACAGCTC
>NZ_MUMF01000957.1:0-441 GCF_002155905.1 Streptomyces tricolor | reverse complement strand
TGGCGAGGCCGGCGCCGGGGTCGTAGAACCACTTCCACAGCAGGGCGCTGACCACCGGCGGGATCATCACCGGCAGGTAGACCGCGACCCGGAAGAAGGCCCTGGCGTGCCGCAGCTCGTTGAGGACGAGGGCGAGGACGAAGGGGATCGCGAAGCCGATGAGGAGGGCCAGCAGGGTGAAGGCGAGGGTGTTGCGCCAGGCGGCCGTGAACTCGGGGTCGTGCAGGACCCGGGTGAAGTTGGCGGTGCCGGCCCACTGGGGCGGGGAGCCCGGGGTGTACGTCTGGAAGGCGATGACGACCGCGCGGATCGCCGGGTACCAGGAGAACAGGGCGAAGCAGAGCAGCCCGCCGAGGAGGAAGCCGTAGGCCCGGGCCTGGTCGGTCAGGCGGCGCCGCCCGAGGTCCCCCGCCGAGGGCGGTGCGGGGGGCGGGGGGACGG
>NZ_MUMF01000956.1 GCF_002155905.1 Streptomyces tricolor | reverse complement strand
GCTGCTCGCCCCCGCCGACGGCCCCGAGCGCGTCCGGCTCCTCACCGCCTGGGGCGAGTCGCTGCTCCGGCGCGCCTCCTCCGGCGACGGAGCCGGCGTGGTGGACCGGGCCGAGTACGTGCTGCGCGAGGCCCTGAAGTCGCTGCCCGCCCGGTCCGCGCACCGCGGCCGGCTCCAGGGCCTGGTCGGCAGCGCGCTCGCCCAGCGCTTCCGCCACCTCGGTTTCCTGCCCGACCTGTTCGAGAGCCGGCACCTGCTCGGCCAGGCGGTCCGCGCGGCGACCGACGCGGCCGTCCGGGCCGAGGTGTGGCTCCAGCTGGGCCGGGTGCGGCTGGAGGGCTGGTACCACGCGGGCGCGCCGGTGCTGATGGAGGCGCTCCAGGCCTACGAGAACGCCGAGCGGGAGGCGGCCGCGGCCCACGGCGGCGACCCCGGCTCGGTGACCGCCGCCCGCGCCCGGCACGGCTGCGGCGCGGTGCTGGCGCTGATGGGGCGGCCCGGCGCGGCCG
>NZ_MUMF01000955.1:812-1087 GCF_002155905.1 Streptomyces tricolor | reverse complement strand
CCTGGACCGCGCCCCGCTGCCGCAACTGCTGGAGGATTTCCACCGTTTGGGGCTCAACACCATCCGGCTGCCGTTCTCCAACGAGATGATCCACAGCACGGCACCCGTGCCCGACAGCGCCGTGGCGGCCAATCCCGCGCTGCGCGGCCGGACACCGCTGGCGGTCTACGACGCCGTCGTGGACGCGCTGAGCCGGAACGGGTTCGCCGTGGTCCTCAACAACCACACGAACACCAGCCGGTGGTGCTGCGGCGTCGACGGCAACGAGCGGTGGA
>NZ_MUMF01000955.1:0-783 GCF_002155905.1 Streptomyces tricolor | reverse complement strand
CCGCGGCCCAGCTCGCCGCCGACCGCATCCTCACCGAGGCCGACCCGCGGCTCCTCATCGTGATCGAGGGCATCAACTGGACCGGCGTGCCCGTCGACGGGCTCCCGCACGGCCGGCCGGTGCTCAGCCCCGCCCGCACCCTCTCGCACACCCTCGTGGACGCCCGCAAGCTCGTCTACTCCGCCCACTTCTACGGCTACACCGGCCCGCACCACAGCGGCGCCACCGGCATCGGCGAGACCCACGACCCCCGCTACCAGGACCTCTCCCCCGCTGAGCTGGCCGGGGCCCTGGACGACGAGGCCTTCTTCGTGACGGAGAACGGCCGGCACCACACCGCGCCCGTGTGGGTGAGCGAGTTCGGCATCGGTTCCGGCGAGACGAACCCGGCGGCCCGGGCCTGGTTCGGCCATGTCACCGACTACTTCGCCGACCACGACGCCGACGTCGCGTTCTGGCCGCTGGTCGGTTTCGCGGGCCACGACGACTGGGCGCTGCTGCGCTACGACGACGCGGGGCACCGCTCCGGCATCCTCGACCCCGGTGACTGGCGCGCCACCGCATGGCAGCGCCTGATGACCGCGCCGGGCAGGACCGGGCCCGTGCCGTCCGCTGTGCTCTGGCGGATGCTCAGCACCGATCACGGCGACGCGGTGGCGTCGCTGCGGGTGCGGGCCACGGGGGACTGGGACCCGGGGGCGCACAAGGCCGCCTGCCCCGACGGCACGAGACTGGCCGGGCTGAGCCACACCGGTGGGCGGGGCCTGTGCACCGACGCCGGCA
>NZ_MUMF01000954.1 GCF_002155905.1 Streptomyces tricolor | reverse complement strand
CCCCTCGCCCCACTGGACCGGGTCGAGCACGAAGCCCACGTGGTCGCCGCCGTCGGTGCGGTGCAGGATGGTGCCGACGAACCAGGCCGCCGCGTCCGCCAGGACGACGGCGCCGCCGTGCCCCTCCCGCCAGGCGAGCCGGGCGAACTTGTCGGTCTCGTCGCCCGTCTCGCCGCCGAGGAGTTCCGCCAGGTCGCGCTGGTCACGGGTGAGCAGATGCACGGCCAGGTGCTGGGCGGCGCGGGCGACCCGGTAGGTGCGGTTGGCCTTGGACAGCCACACGGCGAACCGCGGCGGCTGGATGGAGCACTGCGAGGCGAAGCCGACCAGACAGCCGGCGCACTCCCCGCTCGCCACCGCGGTGACCACGCACATGTCCGGGTCCAGCCGGTCGAAGAAGGCGCTCAGGTCCGCCGTCCGGCCGCGCGTGCCGCTCTCGTCCGCCATACCGCTCCACTCCCGTCCGCCGCCGCTCGGTCCCGGCCGCTCATGCATCGTCGCCGAAGCCGGTGCGGGACTCCAGCGCACGGCGCGTGTCGTCGCCGTAGACCCCCGTCTCGTCGCCGCTGATGCCGTACCAGAGCTGGAAGCGGGCCACGGCCTCGGTGAGGGCGGCGTCGTAGGTGCCGTGGGTGGAGCCGTCGCGGTAGACGTCCGGGATGCGCAGCAGGCGCTGCTGGAGGCCGGTGACCTCGGGACCGGTGTCGCCCTGGCGGAGGGTGCCGGGGCCGTCGGGGTCGGTCGCGGGGGTACGGGCCGTGGG
>NZ_MUMF01000953.1:790-941 GCF_002155905.1 Streptomyces tricolor | reverse complement strand
CGGCTCCGCCGGCCGGCCCAGCTTCAGCAGGTGCCCGGCGAAGTCCAGGGCGTCCTGCCGGTACCCGCCCCGCATCGGACGCTGCCGGGCGTACGCCAGGAACGCCTCCCGGTACCCCGCCCCCAGGATCAGCGGCAGCTCGGGCGCCACC
>NZ_MUMF01000953.1:0-694 GCF_002155905.1 Streptomyces tricolor | reverse complement strand
CCGACACCCCCGGCCCCGGCGGCGCCCGCCACCGCCGTACCCCTGGCCGCCGTACCGCGTGCCGCGTGCGACCGGCCGGCCGCCACGGCTCCCCGGATCGCGGTCAACTCGCGCACCAGCTCGGCGGGGTCGGGGAAGTTCTCGTCCCGTTCCAGGAGTACGCCGGGCGGTGCGACGCGGGCGGCCAGGCCGGTCAGGATGTCGAGGACCGGGCGCGGCACGGGGTGGGCGTGGCTGTCGTGCCAGACGCCGTCGCGCTCGAAGCCGCCCGCGACATGGACGTAGGCGAGCGCCTCCAGCGGCAGCGCGGCCAGGGCCTCGGCCGGGTCCTCGCCCCGGTTGACGTGGTTGGTGTGCAGGTTGGCGACGTCGATCAGCAGCCGTACGCCGGTCCGCTCGACCAGCTCGGACAGGAACTGCCCCTCCGTCAGTTCCTCGTCCGGCCAGGAGAACAGCGCGGCGATGTTCTCCAGCGCCAGCGGCACCGGCAGCGCGTCCTGGGCGATGCGGACGTTCTCGCACAGCACGTCCAGCGCGTCCCGGGTGCGCGGCACGGGCAGCAGATGGCCGGCCTCCAGCCGCGGGGAGGCGGTGAGCGCGCCGCCCGCCCGGACGAAGGCGATGTGCTCGGTGACCAGCGGCGCCCCGAGGGCCTCCGCCCGCTCGGCGAGCGCCGTCAGCCGCCCCTCGTCGG
>NZ_MUMF01000952.1 GCF_002155905.1 Streptomyces tricolor | reverse complement strand
CGGGCGCCGGCCGGCGCCCGGATCGGCGGGGCCGGTTCGGCCTGCGAACTGCCCGTCAGCTTCCACGTCGCCAAGCGCTGGAGGGCCAAGTCCGTCGACGCCGAGAAGGAGCTGGCCAAGGCGTCGAAGAGCGAGGACGGCGACCTGAGCGGGGCGCTCGCCGAGGCGTTCCTGCGGCAGGGGCCGGTCACCGCGGCCTGCGAGATCGACGCCAAGCCGGCCGGCAACATCGGCTTCCTGCGCGTGTGGACGGGCAAGCCCGGCGAGCCCGGCACGGCCTCGGCGGACAGCGTGCTGCGCGCCTTCGTCGCCGCCGAGGACAACGTCAGCAAGGAGAAGTACCGCTCCGTCAGGACCGGCGGCGGCCTCGACGCCGTCGAGGTGGAGTACCTGTACACGAGCAAGCTCCTGGAGGAGACGAAGAAGGAGCGCGCCCTCGCCGTCAGCACGCCCCAGGGCTCGGTCGTCCTGCACCTCGGCGGGATGGACACCCAGGAGCACGAGGAGATGCTGCCCGCGTACGAGCTGGCCAAGCAGACCCTCATGCTCTCCTGAGCCCGTCGCCCCGTCGGTCCGCCGTCGTGGCCCGGCCCAGGTAGGTGAGCGGGCCCGCGTCCACGACCGGGATCTCGTGGAAGCCGACCCGGTCGTAGAAGGCGCGGGCGGCGGTGTTGACGGTGACCATGCCGAGGTGGACCGCCTGGACGCCCTGTCCGTGCAGGGCGTCCAGGAAGGTGCGCATCAAGCGGCGGCCGTAGCCCCGCCCCTGCCAGGGCGGCAGCAGGTCGATGTGCAGGTGGGCGGGGTAGGCGGCGAGTTCGGGGACGAGCATCCGCTCCGGGTGGTGCAGGAGGCGGATCATCTCCTCGGTGGGCGTGCGGGGCGGTAGGGCCGGCTCCGGGTAGCGGCCGGCCAGTCGCGGGATCCAGGTCCGCCGGAAGTTCTCGACGAAGCGCCCGGTGTCGGCCGTGCCGACGATGTAGCCCACGGCCCGGCCCGTGCCGTCGTCCAGGACGAAGGCCAGCTCCGGCTCGAAGTGGCAGTACGGCTCCGCGAAGAGCGAGGGCATGAGGCGCTGGTCGGGGTAGATCGCCCGGGAGTCGCCTCCGTTGTGCGCGGTGCGGACACAGACGTCGGCCACGGCTTCGCGGTCGGCGGGGTGGTAGG
>NZ_MUMF01000095.1 GCF_002155905.1 Streptomyces tricolor | reverse complement strand
GCGGTGGCCACCGCGGTGGTGCTGGCCTACCGGATCATCACCGTGTGGCTGCCGCTGGTGCCGGGGGCGCTGACGCTGGGCGCACTGGTGCGGATGAAGGTCATCTGAGGCACAGTGGCCCTTCGAGCCGCCTGCCGAGAAGGAGCACCCGCCGTGCCGGTCCGCGTGGAGCGCAAGGAGTACGTCACCACGGTCGTCCTCTCCCGGCCGGAGGCCCGCAACGCGGTGGACGGTCCGACGGCCGCGGAACTCGCCGCCGCCTTCCGGGCGTTCGAGGCGGACGACAGCGCCCGGGTGGCGGTCCTGTGGGGCGAGGGCGACACCTTCTGCGCGGGCGCGGACCTGAAGGCGATCGGCACGGCACGCGGCAACCGGGTGGCGCCGGACGGCGACGGGCCGATGGGGCCGACGCGGATGCGGCTGTCCAAGCCGGTGATCGCGGCGGTGGCCGGGCACGCGGTCGCGGGCGGGCTGGAACTCGCCCTCTGGTGCGATCTGCGGGTGGCGGAGGAGGACGCGGTGTTCGGGGTGTTCTGCCGCCGCTGGGGCGTGCCCCTGATCGACGGCGGCACGGTACGGCTGCCCCGGCTGATCGGCACCGGCCGGGCCCTGGACATGATCCTCACCGGCCGCCCGGTCCCCGCCCCCGAGGCCCACGGGATGGGCCTCGCCGACCGCCTGGTCCCGACCGGGCGGGCCCGCGCCGAGGCCGAGGCCCTCGCGGCGGCCATCGCCCGCTTCCCCCAGGCCTGCCTGCGCAGCGACCGCGCCTCGGTCCTGGACCAGGAGGGGCGGGACGAGGCCACGGCGCTGCGCGGCGAACTCACGCACGGTCTGGGCGTGCTGGCGGACAGCGCCGAGGGCGCCGCCCGGTTCGCCTCGGGCGCCGGACGGCACGGGTCGTTCGCGGACCCGTGAACCGCTCGTCCTCCGGCGGCCCCGCGCTCAGCCGGTGCTCACCCGTACCTCCCCGCCGTCGGGGTCGACGCGGTCGTGCCAGCGGGCGGTGAGGGTCAGGGTGCGGTCGGGCAGCGCGGTGCCGCGCCGCTCCCGGTGGAGGAGGCGGGCGCCCTGGTGGACGTACAGGGTCGGGCGGGGCAGGGTGATCTCGGTGCGCAGGACGTAACGGGCCGGCGGGCCGGCCGGGGTGACGCGGTTCGGGGCGATCCAGCGCAGCGGTGCCTCGACGGTGACGGGCACGCCGGGGTCCGGCCAGGGCGCGCCCGCCAGGAAGTCCAGGACCGCGCCGGCCGCCCGGACGCCCTCGCGGGCCGCCGCAGCGGCGGGCTCCACGGCGTGCAGGACGTTGCCGGCGGCGAAGACACCGGGGCGCGAGGTGTGCGGGGTGGCGCCGACGGCGGGGCCGCGGGTGCCCGGGTCCAGGGTGAGGCCGCCGCGCCGGGCCAGTTCCTGGTCGGGGACGAAGTCGCCGGTGAACACCACGGTGTCACAGGGCAGGACGGCCGTACGGCCGTCGCGGTGGCGGACGCGGACGCCGGACAGCCGTCCGTGGCCGAGGAGTTCGGTGACGGTGGTGTCGGTGAGCAGCGGGATGCCGTGGCCCAGCCGGGCCGCCTGCGCGCGGGCGCGGCCGGTCTGGGCCCGCGGGTGCTCCGTGACCAGGGCGACGACCCGGGCGCCGGCCGCGCGCACGGTGCCGGCCGCCGCGTAGCCGACGTCCGCCGCGCCGACGACGACCGCGCGGGTGCCGATGTGCTGCCCGAACAGGTGGACCGCCTGCTGGAGTTCGCCGGTGGTGCAGACGCCGGCGGGGCGGGTGCCGGGCACCAGCCGGGCGGTGCGCGGGCGTTCCCGGGCGCCGGTGGCGAGGACGACCGCGCGGGCCTCGACGGTCTCCGGGCCGCCGGGGCCGACGGTGGTGAGCACGGGCCCCGTCGGCGCCCAGTCCAGCGCCGTCACGCGGGTGCGGACGGTGGCGCCCGCGCGCTCGGCGGCCTCCGTCAGCCGGCGGGCGTACGCGGGTCCGGTCAGCGGGCGGATCCAGGTGCCGAAGCCTCCGTGCATGCAGTGCCGGGGCACCCCGCCGGGCTCCGCCTCCCGTTCCAGCACCTCCACGCGTCCGGCACCGGCGGCGGCCAGCCGGGCGGCGGCGGCGAGTCCGGCGGGACCGGCCCCGACGACGAGGACGTCCACGCGCCGCGGGGCCGTCATGGTCTCGCCCCCCGCTCGAACAACTCCCGGACCGCCGCCCCGCAGTAGAACCCCTGGCAGCGGCCGGCCCCGGCCCGGGTGCGGCGGCGCAGGCCCGCCAGGGTGCGGGGCGGGATCGGGCCGGCGAGGGCGTCGCGGATCTCCCCGCGGGAGACCCGCTCGCAGTGGCACACGAGGGTGCCGTACTCGGGGTCGGCGGCGATGAGGTCGGGCCGCTGGTAGGGGCGCGGGAAGGCCTCGCCGAGGTTCGGCATGGCGACCGGCTCCGGTTCCCGCACGGGGCCGAGGTCGAGTCCGGTGCCGGCCAGCAGGCCGGCGACGTGGGCGGCGATGGCCAGGGAGGCGGTCAGGCCGGTGGAGCGGATGCCGCCGACGGTGACGTACGCCTGCCCGGGGTGGGCGGTGATGCGGTAGTCCTCCTGCCCGGTGGCCGCGCGCAGCCCGGCGTAGACGGCGGTGACCTCCTCGTCGAGCAGGGCGGGCAGGATGCGCCGGCCCTGGTCCCGCAGCGCGGCCAGTCCCTCGGCGGTGGATCCGGTGGCCCGCTTGTCGTCCAGGTCCTCGGCGGTGGGGCCGAGCA
This sequence comes from Streptomyces tricolor, assembly GCF_002155905.1. GTDB lineage: Bacteria > Actinomycetota > Actinomycetes > Streptomycetales > Streptomycetaceae > Streptomyces > Streptomyces tricolor. Next base: position 2,056 of record NZ_MUMF01000095.1, on the reverse strand, counting down.
GGACGTTGCCGTAGACGGTGGGCGCGACCAGGACGCCCTTGCCGAGGGCGGTCGGCACGGGCAGCAGGATGTGCCGGACCAGGGGGCGGGCGAACTTGTCGTGGACGAGGAGCTGGCCGCGGCGCGGGGTGACGGTGAAGTCCTCGTGGCCGAGGGCACGGTCCAGGGTGTCGGCGTGCAGCCCGGCGGCGTTGACCAGGTGGCGGGCGCGCAGGGTGCCCCGGCTGGTGGTCAGCCGGTGCCCGTCCGCCCACGTCGCCGCGCGCACGGCGGTGTTCAGGTGCAGGTCGGCGCCGGCGCGGACCGCCTGGGTGGCGTAGGCGAGGGTCGTCGTCCAGGGGCAGATGATGCTCTCGCCGGGGATGTGCAGGGCGCCCAGCGCGCCCGGGCCGAGGTGCGGCTCGCGGGCGTACAGCTCGGCGGGGCCCAGCAGGGCGGTGTCGGGGTACGCGTTGCGCTCGGCCTTCTCGGCCAGCCGGGGCAGCGCGGCGAGCTGCTCCTCGTCCCAGGCGACCAGCAGCGCGCCGACCCGTTCGACGGGGATGCCGGTCTCGGCGGCGTAGGCGCCGAGCCGCGCGTAGCCCTCGCGGACCAGGCGGGCCTCCAGGGTGCCGGGGGCCGCATCGAAACCGGTGTGCAGGATGGCGGTGTTGGCCTTGGAGGTGCCCTGGCCGACGTCGTCCTGGGCCTCGACCAGGGCGATGCGCAGGCGGGGGTGGCGGGCGAGTTCGCGGGCGATGGCGCAGCCGACGACGCCGGCGCCGACGATCGCCACGTCGTACGGCGTCGACGGCAGCGGACCGTCCGCGGTGACGGTCACGGGCCGAGGAGGGCCGCGACGGCGCCGCGGAACCCGGCGCGGCGTTCGGCGGCCTGGTCGGCCGGGATGCGGGGCTCGTACACGGCGGCGGGTTGTCCGTCGGGCAGGACGTCCGCGACGCTCAGGCCGGGGTGCGCGCCGAGGCGGGCGAGGGCGGCGGCGCCGAGCGCGGTGGCGTCGGGCAGCGCGGACACTTCGACGGGGCGTTGCAGCAGGTCGGCCTGGGTCTGCATGAGGAGTGCGGAGCGGGTGAGGCCGCCGTCGACGCGGAGCGTGGCCAGGGGCGCGCCCAGGTCGCCGGCGGCGGCCTCGGCGAGTTCGGCGACCTGGGCGGCGATCCCCTCGCACAGGGCGCGCACCAGGTGCCCGGGGGTGGTGTCGAGGCCGAGTCCGGTGAGGGAGCCGCGGACGTCACCGCGCCACCAGGGGGCGGCGAGTCCGGCGAGGGCCGGGACGAAGGTGACCCCGCCGCTGTCGGGGACGGTGCCGCCGACCGGATCGAGGTCGGCGGCGCCGGAGATGACGCCGAGGCCGGTGAGCCAGCGGACGGCGGAGGCGGCCGTGTAGACCTGGCCGTCCAGGCAGTAGCTGGTGGTTCCGGCGAGCCGCCAGGCCACGCAGCTGACCAGGCCGGAGCCGCCGCGCCGGGGGCGGTCGCCGGTGTGCGCGAGCAGGAAGGCGCCGGTGCCGTAGGTGCATTTGGCGGTGCCGGGGGCGGTGACGCGCTGGGCGAGCAGGGCGGCCTGCTGGTCGACGATCAGTCCGGTGAGCGGGATCTCGGGCCCGAACGCCCGTGTGGTGCCGACCGGGCCGGCGGCGTCGGTCACCTCGGGCAGGCGTTCGCCGGCCAGGCCGTACAGGTCGAGGGCGCGCGGGGACCACGCGGCGCGGTCCAGGTCCAGCAGCTGGGTACGGCCCGCGGTGGCGGCGTCGGTGGCGAAGGCGCCGGTGAGGCGGTGCACCAGCCAGGCGTCGGAGGTGGTGACGACGCCGTCGCGGGTGCGGTGGCGGCGGATCCAGGCCATCTTGGGCGCGGCGAAGTAGGGATCGAGGGGCAGCCCGGTCAGCTGCCTCAACTCCTCTGCGTGCTCTGCGAGTTCGGCGCACACGGTCTCGGCCCGCCGGTCCTGCCAGACCAGGGCGTCGGTCAGCGGGCGGCCGGTGGCCGGGTCCCAGGCGAGGACGGTCTCGCCCTGGTTGGCGAGGCCGAGTGCGACGACGTCCTCGCCGGCCTCG
>NZ_MUMF01000951.1 GCF_002155905.1 Streptomyces tricolor | reverse complement strand
GCCGACACCAGCAGCGCGAGGTCCGCGCCGCGGGCCAGGCCGCCGGCCGAGGTGGCGACGGCGATGGTCAGGGCCACGCCGGCGCAGGAGCCGACGTAGCGGAAGGTCTGCTGGGCGCCGGAGCCCATCGCGGCCCGCTCCGGCGGCACCGACTCCACGGCGAGCAGCGGCAGCGCGCCGTTGAGCAGGCCGCTGCCGAGGCCGCCGAGGACCAGGCCGGGCAGCAGGCGGGTCCAGGAGCCGGAGCCGAGGGCGCCGAGCATCGTCACCACGGCGATCGTGTGCAGGGCGAAGCCGAGGGCGAGCTGGGTGCGCGGGGCGATGCGGCCGGCCAGGTGCTTGACCTGGAGGGCGACGGCGAAGCTCAGGCCGGACCAGAGCAGGAACAGCCCGGCCGTCGCCAGGGGGGAGAGTCCGAGGGTCTGCTGGAGGAGGGCCGGCAGGAAGCTGAACAGGCCGATCACGGCCAGGCCGGTGAACAGGCCGCCCGCGGAGGAGGCCAGGAAGCGGGCGTGGCGCAGCAGTCCGAGGTCGATCATCGGGGTGCGGGTCCGGCGCTCCACGGCGACGAACGCGGCGATCAGGACGACGGCCGCCGCGAGCAGCAGGCCGACCGGGGCGCGCAGCCAGCCGTCCCGGCCCAGGGTGAGGGCCGCGACCAGGGCCACGAGGGCCAGGCCGAAGGCGAGCGCGCCGAGCGCGTCCGGCCGGCCGCCGCGCGGGGCGCGCGACTCGGCCAGCGCCCGGGTGCCGAGTGCGGCCACGACGAGGGCGGCGGCGCCCAGCACGAGGTAGCCCGTCCGCCAGCTCGGCAGCGCGCCCGCGAGCAGGGGGCCCACGGCGATGCCGCCGCTGACGAAGGCGCCCCACACCCCGGTGGCGTGCAGCCGGCCGCGCGGGCTGGGGAAGGCGTGCACGATCAGGCCGAGGCCGCTGGCCAGCAGGGCCGCGCTGGCCGCGCCCTGGGCGATGCGGGCCAGGGTGAACTGCCAGGTCGAGGTGGTGAACGCGGCGAGGGCGGTGGTGAGGCCGAGGCCGAGGGTGCCG
>NZ_MUMF01000950.1 GCF_002155905.1 Streptomyces tricolor | reverse complement strand
GCCCGGCCCCGGCCGCGCGGTGTTCTCCGTCAGCTCCTTCATGGACAGCCTGCCCGCGGACGAAACGGCGGACGAAGCGGCGGGCGCGGCGACGGACGGGCCGGCGGACGGGCCGGCGGGCCGGCCGGAGGTGTCCGCGCGGGTGTGAGCCGAACCGCGTCCGCATCCGTACCAGAGGCCGGAGCCGGGGGCCCGGCTCGCGACGCGCGCCCGCGCCGCCACGGTGGGTAGCCGGATGTGAACAGGCCGCTTGTCAGTTGTGTCGAGGACGTGAAAGGCTCTGTGCGCTGCCGCGAGGTTTCCCTCAACTCCCCTTTTCCGTTTCGTGAGTTGACCTCGCTCGTGGATGCAGGAGTCCCATGCCCGACCTGCCGACCCCCCAGGACGACACCGAGTCCGCGCTGTTCTCGGAGTGCTGGGACGCGGTGCTCTCGTACGCGGACCTGTGCACCTCCGGCTCCGTGACGGCCCATCAGCTGGCGACCGAGGCGTTCGCGCTCGGCATGCGCGAGATCCGCGCCGCCGCGCACACCCATGTGCGCGGCGCCGGACGGCGTACCGCACGGCTGCCGACGATCCCGGCGCTGCTCACCGCCGTACGCACCACCGCCGCCGCCTGGGAGGCCGGCGGACAGGGCCACCGGCTCGACCCCGACCTGCGGTTGTGGCTCAACTCCGAGAGCGCCGCGCGGTTCGCCGGGCCGCCGCTCGGCCGCCCGGTCGCGCTGCGCGGACTGCGGGACATGCAGGAGGCGGACGCCGCGCTGCTCTGGCTCGCCGAGGTGGAGGCGCTGCCGCTGCCCACCGTGGCCCGCCGGCTCGGCCTGGAACCGGCCACCGTCGCCGACGAACTCGACCAGGTCCGCACCCTGTTCCGGGACCGCTGCCACCGCGCCCACCTCGACTCCCCGCTCGACGCGCAGTGCCGCAGCTACGCCCGCCTGCTGGACGCGGTCACCCGCTCGCCCACCGCCGAGACCCCCGACGACCTCTCCCGGCACCTCGCCACCTGTGTGCGGTGCGCCGAGGCCGCCGCCTGCCTGCGCCTGCACGGCGGCGGGCTGCCCGCGGCGCTGGCCGGGGGAGTGATCGGCTGGGGCGGGCTCGCCTACCTGGAGCGGCGCCGCCGCGCCGCCGAGGTCCGCCTCGGCGCGGGCCGCCCGGGCGCCACCGACCTCGCCGACCCGGAGGAGGGCACGGGCCGCAACCGGGTCCTGCGCGGCGGACTGCTCGCCGCCGCCGTCCTGCTGTCCGCACTGGCGCTCGGCGTGTCGATGATGCCGTTCGGCGGCGGGGTCGTCGCCGGCGCCGCCGAACGGCATCATCG
>NZ_MUMF01000949.1 GCF_002155905.1 Streptomyces tricolor | reverse complement strand
AGGCGACCGCGCCGAGCAGGAAGAGCAGGCTCGCCGAGGTCACCGCGATCTTGTTGACGAAGAGCATGAACCGGAAGCCGTAGACGCACACCGCGAGCACCAGGCCGGCGAACAGCGCGTACGCCACGACGTACGACAGGGTGCCGCGCTCCAGGCCGAACAGCCGGTGCGCGCCGCCGACCAGCGCGTCGCCCGAACTCCACACCGACAGCGAGAAGAACGCGACGGCCGTCAGCAGCGACAGGAACGACCCGACCACCCTGCCGTGCACGCCGAGATGGGCCGAGGAGGACACGGCGTTGTTGGTGCCGTTGACCGGGCCGAACACCGCCATCGGGCACAGGATCAGCGCGCCCGTGAGGACCCCGAGCACGGTGGCCGCGAGGCCCTGCCGGAAGGAGAGTCCGAAGAGGATCGGGAAGGCGCCGAGGACGCAGGTGGAGAAGGTGTTGGCGCCGCCGAAGGCGAGCCGGAACAGGTCCAGCGGGGTCGCGGTGCGGTCGGCGTCGGGGATGCGCTCCACACTGTGGGCCTCCACCTCGGTGAGGGCGGAGGG
>NZ_MUMF01000948.1 GCF_002155905.1 Streptomyces tricolor | reverse complement strand
CCCCGGACGGACGGGGGCGGCGGGGCCGAGGGGGCGCCGCCGGAGCAGCTCGCGCTCATCCGGGAGAGCGTGCGCCAGGCCAAGGCACCCCGGGCCAAGCCGCGGACCTGGCGGGGGGCCGCGCTCGCCAAGGAGCGGCCCGTCGCCAGGGTGCTGGTCGACAAGGGCGTGCTGCACCTCGACCGGTACTTCGACTACGCCGTGCCCGAGGAGATGGACGCGCAGGCGCAGCCCGGCGTGCGGGTGCGGGTGCGGTTCGGGGCCGGGCGGCACCGGGTGCGGGAGGGCCTCCGGGAGGGCGGCGGGCTCATCGACGGCTTCCTCGTCGAGCGGCGCGCCGAGTCCGACTACTCCGGACCGCTGGCCGCGCTCGCCCAGGTCGTCTCGCCGGAGCGGGTGCTGAGCGAGGAGCTGCTCGGCCTCGCCCGGGCGGTCGCCGACCGGTACGCGGGCAGCCTCGCCGACGTGCTCCAGCTGGCCGTGCCGCCGCGCAACGCCCGCGCCGAGCAACGCCCGTCCCCGGCCCCGCTGCCCCCGCCGAAGGCACCGGACACCGGCTCCTGGACGCGCTACGAGCACGGGCCCGCCTTCCTCGACGCGCTGGCCTCCGGAGGGGCCCCCAGGGCGGTGTGGCACGCGCTGCCCGGACCGCAGTGGAGCGAGGAGCTGGCCCGGGCCGTCGCCGCCACCCTCGCCTCCGGGCGCGGCGCCCTCGTCGTCGTACCGGACGGGCGCGCCGCCGCCCGCGTGGACGCCGCGCTGACCGCGCTGCTCGGCACGGGCCGGCACGCCCTGCTCACCGCCGACGCCGGCCCCGAGAAGCGGTACGCGCAGTGGCTGGCGGTGCGGCGCGGTTCCGTGCGGGCCGTCGTCGGGACCCGGGCGGCGATGTTCGCGCCCGTGCGGGACCTGGGGCTCGTCGCGATCTGGGACGACGGGGACGACAGCCACAGCGAGCAGCACGCCCCGCAGCCACACGCCCGCGACGTCCTGCTGCTGCGCGCCGCGCTCGACAAGTGCGCCTTCCTGCTGGGGAGTTGGAGCTGCACGGTGGAGGCAGCCCAGCTCGTCGAGAGCGGCTGGGCCCGGCCGCTGGTCGCCGGGCGGGAGCAGGTGCGCCGGAGCGCGCCCCTCGTCCGGACCGTCGGGGACGACGACCTCGCGCGCGACGAGGCAGCCCGTGCCGCCCGGCTGCCCACCCTCGCCTGGCAGGCGGCCCGCGAGGGGCTGCGGCACGGGCCGGTGCTGGTGCAGGTGCCGCGCCGCGGTTACGCGCCCCGCATGGCCTGCGCCCAGTGCCGCGCGCCTGCCCGGTGCCGGCACTGCTCCGGTCCGCTCCAGGGGCAGGACGCCGGCGTACTGCGCTGCGGCTGGTGCGGGCGCGAGGAGGGCGCCTGGCACTGCCAGGAGTGCGGCGGCTTCCGGCTCCGCGCCCAGATCGTGGGCGCGCGCCGCACCGCCGAGGAACTGGGGCGGGCCTTTCCCGCCGTACCGGTGCGCACCTCGGGGCGCGAGCACGTGCTGGACACCGTCCCGGACACCCCGGCGCTGGTCGTCAGCACGCCGGGCGCCGAACCGGTCGCCGAGGGCGGCTACGCGGCGGCCCTGCTGCTGGACGGCTGGGCCATGCTCGGGCGTCCCGACCTGCGGGCCGGCGAGGACGCGCTGCGCCGGTGGATCGCGGCCGGAGCGCTGGTGCGGCCCCAGAGCGAGGGGGGCACCGTGGTCGTGGTGGCCGAGCCGACCCTGCGGCCGGTGCAGGCGCTGGTGCGCTGGGACCCGGTCGGGCACGCCGTGCGGGAGCTGGCCGAGCGGGCCGAGCTGGGCTTCCCGCCGGTGTCCCGGATGGCGGCCGTGTCCGGGCCGCCCGCGGCCGTGGCCGAGTTCCTCGCGGCGGTCCGGCTGCCCCCGGACGCCGAGGTGCTGGGACCGGTGCCGCTGCCGCCACCACCGCCCGGCCGACCCCGCAGACCCGGCGCACCGCCCCCCGGCGAGCACTGGGAGCGGGCACTCGTCCGGGTGCCGCCGGGCAGCGGAGCCGCCCTGGCCACCGCCCTGAAGACCGCCCAGGCCGCCCGCATGGCACGGGGCGGCGCGGAGGCGGTACGGATCCGGATCGACCCACCGGACATCGGCTGACGGCACGCCCCCGCTGGCCGGCCCCGCACGTTGCCCTCGCAGGGCCGCCCCCGCACGACGCCCGCGCGCCGCTCCGGCACGGGGCCGGCCGACGTGCCGGGCGTCGGCCG
>NZ_MUMF01000947.1:268-585 GCF_002155905.1 Streptomyces tricolor | reverse complement strand
GCCCTGGTGGGCCGCGGGCAGGTCCCGGATGAAGGCCTCCAGCTCACCCAGCGTCCTGGCGGCCAGCACCCCGTCCACGCGTTCGGCGTGCTCGTCGGCGGTCAGCCGGCCCTCGGCGAGGGCCTCGCGGAGGATGTCGGCGACCCGGTCGCGGTCGGCGTCGGAGGCGCGCAGCTCGGCTGCGGGTGTGGGTGCGCTCTGCTTCTGAAGGTCCACTCCGGCAGCGTACCGAAACACGATAGATCGCGACAGCCCCGACTGAGCCTTACCTCACAAGTGCGCCGTCGGCGGCAGGTTCTACGCTGGACGGGCCCGCC
>NZ_MUMF01000947.1:0-163 GCF_002155905.1 Streptomyces tricolor | reverse complement strand
AGCTGGCCGAGGAGGCCATCCACGACATCCAGCACTACCTGCGCCCGGCCCACCTCGCCCAGCTGCGCCGGATCATCGACGACCCGGAGGCGTCGAGCAACGACAAGTTCGTCGCGCTCGACCTGCTGAAGAACGCGAACATCGCGGCGGCCGGCGTGCTGCC
>NZ_MUMF01000946.1 GCF_002155905.1 Streptomyces tricolor | reverse complement strand
GGCGACCGGGTCGGGGTGGCGCTTTCCTACCTGACACCCGATGCCCAGTGGCACACCATCTGGCGGACCCTGGCGAACCGTGGCGAATAGTCGCCCGGCAACCTGCACCCGGCTACTGTCAACTCAGCCGAGAACCTGGGGGCTTGACGTGAGCGGACAACCCAACACCCGACTGGCGGACCTGTTCGGCCTGGCCGGCTGGTCGAAGGGCGAACTCGCGAGACTGGTCAACCGGCAGGCGGCGGCCATGGGCCACCCCCAGCTGGCGACCGACACCTCCCGGGTGCGGCGGTGGATCGACATGGGAGAGATCCCGCGCGATCCGGTGCCGCGGGTGCTGGCGGCCCTGTTCACCGAGCGTCTCGGCCGTGTCGTGACCATCGAGGACCTCGGTCTGGTGCGGCACGGGCGTGCGGGGAAACGGCAGAGCGACGGGATCGAGGAACATCCCGACGGTGTGCCGTGGGCGCCCGAACGGACCGCCGCGGTCCTCACCGAATTCACGGGAATGGACCTCATGCTCAACCGACGCGGCTTGGTGGGCGCGGGTGCAGCGCTCGCCGCGGGATCCACACTCAGCAGCGCCATGTACGACTGGCTGCACACCGACCCGGCCCTGAAGGCCGACGCCCCTGTCCTCGACGACCCCCTGCACGCCGACCCCGCCGGGTTCGACCGCTACGAAGCCGCCCCCATCGGGTCCCAGGAGATCGAGGAACTGGAACGCTCGGTCGAGGTGTTCCGCGCCTGGGACGCGGCCCGTGGCGGCGGGCTGCAGCGCAAGGCGGTCGTGGGCCAGCTCAACGAGGTGGGCGGGATGCTCGCCTACCACCATCCACCCCATCTCCAGCGGCGCCTGTGGGGCGTCGCGGCCAACCTCGCCGTCCTCGCGGGCTGGATGTCGCACGACGTCGGCCTGGAGCCCACGGCGCAGAAGTACTTCGTCATCGCCGCCCATGCCGCGCGGGAGGGCGGGGACCGGCCGCGCGCCGGTGAGGCGCTGTCCCGGGCGGCCCGGCAGATGGTGCACCTCGGCCGGCCGGACGACGCGCTGGACCTGATGAAGCTCGCCCAGTCCGGTGCCGGCGAACGCCTGCAGCCGCGGACGAAGGCGATGTTCCACACCATCGAGGCCTGGGCGCAGGCGTCGATGGGCAAGGGCCAGGCGATGCGCCGCACGCTCGGACGGGCGGAGGACCTCTTCGTCTCCGACCGGCAGGACGTGGAACCGCCGGACTGGATGCAGACCTTCAAGGACGAGGACCTGTACGGCATGCAGGCGCTCGCCTACCGCACCCTGGCGGAGTTCGACCCGGGCGCGGCCGCACACGCCCAGTACTACGCGGAGAAGGCCCTCGCCCTGCGCGTCGACGGACGCGAGCGGTCGAAGATCTTCGACCATCTGTCCATGGCCTCGGCCTGCTTCATCGCCGACGACCCCGAACAGGCCGACCGCTACGCACGGCTGGCGCTGATGTCGATGGGGTCCAATTCCTCCCGTCGCACCTGGGACCGGCTGCGGCAGATGTACCGGCTGACCGCGGAGTACGCCGGCTACCCGAAGATCCACCAGCTGCGGGAGGAGATCAGACTCGCCCTGCCCAAGCCGAGGGCCAAGGGGGACGGCAACAACGCACAGGCATGAGGGGCATGAGGGGCCTGTGCGCGGTCCGGCCCGACGGGTCGGCTGCCGTCAGGCGAGAGCGCTGTGCTGCGACAACGCTCTCATGCGGTGACCCTGTTGCCGGTGACCGTGTGATGCGGTGACCCTGTTACGCGGTGACCTTGGCGACGAGCACGCACGCGTCGTCCTCGCGCCCGGCTCCGCCGAACTCCTCGACGATCGTCCGCACACAGTCCTGCGCGGTGCGCGCCGTGCCGAACCGTGCGGCGAGGTCGAGCAGCCGGTCCACGGCCGCCGTCCTGCCCTGCCCCGACATCAGCCCGTCGGTGTGCAGCAGGAGCAGATCGCCCGGTTGCAGGGTGACGACGGACTGTCCGTAGACGGCGCCCGAGGAGGCGCCGAGGAGGACGCCGTCCGGTGCGTTCAGCGGGCGCCCCGTCCCGTCGCGGTACAGCAGCGGGGCGGGGTGTCCCGCCTGCGCCCAGACCAGCGTGCGGCTCTCGGGCCGGTAGCGGCAGCACACGGCGCTGCCCAGGGCGGGCTGCACGGTGGTGTCGAGTAACTGGTTGAGCAGGGTGAGCAGTTGCCCGGGCTCCGTGCCGGCCAGTGCCATGCCGCGTACGGCGCCGAGCAGCATCGCCATGCCGGAGGCGACGGACACGCCCTGTCCGGTGAGGTCGCCGACGGTGAGCAGGGTCTGGCCGTCGGACAGTTCCAGCGCGTCGTACCAGTCCCCGCCGATCAGTGTGGGGGTCGCGGCCGGGAGGCGGTGGGCCGCGAGGTCCAGGGCGACCGGTCCCTGGTGCGGGAGCCGCAGGGAGCCGCGCCATGGCGGTAGCACGGCTTCCTGCAGCTCTGCCGCGATCCGGTGCTCGGTCTGCTCCTGCCGGCGGTGGCGGTGCAGCGAGTCACGGGTCTCGCACACCGTCCGCTGGCTGCGGCGCAGTTCGCTGACGTCGCGCAGCACGGCCCACATGGAGGTCGTGCCACCGTCGGCGCCGAGCACCGGTTCGCCCATCATGTGCACGGTCCGCAGGGAGGCGTCGGGCCGTACGACGCGGAACTCGCCGTCGATCGGCTTGGCGTCGACCAGGCAGTCCGTCACCATCGCGGTCAGCCGGGGCCGGTCCTCCTCCAGGACCAGGCTGGGCAGCTCGTCCAGGGTGAGTGCGGGCCGGGCCGGGTCCAGGCCGAGGATCTGGTACAGCTCCCCGGACCAGGTGGCCTCGTCGGTCAGCAGGTTCCACTCGGCGCTGCCGACGCGGCTGAGCAGCGAACCGCCCGGGGCGGCGGGGGCGGGGGCCGGGCCGTCCCGCAGCTGCGCCAAGTGTGCGTCCAGGTCGTCCAGTTGGTGCAGGGCGAGGTCGTACAGGGCTCGCTGCCAGCGCTCCTCGGGGTCCGCACCGTCGCTCCGGGTGTCCCGCCGTACGGCGTCCACGTCGCCCTTGAGCCGCCGCGCCTGCGTTATCAGCGCCTCGACCGAGCCGCGCCCGGGCGGCTGGGCGGCTGAGCGGTCCGCGGAGACTGGGGACGGCATGACGCACTCCGATGGGGAACGGTACGGCGGGGGACGACGGGGGGACCGCTACGACTGTTGCACAGCCCGCGACGCCCTGTAAGGGATTTGGCAACACACGATACGGTGGTGCTTCCGGCATATGCCAGAGTCTTCCCGGAGCGTTCCGAGGGTACGAACGGTGTACGCGCCTCGTCCGCCAAGTCGTAGTGCGCTTACGTGAGTTGAGTCAGGCGGACCCGTCTCGGCCCGGTGTTCACGCACCTGTTCGACGCTTGTCTGTTCCATGGTGCCGCGGAGCGGCCGGTACCCGCCGAACTCTGACCGGAATTGGCGTCATGCGGCGGGCCCGAGCGGACTCCTAAAGGACATGGACATCACCGTCGAACAGCTCGCCGAAGCCCGGCTCATCACCGCCCAGGACAACGAGGTCCCGGTGCGGGCCACCCTTCGCTACACCGCCGACGATCCCCTGGCCGTGTTCGTGGACTTCCCGGCCGAGGCCGCGCTGCACGGCGAGGAGGTCACCTGGACCTTCGCGCGGGCCCTGCTCGACCAGGGGCTGCGCGCCCCGGCCGGCCACGGGGACGTGCAGATATGGCCCTACGGCCGCACCCGCACGGTCCTGGAGTTCCACTCGCCGCACGGCATGGCCCTGCTGCTCTTCCCGGCCTCGACGCTGCGGCGCTTCCTGGTGCGCACCTACCAGGTGGTGGCGTGCGGGCAGGAGGACGTGGCCGAGGTGGTGGAGCGGGGGCTGAGCGCCCTGTTCGGCGGGGTGTGAGCCGGGTCAGCGGGCGCCGCGCGCGTCAGCGGCCGGCCGTGGCGTACACGTCGGGGCGCGGGGCGAGGTCGACGGTCGCCCGGCCGCCTGTCGACAGGGCGCGGACGCCGGCCTCGGCGACGACGGCTGCCGCGTAGCCGTCCCACACGTCCGGGCCGGTGACCTCGCCGCGCCGGGCCGCGTCGACCCATGCCTGCACCTCGCGGTCGTAGGCGTCGGCGAAGCGGACGAGATAGTCCTGGGCCACCTCCTCGCGGGCGGCGCCCCGCGCGGTGACCACCATGGTGTGCTCGTCGCCGATCCGGGCGCTGCCCGCCTCGCACACCGCCTCGCAGCGCACCTGATAGCCGAAGCCGCAGTTCACGAAGACCTCCACGTCCACCAGAGCGCCCCGCTCGGTCTCGAACAGCACGAACTGCGGATCGATCAGGCCCTCCGGCGCGCCCGCGGACGGTGCGGGCCGCAGCACGGTGACCGCCGTCAGCTCCTGCCCGAGCAGCCAGCGGGCCGCGTCGATCTCGTGCGAGACCGAGCTGTTGATCAGCATGGCGCTGGTGAAGCCGGCGGGGGAGGAGACGTTGCGGTGCGTACAGTGCAGCATCAGGGGCCGGCCCAGGCTTCCTCCGTCCAGCAGGGCCTTCAGCCGCTGGTACTCGGCGTCGTAGCGGCGCATGAAACCGATCTGGGCCAGCCGGCGGCCGATGCGGGCCTCGGCCTCCACGACCCGCAGCGCACCGGCGGAGTCCGGCACCATGGGCTTCTCGCACAGCACCGGCAGCCGCCGTTCGAAGGCGGCGAGCAGGGCTTCCTCGTGCGCGGGGCCGGGGGAGGCGATCAGGACGGCCGCCACGCCGGGCGCGTCGAGCGCGGCCACCGGGTCGGTGTGCACGGTGACCCCGGCCAGGCCGGCCACGGCCGCTTCGGCCCGGTCGCGGTCCGGATCGGCCACCGCCGCCACCCTGGCTCCGCTGACCACTTGGTCGAGACGCCGTATGTGATCAGCCCCCATGTGTCCGGCACCCAGTACCGCCACACCCAGCAGGTCACCCATGTGTGCGCTCCCTCACGCCGACGATCACGCCGTAGCGTACGCCGACGCGAGGGCGGCGCCTCGGGGTCAGTACCGCAGCACCCCCGCGATGCCGTCGGCGTCGCCGAGCGTGCCGTCCGGCACGAAGCGGACGTCGGCTCCGGTCTCCAGACACTGCTCGACGATCTCGTCCACGATGTCGTCGCGGGCGTCCCGGTCGCCGGGTTCGGCCGGCACCAGATGCGCGCCCAGATCCCGGACGGTGGCCCGGAAGTTCTCCTCCACGGCCAGCAGCCGGACCCGTCCCTCGCGGGCGCTCTGCCACAGCTCGTCCAGCCCGGCCGCGAAGGTCCGGTGACCGCGTGCCGACGTCAGCTCCCGGACCACGGCCGCGGTCTCCTTGCGGGACTCCGCCTCCAGCACCGGCCGCACCGCCTGCCAGACCGCGTCGGGACCGGCGTGCCCGAGGCCGCCGCGCGGGACGTGGACGGCGGCCTTGGCGACGCTGCCGACCTCGTCCAGCAGGGACAGCGCCGCCTGGTCGCCCATGACGTACAGCGGCCGGGGCTGCTCGCGCAGGACGGTGCTCATGGCCGTGTCCGCCTCGCGCAGGAACTGCCGGGTGCCCTCGTCGCGGAAGGTGCTGGGCAGATCACCGATCTGCATCTGGCGCTCCGCGTCGAAGTTCTCCCGTCTGCGCTCCAGCGGGAAGCCGCCCGCACGGGACGGCACCACACGGTCGTCGCCGCCGCTCCACAGGGAGACGCGGTCCGCGGCGATGGACAGCACCCAGAAGGGCCGCTCGGCGGCCTGCGCGGCGACCAGGTTGCGGGTGAGGAAGGTGTCCGACAGCACCACCCGCTCGGGGACGGGCCGGGCCAGGGACCAGACCTGGTGCTCGCCCGGCGCGGCGAAGATCACCAGGCCGTCCTCGGCGTGCGTGAGGTCCACCTCCGCGAGCGCCCGGTCGAGCTGGGCCACCACCTCGGCGCGCCGGTCGCGGGTGACGGCGGGGTCGGATTCCAGGCGTCTGCGTGCCTCGGTCACCACATTGCGCAGCCGGACCGGATCCTGGCCGCTTCCGCGTTCCCGACGGTGCGTCGGGGTCAGCACGGAGACCGCCGGATAGGGGCGCGGTCGCCGCAGTTCGGCGAGGGTAGCGGGACTCAGTGCGTGCTCCATGACAGCACGATAGGGCGGATTCACGTATGCGGCATTCGGGGTAATCCGGACCTCGTCGACGCCGCCGCGCACCGCGGGAACTCCCCGGCGGACGCCGGTGACGCGAGGCCCCGCCGCCGGTTACCGTACTCGCCAGTAACCGGATCGTGCCGCACACCAGGAGGCCCCGCATGCCGCAGTTCGACGTCGACGGAGCGAGACTGGCGTACGACGACGAGGGACCCCGCGACGCGGCGGAGGTGCCCCTGGTGTTCGTGCACGGCTGGACCGCGAACCGGCACCGCTGGGACCACCAGACGGCGCACTTCTCCGCCCGGCGCCGGGTGATCCGGCTGGACCTGCGCGGGCACGGGGAGAGCACCGGGGCCGGGGTGCCCGGCATCGCCCACCTGGCGCGGGACGTCGTCGCGCTCCTCGACCACCTGGAGGTGGAGCGGTGCGCGCTGGTCGGTCACTCGATGGGCGGGATGATCGCGCAGACCGTCGCCCTCGCGCACCCCGCGCGGGTGGAGCGGATGGTGCTGGTCAACTCCATCGGACGGATGACCTACAGTCGTGGCCGGGGTCTGCTGATGGCGGCCTCCACCCTGGTGCCGTTCCCCCTGTTCGTGGCCGCCAACATCAAGCGCGCCTTCGGGCCCGGCTACCCGCGCGAGGAGATCCGGAAGCACGTCCGGGCCTCCGCCGCCACCCCGCGCGAGGTCGTCATGACGCTCTACGGCGCGATGCGGGCCTTCGACGTCCTGGACCGGGCCGGCGAGATCTCCGCGCCGACCCTGATGGTGCACGGCTACCACGACGTACAGCTGCCGGTGCGGCAGATGCTCCGGCTGGCCAAGGCCTACCCCGACGCGGTCGTCCGCGTCCTGGACGCGGGCCACGAGCTGCCGCTGGAGAAGCCGGCCGAACTGACCGGCGCACTCGATGCGTTTCTGACCGCGAAGCCGTAACGCACCGGCTTCTTGAGCAAGTTTTTGCCTGTGGCCGGTTCATGTCGCCCCTTCCCCGGTAGCGCGCGGATCGGCGGATTTTGCTGAGGCAAAATGCGGCCGAAATCGTGGGGCGGGCGGCCTCGTCGTGTTACGGCCACGTTGACGCGCCCGAGTGCCTGACGGAGGCTCGTCATATAGGTGCTCGATACAACTGGTTTGTCGGCCGACCCCCGCTCACCGGGAAAGCGCAGGTGAGCGAGGGGGCGACGGGCAGCCGGAGGCAGGAGGTAGCGCATGTGCGGCATCACCGGATGGGTCTCTTTCGACCGTGACCTGACGGCCGAGGCCACCACATTGCATGCGATGACCGAGACGATGGTCTGCCGGGGCCCGGACGACCGCGGCACCTGGGCCGAGGGCCCCGCCGCCCTGGGCCACCGCCGGCTCGCCATCATCGACCTCCCCGGCGGCCGTCAGCCGATGTCCGTACAGACCTCCGAGGGCACCGTCGCCCTCGTCTACTCCGGCGAGGCCTACAACTTCACCGAGTTGCGCCGGGAACTGACGGACCGGGGCCACCGGTTCACCACCGACTCCGACACCGAGGTGGTCCTGCACGGCTATCTGGAATGGGGCGACGCGGTCGCCGAACGGCTCAACGGCATGTACGCGTTCGCCGTGTGGGACGGCCGGCACCACAAGCTGGTGATGATCCGCGACCGCATGGGCATCAAGCCGTTCTACTACTACCCGACCCCCGACGGCGTCCTGTTCGGCTCCGAGCCCAAGGCGATCCTCGCCAACCCGCTGGCCCGGCCCCGCGTCACGCTGGACGGCCTGCGCGAGCTGTTCGTCATGGTCAAGACGCCCGGACACGCCGTCTGGGACGGCATGCGCGAGGTGGAGCCCGGCACGGTCGTCACCGTGGACCGGTCCGGCCTGTCCACCCGCGTGTACTGGCGCCTGGAGACCCGTCCGCACACCGACGACCGCGACACCACCATCGCCACCGTCCGTTCGCTGCTCGACGACATCGTGCGCCGCCAGCTGGTCGCCGACGTGCCGCGCTGCACCCTGCTCTCCGGCGGGCTCGACTCCTCCGCCATGACCGCGCTCGCCGCCCGGCAACTCGCCGCGCAGGGCGAGAAGGTGCGCAGCTTCGCCGTCGACTTCGTCGGCCAGGCCGAGAACTTCGTCGCCGACGAACTGCGCGGCACCCCCGACACGCCGTTCGTGCACGACGTGGCCCGGCTCGCCGGCACCGACCACCAGGACATCGTGCTGGACGCCCAGGCCCTGGCCGACCCCGCCGTGCGCGCCCAGGTGATCCGCGCCCGCGACCTGCCCTCGGGCCTCGGCGACATGGACAGCTCGCTGCTGCTGCTCTTCCGCGCCATCCGGGAGAAGTCCACGGTGGCCCTGTCCGGCGAGTCCGCCGACGAAGTCTTCGGCGGCTACCTGCAGTTCTTCGACGAGGAGGCGCGGCGCGCCGACACCTTCCCGTGGCTGGCGACCATGGGACGCCACTTCGGCGACGACGCCGACGTGGTGCGCCCCGACCTCGCCAAGTCCCTCGACCTGGAGAGCTACGTCGCCGACGGCTACCGCACCGCCGTCGCCGGCATCGACCGGCTGACCGGCGAGAGCGACTTCGAGTACCGGATGCGGCAGATCAGCCACCTGCACCTGACCCGCTTCGTGCGCATGCTGCTCGACCGCAAGGACCGGATGAGCATGGCCGTCGGCCTGGAGGTGCGGGTGCCGTTCTGCGACCACCGCCTGGTCGAGTACGTCTACAACACCCCGTGGGCGCTGAAGTCCTTCGACGGCCGGGAGAAGAGCCTGCT
>NZ_MUMF01000945.1 GCF_002155905.1 Streptomyces tricolor | reverse complement strand
ACCAGTACGGCCTCTCCGGCGCGTGCCGCCGCGGACTCCACGGTCTCGGCGAGTTCCCCGAGGGGTTCGCCCGCCGTACCGAGCCCGGCGGCGGACTCCGACTCGGCGACGATCATCCGGAACGGGGCGTCCAGCAGCCCGCCGTACAGGTCCCCGGCGACGGCCCGGGCGTGATCCGGCTCCCCCGCGAGGAGCATGCGCAGCACCGCCGTACCGAGGCGCTGCTCCGCCGCGTGCAGGGAGCGGGAACGTTCGGTGGTGAGGGTGAGCAGAGCGATGGCGGAGTGCACGGCGTACCGCTCGGCGGTGCCGAGGGCGGCGGCGGTACCCACCGCGAGCGCGGCCCGCGGGCGCCGGCCGGTGCCGAGGGAGTGCAGCTCGACCCGGTCCTCGTGATCCGGTCCGCCGACCACGGAGGAGGCGGGGGCGGGCCGCTCCCGCAGCCGCTCCACCTCGGTGGTGAGCCGGGCGGCGCGGCGGCCGGCCCACTCCGGCGCGGCGGCGACGACGGCGCCCGAGGCGTCGTACAGCGCCGCCCAGCCGTCGACCTGGGCGGCGAGCACGCCGAGCACCCCCTCGGGGCCGGCGCCCAGGGCCTGTTTGGTCAGCTCGCGCTGGGCGGCGAAGCCTGCCGTGACGGCCCGGTACTGGTCGGCGGCGATGGCGGCGGAGACGGCCTTGCTGATGGCGAGGAAGGGGGTGCGGCGGGGCACCTCCAGCAGCGGCAGCCCCTCTTCCGCACAGGCGTCGATGAGCGCCTTGGGCGTCTCCTCGTAGTTCACCCCGACGGCGAAGCCGAGCCCGACGACACCGGCGCCGGCCAGCCGCCGCACGTACCGCCGCATGGCCTCCGGATCCTCCGCGTCCAGCTTGAGCGCGGTGATCAGCAGCAGCTCGCCGCCCTCCATGTAGGGCACGGGGTCGGCCAGCTCGCTGACGTGCGCCCAGCGGACGGGCACGTCCAGGCGGTCCTCGCCCGCGCGCACGGTCAGCTTGAGCGCGGAGTGGTGGACGAGCGAGGCGAGAGTCGGGGGCATGGGGCCTTCACGGTGAGGGGATCCGGCGATCGCGGTGATCTTTTGGCCGCCGTGTATGAACGGCCTACCGCGATTCTGCCTCACCGTACGACCCTCCGCTGGCCCTGGCGCCCGCCCCTCACCCCCGCAGATCCACCAGCAACGGCGGCGCGTGCTCCCCCTGCACGGTGGTCAACGACAACACGGCATGCCCCGCCGGCACCCCATGAGCCAACTCGGACGCCGACCAGCGCTCCCGCTCCACCTGACGCACGGTGACAGCGCGGGCGGTGGGCGCCTGGCCGGTGATGACCCGGCGCAGCATGTGCACGGCCTTGCCGGCCGGGGTCTCCGCGATGATCTGCCGGTCGGTGACGTCCCGGGCCTCGGTCCACTCCTTGCCCCACACCTCGGCGAAGTCCTGCCCGTCCCAGGGGGTGAGGCCGGCCAGCGCCACCCTGCAGCCCGTGGCACCGAGCAGCGGGCCGCGCAGCGGCCGGGGTACGTCGTCCAGGGTGCGCAGCGTGAGCACCGCACCGGCGTTGGCACTGCGCAGCCGCTGGATGCCGCGTACGGCCTCCGGTGTGACGACTCCGGTGGCGTCGTCGAGCAGCAGGCAGGCGAAGAGCGACCGGTCCTCCCGCACCGTCACGGAGGCCGTGAACTGGGCGAGCACCAGCCGGGCCAGGATCCGGGAGGCGTCGGCGTGGCCGCGCTGGGGCAGGTCGATGCGGACCCGTACGGGATGGTCGAGAGACCTGAGCGAGAACGGCCGGCTCTGCCCGGAGGTGTCGAAGAAGGCGGCGAAGGCGGGCCGGTCGAGCAGGGCGATCCGGTCGGCGAGGACCGTGCCGACGTCGCCCGGGTGGGCCATCTGCCGCTCCCGCGCGTCGAGTTCCCTGAGCAGGGACGCGTGCCCGGCGTCGGTCAGGCCCTTGCGCAGCGCGGCCAGCGGGCCGGGGGCGCCGTCGAGCAGCTGCCGCAGCTCCGGCACGGAGGGGAAGCGGTCGTGGACGGCGCGGAAGGGACCGAGCAGCTGGGCGAGGACGGTGGTGGAGCGGCGGCTGTCGCTGCCCGGGTGCGGGTCGGCGAGGTCGCCGACGAGGGCCTCGGCGAGTATGGCGGCGGCCTCGTCGGGGTCGGTGGTGCCGCCGTAGAGGTCGAGGTCGTACACGGAGTCGGGGTGGCCGACGCGGACGACGACGTCATAGGCCTCTGCCGGGCCGAGCCCGGCGCCCGCCGCGCC
>NZ_MUMF01000944.1 GCF_002155905.1 Streptomyces tricolor | reverse complement strand
GGCATCGAGTTCGACTACTCCTGTGTGCATGCCTCCTTCGCGCTGTCGGAGGCGGGGTACGAGACGGTGATGGTCAACTGCAACCCGGAGACCGTCTCCACCGACTACGACACCTCCGACCGCCTGTACTTCGAGCCGCTGACGCTGGAGGACGTGCTGGAGGTCGTGCACGCCGAGCAGCAGGCGGGGCCGGTCGCGGGTGTGATCGTCCAGCTCGGCGGCCAGACTCCGCTGGGTCTGTCGCAGGCGCTGAAGGACAACGGTGTGCCGATCGTGGGGACGTCGCCGGAGGCGATCCACGCGGCGGAGGACCGGGGTGCGTTCGGCCGGGTGCTGGCCGAGGCGGGCCTGCCCGCCCCGAAGCACGGCACGGCCACCACGTTCGCGGAGGCCAAGGCCATCGCGGACGAGATCGGGTATCCGGTGCTGGTGCGGCCGTCCTATGTGCTGGGCGGGCGGGGGATGGAGATCGTCTACGACGAGACGCGGCTGGAGGCCTACATCGCGGAGTCGACCGAGATCAGCCCGTCCCGGCCGGTCCTGGTCGACCGCTTCCTGGACGACGCCATCGAGATCGACGTCGATGCCCTCTACGACGGCCAGGAGCTGTACCTCGGCGGCGTGATGGAGCACATCGAGGAGGCCGGCATTCACTCCGGTGACTCCGCCTGTGCGCTGCCCCCGATCACGCT
>NZ_MUMF01000943.1 GCF_002155905.1 Streptomyces tricolor | reverse complement strand
GAGCAGCGGCCGGTCCCCGGCCAGCACCCGGGTCTTGCTGCTGAGGCTGCCCTCCAGCGGAACCTCGACCAGGCCGACCCGGCCGGCCAGCAGTTCCCGCAGGGTGTCGCTCGCGGGGTCGGCGCCGAGGGCGGTGACCAGGGTGACGGGGCGTCCGTCGGCGGCGGCGAGGCAGGCGGCGAGGGCGGCACCGCCGGGGCGGGAGCTGCGCCGGGTGCCGTGGACGACGGGGACGGGCGCGTCCGGGGCCAGCCGCTCGGCCCGGCCGCACAGGTCGTGGTCCAGCAGGGCGTCGCCCACGACGACCAGGGGCGTCTGCGCGGCGGTCATGCGTGTCCCTTCCGCGGGGCCACCGGAGCGCCGGCGGCGGTCCGGCCGACGGTGCGGGCGCGGCCGACGAGCCGGCCGACGACCCCCGGCTTGCCGTCGGTGCCCGGCCGACCGTCGGCCGCGGGCTCGCCGTCGACGCCGTGGCCGCCGCGGTGGCCGGCCTCGCCGCGCTCGACCGCCTGGTCGAAGGCCTCGCAGAGCATGTGCACGGCGACCAGGTGCAGTTCCTGGACGGTGGCGGCGACGGGGGCGTCGACGCACAGCGCGTCGTCCGCGCCGAGCTGCAGCGGGTTGGGGGCCCGTCCGGTCAGCGCCCAGACCGTCATGCCGAGCCGGTGCGCGCGGTCGGCGGCGGACAGCAGGTTGGCGCTGGCGCCGCTGGTGGACAGCAGCAGGAGCACGTCTCCGGGGCGGCCGTGGGCGGCGGTCTGCCGGGCGAACACCTCCTGGACGCCGTAGTCGTTGGCGATGGCGGTGGTGGAGGAGGTGTCGGCGTGCAGGGCGACCGCGGAGAACGGCGGCCGGTCGTCGCGGTAGCGGCCGACGAGTTCGGCGGTGAGGTGCTGCGCCTGGGCGGCGCTGCCGCCGTTGCCGGCGACGAGCAGCCGGGCGCCCGAGCCCAGCCGCCGGGCGAGTTCGGTGCCCCAGCGCTCCAGGAGCGGGCCGTGGTCGCGGAACGCCTCCAGGGCCTTGGCGAGGTCGTCGCAGTGCGTGGTGTCGGTGACGGTGTTCATCGGACGACTCCCGAGAGCGAGCGGATCGAGGACACGGCGCCGTACACCCCGGCCACGCCGTCGGCCACCCGGTCCCAGGTGTAGTGGCCGAGCACCCGGGAGCGGCCGGCGGCCCCGTACCGGGCGAGCCGGTCGGGGTCGGCGAGGAGGGCGCGGATCACCGCGCCGAGGTCGAAGTCGTCGTCGGCCGGGACCAGGACGCCCGTGGTGCCGTCCACGACCGTGTCGAGCTGGCCGCCGACGGCGGTGGCGACGACCGGCGTGGCGCAGGCCATGGCCTCCAGCGGGACGATGCCGAAGGGCTCGTACCGGGGCAGCGACAGCACCAGGTCGGCGCTGGACATCAGCCGGGGCATACGGGCCCGGCCGACCCCGCCGAGCAGGGTGACCCGGTCCAGGACGCCGTACTCGCCGGCGATGCCGTAGAGGCGTGCGGCCTCGGGTTCGGCGCCGAGCAGGTCGGCCTCGGGGCCGCCGGCGATGAGGAGTTCGGCGTCGGGGACGTCGGCCAGGGCGCGGATGGCGCGGTCGAAGCCCTTGCGGGGCACGAGCCGGCCG
>NZ_MUMF01000094.1 GCF_002155905.1 Streptomyces tricolor | reverse complement strand
GGTCGGGCGAAGGGCTCGAACAGGGACGTTTGCGGGCCTGAGGCACCGGTTCGCGGCGGCAGCGGTTACGGTGCTGGCTGGAGACCGGATCTACGGGACAGGGGGACGGCACGATGCCCGGAACCGTGCTGCTGCTCGCGGCCTCGCCGCTGGGCCGGGGGCGCCTGGTGGACGCGGCCGGTGTCCTGCCGGTGCTGGCCGCCGTCGCCCCCGCCGTGCTGTCGGGCACCGACACCGCGAACGTCGTCGAACTCGCCGACCCGCTGGAGCCGCAGGCCGTCCTCACGCGGCTGCGGGCCGCCGCGGCCACGCCCGGCCCGCTCACCGTGTACCTCACCGGCCAGCTGCACCTGGACCGCCGCCAGCACCAGCCCCACCTGGCCCTGGCCCGCACCACCCCGGCCACCCTCCGCTACACCGCGCTGCCCTGGCACTGGATCCGCGAGGAGCTGCGGCTGCGCTCGGCCGCGGACACCGCGCTCGTCCTCGACCTGCACGCGGACGCCGAGACCTGGCGCCACGTCACCGAGCGCGGCCTCGACTCGGGCCGCACGACCGCCGTGTACGGCCGCATCGCCCCGGCCGCGGGCCGGCGGGGCCTGGCCGAACCGGCGTACATGAAGACGGTGGCCACCCTGCTGCGCAGCGGCCACCGTCCCCCGCTGGGCGTCCTGCACGAGCAGGCGGTGGGCCGGATCCCGGAGGAGACGAGGGGCAACCTGCTGCTGGCCGACGCGGGGGGCTTCGTACCCGCGGGCAGCCCTGTACGGCCGGCTCACGTACCGCCGCCCCCCGTGCCGACGGCCGTGGCGG
>NZ_MUMF01000942.1 GCF_002155905.1 Streptomyces tricolor | reverse complement strand
GCCGACGGCCTTGCGGACGGCGTCGAGTTTCCTGTTCATCCCGGCGACGAGTTCCGCGGCCTTCGCACGGGTCCCGGTGACCGCGCCCAGCGTGGTGATGTCCGCCTCCACGGCGGACAGGTCGGTCACGGGGTGCTTGCCCGTCACGGCGCAGGCGGTGGACCTGAGGAAGACGTGGGTGGTCCGCCGTCGTGCTCGGCGGCCTGATGGTGACGGGCTGCGGCGGCGGGACGGGCACGGCGGACGAGAGCGGGGGGAAGGCCGGGCAGACCGGCTCCGGCGGCTACCCGGTGACCGTCACCGACTGCGCGGGCGCCAAGGCCACCTTCTCCCGCGCCCCCCGGAAGATCGTCACCAGCAACGCCGCCGGCCTGGAGCTGCTGCTCCGGCTCGGCGCCGGCGACAAGGTGATCGGCACCGGCTTCCCGCCCGGCCGGGGCACCCTGCCCGGCGACCTGAACGCCCAGGCCCGCAAGGTCGAGGTGCTCAGCCGGACCGTGATCCCGAAGGAGAAGCTGCTCGGCTCCGGCGCCGACCTGTACGTCGACACCTTCGCCTCGATGAACATGGGCGGCGGCATGGGGGACACGCCGACGGAGGAGGAGTTCAGGGCGGCCGGGATCACCCACGTCTTCCTCAGGTCCACCGCCTGCGCCGTGACGGGCAAGCACCCCGTGACCGACCTGTCCGCCGTGGAGGCGGACATCACCACGCTGGGCGCGGTCACCGGGACCCGTGCGAAGGCCGCGGAACTCGTCGCCGGGATGAACAGGAAACTCGACGCCGTCCGCAAGGCCGTCGGCGGCACGGCGCCCGGCGCCCGGCCGACGTACTTCTTCTTCGACTACGACGCCGGTACCAAGCAGCCCATGGCCGTCTGCAACCGCCAGATCGCCCACGCGGTGATCACCCTGGCCGGCGCCCGCAACGTCTTCGCCGACTGCGACGGAGACTTCCAGCAGGTCGGCTGGGAGGACGTGATCGCCAGGAACCCGGACTGGATCCAGCTCGGGGTGCGCGACCGGGGCAGTGAGGCGGCGAACGAGAAGGCGTTCGACGAGGCACGCACGTGGCTGGAGACCAACTCCGCCACCAAGGGGCTCAAGGCGGTGCGGCAGGGCCACTTCCTGCGGATCGGCTCCGAGCCGACCACCATCGCCGGGGTCCGCAACGCCGACACCGTCGAGGAGATCGCCAGGACCCTCCACCCGGGCAAGGCCGGCTGAGCCGTGGTCGCCACCTCCTCCCCGTCCCGCCGCACACCCGGCGCCGCGCCCGGCGCACCGCGCGGTCTGCCCGCCGGACCGGTCACCGCCGCCCTCGGCGTCGCACTGCTGGCGGCGCTCACCGCGGCGGTGTCCTGGGGCTCGACATCCATCCCGCCCGCCGAGGTGTGGAGCGTGGTGGGCCGGAGACTGTCCGGCGCGGCACCCAGGCCCGGCACCGACGACCTGATCGTCTGGCAACTCCGCGTCCCGCGCGCCCTGTCCGCGGCCCTCGTCGGCGCCGGACTCGGCCTCGTCGGCACGGCGACGCAGGCCCTGG
>NZ_MUMF01000941.1 GCF_002155905.1 Streptomyces tricolor | reverse complement strand
GGAGTAGCCGGTGCCGAAGTCGTCCAGGGACATCTTGACGCCGTGCCCGGTGAGGCCGGCGAGGGTGTCGGCGGCCCGCTGCGGGTCCTCCAGCAGCACGTGTTCCGTTATCTCCAGCTGGAGCGCTCCGGCGGGGACTCCGTGCCGGGCGAGGCGCGCGGCGACCGATCCGGCGAATCCCGGGGTGTGGACGTCGCGCGGGGAGACGTTGACGGCGACGGGGACGCGCAGTCCCTGGGCGCGCCACCGGGCCACCTGGGCGAGCGCGGTCTCCAGCACGTACTCGGTGAGGTGGGGCATCAGCCCGGAGGACTCGGCTATCGCTATGAACTCGTCCGGCGGTACCTTGCCGCGCTCGGGGTGCACCCAGCGGACCAGCGCCTCCAGACCGGCCACCTGTCCGTCGAAGCGGACCTTGGGCTGGTAGTGCAGCTGCACCTCGTGCGCGTCCAGCGCCCGGCGCAGGTCGCCCAGCAGGCCGAGGCGGTCGGGGGTGTTGGAGTCCCGCTTGGACTCGTAGACCTCGACGCCCGTACGGTCCCGCTTGGCCTGGTACATCGCGACGTCGGCGCGGCGCAGCAGCCCCTCGGCGTCGAGGGCGTGATCGGGGAAGACGGCGACGCCGGCGCTGGCCTCCAGGACGAGGGTGAGTCCGTCGAGGTCGAGCGGGGAGCTGAGGGCGGCGACGAGGCCGCGGGCGACGCGCGTGGCCGACGTGGTGGAGTCGGCGACGGGAAGTAAGACGGCGAACTCGTCACCGCCGAGCCGGGCGGCCTCGGCGCCGCGCGGCAGGGCGAGCCGCAGCCGGTCGGCTATCTGGAGCAGCAGCCGGTCGCCGGCCAGGTGACCGAGGGTGTCGTTCACCGAACGGAAACGATCGAGGTCGATCAGCATGAGGGCGGCGCGGGCCCCGATGCGCTCGGCGTCGTCGAGGGCGGTCCAGATCCGCTCCAGCAGCCACTGCCGGTTGGGCAGGCCGGTCAGCGGGTCGCGCAGCTGCTCCTCGGCGCGGGCGCGGGCCATCCACAGCGTGGAGTCCAGGGCGATCAGCGGGATCGCGAACAGCGGGAGCAGGACGGGCTGGGCGTCGGCGACGACGCACAGCAGGGGCGCGATGCCGAGCAGGGCGACGGCGACCAGCCCCTGCCGGACCAGGGCGGTGCGGGCGACGGTGGGCACCCCGCCGCCGCGCGGGGCGTGCAGGTACCAGAGCAGGCCGCGGCTGACGGCGAGGTAGGCGACCGCGACCAGGACGACCTGGGGGGCCGTGGCGATGGTCCAGGTGTCGGGGCGCCAGGGCTCCTCGACGCTCGGGACCCGGCCGAAGACGCCGAGCAGCAGCGCGCCGGCGCCGATGCCGAGGATGTCCACCGCGCCGTGCAGCACGCCCTGCCGCCAGCGGTGCCGGCGGGCGATGCCGACCAGGACGACGACGGTGAGGCTGACCAGGCCGGCGGGCACCCAGCCGTACAGCAGCAGGACGGCGAGGGTGAGGGCG
>NZ_MUMF01000940.1 GCF_002155905.1 Streptomyces tricolor | reverse complement strand
GGCAGTAGTGGGCGCCGCCGCCGAAGGAGAGGTGGTCGGCGGCGTTGTCGCGGTGGACGTCGAAGCGGTGCGGGTCGGGGAAGGTGTCCGGGTCGAGGTTGGCGCCCTCCACCAGCACCAGGACGAGGTCGCCCGCGCGGATGTCGACGTCGCCGAGCCGGACGTCGTCCAGGGCGAGACGGGGCAGGGCGTCGCCGATGGAGAGGTTCACCCGCAGCAGCTCCTCCACGCCCGGGCCGATCAGGTCGGGGCGGTCCCGCAGCAGGTCGCGGGCGATGGGGTGGGTGAGCAGGTAGACCAGGGCCATGGTGAGGAAGCCCGAGGTGGAGACGGTGCCGGCGCCGAACAGGGTGACGCCGACGGTGGCCAGCATCGCGTCGGTGAGGTGCGCGTGGCCGGGGTCGTCGCGCAGGGCGGCGAGTTCGCCCATCAGGCCGCCCGTCGCCGGGTCGTCGAGCAGGGCCGCCATCCGGGCGAGGTCCCGGTCCCAGTTGAGCCGGGCGCCGGTGACCGGGCACGGGGAGTTCATGAAGGCGATGTCCAGGCTGCGCAGGAAGGCCGGGGCCTCGGTCTGCGGGATGCCCAGGATCCGGCAGTGCATCCCGGCCGAGTACGGCTCGCAGAACGCTCCGCGCAGGTCGGCCGTCGGTCCGTCGGCGGTGATCAGGTCCACCAGGCGGTGGGCTTCGGCGCGCAGCCACTCGGTCAGGCCCGGCGTCCTGGGGCTCAGCGCCTTCATCACCGCGCGGCGCAGCCCCGCCCCGGTGATGTTGCCCATGTTGTTCACGACCTCGGGCGGGATCGTGAGCGCGTACTGCCGGGGCACGCCGGGCGCGGAGGTGTCCTTGAGGGAGAAGCGGTCGTCCTTGAGCACCTGCGCGCACAGCTCGTACGAGGAGACCAGCCAGGCCTCGTCGCCGGCGATGGTCCGCACGCGCCGTACCGGGGTGGCGGTGCGCAGGGCCGCGACCTCGGCAGGCACCCGGGTGCCGTCCCAGGAGAACGGGAAGCGGGGCAAGGGAGGGTGGTCGGTACGGGTGTCGGGGGCGGTGGTCATGCCGTGGTTCCTTCCGGCGCGGCGGGGGTGACGATGGCGTGGCCCTGGTTGCGGGAGGCGCGCAGGCCGGCGCCCCGGGAGTACAACAGCTCGGCCATCGGCAGGAGTTGGTGGTAGCAGTTGAGCGAGGAGGGCACCTTGAGGATGGCCGGGGTGTCCAGGAACAGCGGGGCCTCGGCGCACACGTACTCCAGGCACACGGCGCGCTGCCGCTCGGTCGGTGTCTCGCCGCGCGCGGTGAGGAAACGATTCACCAGGGCCTCGCAGACGGTCCGGAAGGAGCCGTCGCAGACCAGTCGCGCCTTGAGCTGCCGGTGGATCTCCTGGTAGGCGGGGTTGGTGCGGAACTCCGACATCGGGTGCCAGTCCAGCCGGGTGCCGTCCGGATCGGCCGCCGTCACGGCGTCGCGGACCTTGGCCCGCACCCCGCGCAGGTTCTTCACGGCCTTGCGGCGGGCCTCCTCCGGCGGGTAGCCGGAGGCCTCGTACATCTCGGCGACGTACAGGTCGGTGTAGACGAAGTCGACCCGGTCGAAGTGGTCCAGCCCCCAGCGGGCGAGGTCGTGCAGGCGCCGGGCCGAGAAGTAGCTGTTGCCCGGGGAGACACCGATCACCGCGTGTGCGCCCTCACCGAGGATGACCTCGCAGTGGGAGGTGTACGGCTGGACTTCGAAGACGTCGGCCATCAGCACGGATGCTGTGGTCACGGGAGGAATCCTCCGCCGCGCGCTAGTCCCTGCGGGCCCTGTGCCCCCGGTGTGGCGACGCGGCGGGATCACGCTAGCGGTACGAGATCAGCACGGGTAGTTACCGCCTGGGTTTGGCTGAAAACAGTCGTATCAACCGGTGAAGTGCCCGGCGAGCGGCCTTGATTGGGGGCCGTACCCTGGGCCCGTGGTCAACCGAGACGAGGATCCAGGACAGGTGGCGGCCCGGCTCACCGGGCGCCCGGTCAGCGGGGCCCGGCCCGGGTCGGGGTCGCCCGCGGAAGTACTGCTGGACGGCGGAACGCCGGTGATGGTCAAGCGTGGCGACGGTCCGGGGGCGGTGCGCGCCGAGGTGGCGGGGCTGCGCTGGCTGGCCGCGGCCGAGGCGGTCCGGGTGCCGGCGGTGCTCGGGCACGACGAGCGCTGGATGGTGACCGAACGGGTGCCGACGGGGTCTCCCGATCCCGAGGCGGCGCTGCGTTTCGGCCAGGCCCTGGCCGCGCTGCACAGGGCCGGCGCACCCCACTTCGGAGCACCACCGCCGGGCGGCCCGGAGGACGCCTACATCGGCCGCGCTCCCCTGCGGAACGCGCCGGGCGGCGACTGGCCCCGCTGGTACGCCGAGCACCGCGTCCTGCCGTATGTGCGCGGCGCGGTCGACCGGGGCACGCTCCGGCCGGGCGAGGCCGCCGTATTCGAGCGGGTCTGCGCCCGGCTGCCGGACCTCGCGGGTCCGGCCGAGCCGCCCGCCCGGCTGCACGGCGACCTGTGGAACGGGAACGTGCTGTGGGGCGCCGACGGCGAGGTCCGGCTCATCGACCCGGCCGCGCACGGCGGGCACCGGGAGACCGATCTGGCGATGCTCCAGCTGTTCGGCTGCCCCCATCTGGACCGGGTGCTCGCCGGCTACCGGCAGGCGGCGCCGCTGGCCGACGGCTGGCGGGACCGGGTGGGACTGCACCAGCTCTTCCCGCTCCTGGTGCACGTGGTGTTGTTCGGACGCGGGTACGCGGAGCAGGCGCTGGCGGCGGCGCGCGGGGCGCTCGCGGGATGACCCCCGCGCATCCGCGCCCCTACCGCGATCACGCAACGTGAGGAAACCAATCACCCGTTCGACTCGTATAAGGACGTGAAAGCCTAATCAGGGAGAGACCATGCAACCGTTCACCCTCAACTATGCGCGGCCCGCAGTGCAGTTGGATGTCACCGCTCCGTACGCGTACGACTCCGGACTGCAGTTGAACGTCCTCCCGGACGGGCGGATCGCCGCCACCGACCACGCGACCTTGAGAGCGCTCGGAACCACGACCTCGACCGCCGGTTCCAAGACCCACTTCGACGACTGAACGCGGGCTTCGACAGATGACCGTGCTCATCCTGACCAGTGAAGAGGACGTGACGGCGGACATGGTGGTCCTCCGGCTGGGCGAGGCCGGGGTGCCCGTCGTCCGGCTCGACCCCGCCGATCTGACCAACGGGGTGGCGCTGTCGGGCGAGTACGCGCAGGGCGCCTGCCGCGGACATCTCTCCGTCGGCGGGCGCCTGGTGAGCATCAACGGCCTGCGCTCCGTCTGGGTGCGCAGGCCGGGAGTCCCGGCCGCCCGCGCCGCCCAGCCGTCCGCCTGGCTGACGGAGGAGTCCTCGCAGGCGCTGTACGGCATGCTGCGGTGCAGCGACGCCCGCTGGATGAACCATCCGGACGCCGCCCGCCGGGCCCGGCACAAGCCCTGGCAGCTGCATCTGGCCCAGCGCAGCGGCCTCCCGGTGCCGGCCACCCTCGTCACGACGTTCCCGCAGGCGGCGCGGGAGTTCGCGGAACGCTTCCCGGACCTGGTGGTGAAACCGGTCTCCGGCGCGCATCCGCAGGAGCCGCCCCGGGCGGTGCCGACCAGCCGGGTGGCACCGGACACCGACTTCACCGCGGTGGCCTTCGGCCCGACCCTGCTGCAACGGCGGATCCCCAAGCGGGCCGACATCCGGCTCACCGTCGTCGGCGGCACCCTGCTGGCCGCCCGCAAGCCCGCCGATCCGGACGCCCATCCGGACGACGTGGACGTGCGCTTCGCCCCGTCGGTCTCTCCCTGGCTGCCCGCGGACGTGCCGCCGCGCGTCGCCGAGGGCGTGCTGCGCTACATGACCGGCGCCGAACTGGCGTACGGCGCTTTCGACTTCGCTGAGGACTCCGACGGGATCTGGTGGTTCCTGGAGTGCAATCAGTCCGGCCAGTTCGGCTTCGTGGAGATGGACACCGGCCAGCCGATCGCCGCCACCATCGCCGACTGGCTCGCGGGAGACGGGGATCCGGGCCGCAGGTGTGCGGAGGGCGACCGGAGCGCAGCATCTTGAGGGTGCGGGGATCGGCTCGGAGAAAGGAACGCGACATGCGCATCGGGCTGCTGGGAACGGGTCCCTGGGCGCGGGCGGCGTACGCTCCCGCTCTCGCCGGACACACCGGCCTGGAGTTCGCCGGGGTGTGGGGGCGCCGGCCGGAGGCGGCCACGGCGCTGGCGGAGCAGTACGACGTCGCCGCGTACGCCGACGTGGACGCGCTGCTGGCCGACGTGGACGCGGTGGCGATGGCCCTGCCGCCGTCGGTGCAGGCCGAGTTGGCGGTGCGGGCGGCCCGGGCGGGCCGTCATCTGCTGCTGGACAAGCCGCTGGCGGTGTCGGTCGCCGAGGGACGGGCCGTCGCGGAGGCGGTGGAGCGGGCCGGGGTGGCGTCGGTGGTGTTCTTCACCGCGCGCTTCCAGAAGGAGCCGGAGGCCTGGATCGAGGAACAGGCCGCCGTGTCGGGCTGGTTCACCGCCCGGGCCCAGTGGCTGGGGGCGGTGTTCACCAGCGACAGCCCGTTCGCGCACTCGCCGTGGCGGCGGGAGAAGGGCGCGCTGTGGGACGTCGGCCCGCACGCCCTGTCGGTGCTGCTGCCGGTCCTCGGCGACGTCCGGCACGTCGTGGCGGCGGCACACGGTCCGGCGGACACCGTGCACCTGGTGCTCGACCACGCCACCGGGGCGTCGAGCACCCTCACGCTGAGCCTGACCGCGCCGCCGGCGGCGGCCGGGGCCGATGTGGAACTGCGGGGCGAGGCGGGTGTGACGGTGTTGCCGGGCAGTTCCGAGGGAGCGGTGCCGGCGCTGGACCGGGCCGCGGACGCGCTGGTGCGGGCGGCCCGCACGGGCCGGCCGCACTTCTGCGACGCCGCGTTCGGCCTCCGGGTCACCGAGATCCTGGCCGCGGCGGAGGCCCGCCTGGCGGCCGGGACGGACTAGCGCCCCGCGACGCCGGCATGATCCGGACGACAGGCCCTAGCGGCCCGGGCACCGGGGGCTGCGGCCCCCCGGTACCGTCCGCAGGCTCGCCGGTCACCCGGCTCCGGGACCCCCGTCGGCCCAGTAGGTGACGCGTTCCCGTACGACGGGGTAGCCGGCCGTGGTGAAGTGCGCGGCCATCGGGACGTTGCCCTGGTCGGTGGCGGCGGCGATGAACTCGGCGCCCTGTCCGGCCAGGAAGTGGGTGCATTCGGCCAGCAGGTCGTAGGCGTAGCCGTGGCCGCGGTGCTCCGGCACCACACCGATGAAGCCGACGCACGGGCCCGAGGGGTTGCGCGCGGGGATGTGGATGCCGACCGGCTCGCCCGCCGGTGTCAGGGCGAGCTGCCACCAGTCGCGCGGGGACGGCAACCAGCGGAAGAAGTCCAGGTCCTCCTGGGCCGCCTGGTCGACGCCGCCCTCGGCGATGGCCCGGCGCGCGTGCGCGTCGAGCGTGGCGGTGCTGACGCGGCGCAGGAGCTCGTAGAACACCGCGTCGTCCGGTTCGGGGGTGAAGACGAGCCGGCCGGGCCGCTCGGGCAGGCCCCGGTCGGGGGTCCAGCGGTAGAGGAAGCGCTCCACGAGGGGGGTGTAGCCGGCCCGGCGTGCGGCGGCGGCGCGGGCGTCGGCCGCGGCCCGCAGCCGCGGGTCGTCGCGCCAGCCGGCAGGCAGGTCGAGTTCGAGTTCGGCGGTCCCCCAGGGGGCGGTGCGCAGCAGTTCGGCGCCCGCCTCCTCCTCCCCCTCCGCGACGTCGAACCAGTTGATCAGCCGCGGCTCGGGGTCCTCGGGTCCGGCCCACCAGGCGGCCCGCGCCACGGTGCGGC
>NZ_MUMF01000939.1 GCF_002155905.1 Streptomyces tricolor | reverse complement strand
CCCGGTGCAGCTGCGGCTGTGCCTCACCTGCGGCCACGTCGGCTGCTGCGACTCCTCGCCGGGACGGCACGCGACGGAGCACCACGAGAAGTCCGGTCACCCGGTGATGCGGACCTTCGAGCCCGGCGAGGACTGGCGGTGGTGTTTCGTCGACCACGTGCTCGTGTGAGCTGCTGAAATGCGCTCGTACGAGCGAGACCGTCCCGCCTGACCACCTTCTCGTGTGACACTGCATGCGGCGGCTGCCGCACGACGGTTCGAGCGTCTGACGTCTGGGTACGTCAACCCGGCGCGCGCTCTTCCCATTTGGGCACGCAAACCCTCTAGACACGGAGCGTATCCACAGCTTTACTGTGAGTGACGCCAGGGGGTTGGGGTCCCGGGGACAGCAACGTTCGGAGCGCGATAGCGTCACCGCTGAACCACGTACGCGTTACCCCGGGGGGCGACCCTCGGCCCCGTAAAGCTTGTACCACCATGGAGGTGAGGGTGTCCCAGATCGCAGGCGAGCCCGCGGCGAACCAGGACTTCGTGGAAGTCCGGCTGCCGGCTGCGGGTGCCTACCTGTCGGTGCTGCGGACGGCCACGGCCGGTCTGGCGGCCCGCTTGGACTTCACCCTGGACGAGATCGAGGACCTGCGCATCGCCGTGGACGAGGCGTGCGCGATCCTGCTCCAGCAAGCCGTGCCCGGCTCGGTGCTCAGCTGTGTCTTCCGGCTTGTGGACGACTCGCTGGAAGTCACGGTGTCGGCGCCCACGACGGACGGCCACGCCCCCTCGCGGGACACCTTCGCCTGGACCGTGCTGTCGGCCCTCGCGGGCAAGGTCTCGTCCGCCGTGGACGAGGACAAGACGGTCTCGATCAGCCTCTACAAACAGCGCGGCGCCGGCCCCGGGCCGGCGTGAGGAACGGGGACGGGCCGGTGCGGGACGAAGAGCGCGGCACACGGGAGCTGCCGACCGGGGACGGGGGTGCCCCCTGGTCGACCAGCGCCGAGACCTCCGGGGCGGACCCCCGGGACGGTTCCCGGCGCACGGCGGACGGCATCGACGGCATCCCCGAGCAGGCCAGGCCGCACCCGGAGGACGACTCCGCGCGTGCCTCCGGTGACGATGCCGGCCAGGGCACGCCACCGGAGGCCGCCGACGGCGCCGGAACCGCCGTCCGCGCGGGTGCGAGGGCTCGGGGAAGGGCAACGGGCGGGACGATGAGCGAGCACGAGCGACACGCCGAGGACGACACGCCGGCCACGGAGGCCGTGCAGGCCGTACGGCACGACGCCCAGGACCGCAGCGGGGCGCGGGCGATGTTCATCGAACTGCGCGCTCTGCCGGAAGGCAGCGCGGAGTACGCGGAGCTGCGCAACCAGCTGGTCCGCATGCACCTGCCGCTCGTGGAGCACCTGGCGCGCCGCTTCCGCAACCGCGGCGAGCCGCTGGACGACCTCACCCAGGTCGCCACGATCGGCCTGATCAAGTCCGTCGACCGGTTCGACCCCGAGCGCGGCGTGGAGTTCTCCACGTACGCCACC
>NZ_MUMF01000938.1 GCF_002155905.1 Streptomyces tricolor | reverse complement strand
GGAGGACGCGGGGAGCCGGCCCCCCGCCCCTGACTGTGTGACGTTCAGCGCGGGTTGGCGCTACACCTTCGTCACCAACAACTGCTCCGACACCCACACCCTGACGGTCGTCTACCGCGACGGGACCGACGTTCCCAGCCGGGTGGCGCCTCCGGGAGCCCTGATCACCTTCCCGGGGTACGGAACCTCGGGCAATGAGGTTCTGGGCGTCGTCCTGTGCGACGACGGTGGCTGCGCCTGATCCTGCCGACCCGGGAGGGGGCCGGTCCTGGGCGGGCGCTGGTTACTGGTGGGTTCGTGGATTTTGTAAGATCCACTCGACCAACTCACAGTTCTTTCTGGGGGACACACTCATGAACAGGCGTTTTTCCGCTCTGGCCGTTTCGGCCGTCGCCGTCGGAGGTTTCTTCGTCACGTCGGCGCCGGCTCATGCCGCGCTGTCGGCCGACCGGGGTGCGGTGACGGCCAAGGCAGCCGTCACGTGCAACGAGGGGCAGATGCGTCAGCAGATCGCCAACCTCAAGAGCAAGGCCGCGAAGCTGAAGCAGCTGGGGGAGACCGCGGCGGCCCGGAAG
>NZ_MUMF01000937.1 GCF_002155905.1 Streptomyces tricolor | reverse complement strand
CGGCCTCGGCGCCCGCGCCGACCAGCGCGGCGGCCGGGAGGGTGAGCGCCCAGGCGGCGAACATGCGGGTCGCGGTGGACCAGCGGACCACCCCGCCCTTGCGGCCCAGGCCCGCGCCCATCACCGAGCCGGAGACGACGTGCGTGGTGGAGAGGGAGAAGCCGAGGTGGGAGGAGGCCAGGATGGCGGTCGCGGCGCTGCTCTGGGCGGCGAAGCCCTGACGCGGCTCCAGGTCGGTCAGGCCCTTGCCCATGGTGCGGATGATGCGCCAGCCGCCGATGTAGGTGCCGAGCGCGATGGCCAGACCGGCCGAGAGGACCACCCAGGTGGGAGGGTTGGAGCCGGGGGCGAGGGAGCCGCCCGCGACGAGCGCGAGGGTGATGATGCCCATCGTCTTCTGGGCGTCGTTGGTGCCGTGCGCGAGGGAGACCAGGCCGGCGGAGGCGATCTGGCCGGCGCGGTAGCCCTTGCGGGTGGCCTCGCCGTCGGCGGTGTCGCCGATGCCGTAGGAGAACCGGGTGGCCAGCATGGACGCGAGGCCCGCGACGATCGGCGCGGCGACGGCCGGCAGCAGCACCTTGGTGACCAGGACGTCACCGTGGACGGCGCCGAAGCCGGCGGAGGCGACGGTGGCGCCGACCAGGCCGCCCATCAGCGCGTGCGAGGAGCTGGAGGGCAGGCCCACCAGCCAGGTCAGCAGATTCCAGAGGATCGCGCCGACCAGGGCGGCGAAGATGACCTCGGGACGGATGCCGGTCTCGTCGACGAGACCCTTGGAGATCGTGTTCGCGACCTCCACCGAGAGGAAGGCGCCCACCAGGTTGAGGACGGCGGACATGGTCACCGCGATCTTCGGCTTCAGGGCGCCTGTGGAGATGGTGGTGGCCATCGCGTTCGCGGTGTCGTGGAAACCGTTCGTGAAATCGAACGCGAGAGCGGTTACCACCACAATCGCGAGGATCAGCGAGAAGCTTTCCATTTACCCAGGCAATCGTTCGAGGTCATTGGCTGGACGAACGTAGGCAACCTGGGTGAACAGAAGATGAACTGAGGCGGGCGCGAGGGTGTCCGTACCGCGTGATCGAGACTCCGTTCCGCTCCCTCGGCCCAGGTGTCCCTTGGCTAACGGCCCCGCGCCAGGACGCGCAGCCGGCTCAGCGAGCCGTTGAAGAGATTCTGGTCACCCGGCAGCCGGCCCTCGACGGCGTACTGCCAGAAGGTCCAGTACCGCCAGCCGCCCGGCAGCGCTCCCGGCCGCGCGGTGCCGTGCCGGGCGATCCACAGGGCGTGCGAGGAGGAGAAGGCGCGGCTGTTCCCGGTGCACTGCTTCCACCACTGGGCCGTGGTGTAGATCACCGGGCGGCGGCCGGTCTCCCGCTTGATCTCGTCGCTGAACGACCGGATCCAGCGGACCATCCGCGCCTTGCCCAGCCCGTAGCACGCGTGCTTCGCGCTGTACGGGTTGTACTCGATGTCCAGCGCGGGCGGCAGCGTCCGGCCGTCCGCCCGCCAGTCACCGCCGTGCCGGACGAAGTACGCGGCCTGCTCGGCGCCGGAGGACCGGTCCGGCAGGGCGAAGTGGTACGCGCCCCGGTACAGGCCGGCCTTGCGGGCGCCGGAGTACTGCCCGGAGAAGGAGGGGTTGCGGTAGGTCGTGGACTCGGTCGCCTTGATGTAGACGAACCGCGCGCCCTTCGCCCGGGCCGCCGCCCAGTCGACGCGCTTCTGGTACGACGACACGTCGTGCCCCCGGGGCAGGCCCGCGGCCCGCCGCAGCGGCCAGCCCGTCTCCGGCACGACGGCGGCGTCCGGCAGCACGGCGACGTCCGGCACCGCGGCGGCCTCCGGTGCGCCCGCCGGTCCGGCCGGCTCCGGCGGCACGGCCGTGCCCGGCGCTCCGGCCGAGGCCGGCGGTCCGGCGGGACCGGCCGCTCCGGCCGAGGCGGGCGCGGTGCCCGCGAGGGTGAGGGCCGCCGTGGCCGCCGCGAGGACACCGGCGCGGCGGCGGGCAAGGGTGCGGTGACGGGCCATGCGTCTCCCCGGGGTGGCGGACGGCCGCCGCCCTCGGCCTCGCGGGCGGCAGCGATCGTCCAGTGGGCAAGAGGGACCAATTGAAGGCCCGGTGATCACCGCTCGCGCGTCGAATTGGGCCGTTTCGTCACGAGATCCGCCCGTTCGGCCGTACGGTTTCCGGGCGGAGCGGCCGGCCCGACCGCTCCGCGCAGGCCCGGGCTGGCAGGATCACCGCATGGCTGAACCGCTGCGGAACACGGAAGACGGGCGACAGGGCGTGTCCGAGGACGCGGCACGGCTCTGGGCGGACCTGGTCGCGACGGCCCGCCGGACCGTCGCCGACGGACTGGTCGTCGGCACCTCAGGCAACGTCTCCGCCCGGGTCGGGGACCTGGTCCTGGTCACCCCCTCGGGCGTCCCCTACGACCGGCTCACCCCCGCCGACATCACCGGCGTCGACCTCGGCGGACGCCAGGTGCTCGGCACCCTCGTGCCGACCAGCGAGCTGCCCATGCACCTCGCCGTCTACCGCACCACCGACGCCCGCGCCGTCGTCCACACCCACGCCGTGCACGCGACCGCGGTCTCCACGCTCGTGCCCGAGCTGCCCCTGGTCCACTACATGGCCGGCGCCCTCGGCGGTCCCGTCCGGGTCGCCCCCTACGCCACCTACGGCACCGACGAACTCGCCGAGCACATGCTCCGGGCCCTCGCCGGCCGCTCCGGCTGCCTGCTGCAGAACCACGGCACGATCACCTACGGCGCCACCCTGGACCAGGCCTTCGACCGCACCGCCCAGCTGGAGTGGATGTGCCGGCTGTGGCTGACGGCGTCCTCGGTGCCGGGCCGGACGCCGTCCCTGCTGACGGAGGCACAAGTCACGGAGGCCGGGGAACGCTTGAAGGGATACGGCCAACGGAGGTGACCCCTTGTCGCACAGTGCTGCGTTCCGCTCCCTCGCGTCCCCGCTCGCCCTGATCCGCCGCCGCGGCGCCCGGCCGCGGCACCCCCTTCCACTGGCCGGTGGCCGCGACCGCGCCGACACTGGACCCGTGCGTACCGCAAAGGCGACCGCCACCGCACTCACCGCCGTCCTGGCCGCCGGCACGGCCTCGGTGTTCGCCGGCCGGCTCGCCAGCGACGCCGCGCTGAAGGCCCCCGCCGGGCGCCCCCTGCCCACCGAGCCACGCCTGACCGTGCACGGCACGACCGCCGGCCGGATCGCGCTCACCCGCGACCTGGCCGCCCTGCGCCCCGGCACCTACGGCCTCGCCGGCGACGGCTCCCACGCGGTCGTCGGCCCCGTCGTGGAGGAGGCCCCGCACACCGCGGACACCGTCGTACGCCGTCTGGAACGCGTCACCCACGGGACCTTCGCCCCCGGCGACGCGGTGTGGCTCACCCCGAACGTGTACGTCGGCAACCCCGGCGCCGCCCTCGGCCTGGACCACGCCGACGTGGACGTGCCCGGGGAACTCGGCGCCCTGCCCGCCTGGTTCGTGCCCGGCCAGCGGGACACCTGGGTGATCGCCGTGCACGGCCTCGGCGCCACCCGGGAGCACGCCCTGAACGTCCTGGGTTTCCTGCACGGCCGCCGGCTGCCGGTGCTCGCCCTCGCCTACCGCGGCGACCTCGGCGCCCCGCGCCCGCCGGACGGGCTGAACCACCTCGGCGAGACCGAGTGGCGGGACGTCGAGGCGGCGATCCGCTACGCCGTCCGCTACGGCGCCCGCCGGGTCGTCCTGCTCGGCTGGTCCACCGGCGCCACCATGGTCCTGCGCGCCGCCGAGCACTCCGCGGTGCGCGAGCGCATCGCCGGGCTCGTCCTCGACTCGCCGGTGCTCAGCTGGGAGGCCACGCTGCGGGCGCTGGCCCGGGCCCGGCACACCCCGTCGCCGCTGCTGCCGCTCGCGGTGCGGGCCGCGCAGGGCCGGGCCGGACTGTACGCCGACCGGATCGCCGAGGCCGCCGACCCCGACCGGCTCCGGGTGCCCACGCTGATCATCCACGGCCCGGACGACCAG
>NZ_MUMF01000936.1 GCF_002155905.1 Streptomyces tricolor | reverse complement strand
CCCATCCCGCCCCGGCCGACGCCTGCGCCGAACTGCGCGGTGTCGGCGGCGAACTCGACGCCCTTAAGCCGTCCGACGACGTGATGTGCACCAAGGTCTACGACCCCGTCGTCGTCACCGCCCAGGGCGTCTGGCAGGGCAAGCGCGTCTCCTACGAGCGCACTTTCGGCAACGCGTGCATGAGGGACGCCGTCGGCGGCAGCCTCTTCGCGTTCTAGGACCGGGATCGCAGGAGTCCCCGTGGACGCCGGATCAGGCCCGCAACTGGGGAGTGCGGCCCCCTGGAGCGGGGAACCTGCGATCTCGCACCGGGACCGGCGGGCGGAGTGGGGCCGCCCGCCGGACCCGGTCACACAGCCGCTCCCCGGATCGGCCCGTGGGGGGCCGTCCGGGGAGCGGCGAAAAACAATCTGTTTCGACGGGGTGTTCAGGCCCTGCGCCGGTGACTCGTGTCGCACCAGGGGTAGCGGCGACTGCGCCGGCAGGTACACAGAGCGACACGGAACCGGTCCGAGAAGACCGTGCTCCCGTCCTCCAGTTCGATCTCCACGGGCCCTTCCACCAGGAGGGGCCCGCGCCGTTGCACGGTGATCCGGCGCGCCCGGTCGGCGGGGCGGTCAGCAGGGTTGTTCGGCACGGATGACCACCAGCTCTTCCCTGTCCTCGGCCGGCGCGAGCAGCCCGCGCCGGCGCAGCCAGTCCTCCCGGGAGCGCAGCACCGGCCCGAAGGGGATCCAGCGGCGCCGGACCACCGCGGCCTTCAGCCCCGCCGCCCGCAGCAGCTCCAGGGTGCGGCCCGGACCGCTCAGCGCCGAGTGCACCAGCAGCAGCGTGCCGCCCGGGTTCAGCAGCGCCGGCGCGTCCCGGCAGATCCGGTCCAGCAGCAGCCGCCCGTCGTCCCCCGCGTCCCAGGCGAGGGACCGGCCGCGCGGACCGCGCCGGGTGGCGGGCGCCGGTACATAGGGCGGATTCGCCAGGATGAGGTCGTACGTCCGGCCCCGCACCGGTGCGAACAGGTTGCCGCGCCGGATGTGCACCGGCAGCCGGGCCAGCCACGCGTTCAGCCGGGCCGTCCACACCGCCCGCCGGGACACGTCCACCGCGGTCACCTCGGCGCCCCGCCGGGCCGCCAGCAGGGCCAGCGCACCGCTCCCGGTGCCCACGTCCAGCACCCGGGTGCCGGGCGGCGGGGCCACCTCGTGGAGGGCCTCGGCCAGCAGCTCCGTGTCGTCTTGCGGGGCGTACACACCCGGTAGCACTACTACGGTCACACCGTCCGGATACCCGGGGAATCACGATGTATGGGATGCCTGCTGTTCCTGGGGTGCCGGCGGGGACGATGCCCGGGGCGTGTGCACGGATGATGCCCGGGGTGCCGGCGGGGACTGCTCCAGGGGGGTCCGCAGGGACGAGCGGCCGGCGCGCCAGCAGGCGAGCAGCCGTCGGGCCAGCCGGTCCTCCAGATACTCCGTCGCGTCGATCCCGAAGGCGATGTCCGGCGCCAGCTCCGGCTCCTCGGCGAGCAGGCCGCCGATCA
>NZ_MUMF01000935.1 GCF_002155905.1 Streptomyces tricolor | reverse complement strand
GGCGCATCGCCTCGGCCAGCCGGCGGGAGCCGGGCGAGGAGGTGATCTCCACCTCGGCGAAGTGGCCCACCAGCGCGCCGCGCAGCTCGCGGTGCAGGCCGAACAGGGACATCAGGTTGACCACGGCCAGCATCTCGGCCGGGGCCGCGTCCAGATGACGGCCGTAGGCGGTGTCCAGTCCCAGGTCCGTCATCAGGTCGGCGAACAGGCGCGCGTGCACCCGCTCCGCCCGGCCGCCGCCGAACTCGTCGTACTCCACCGCGGCCATCGCCGCCTTGGCCCGGCCCCACAGCCGCGGCAGCACCCAGGCGTGCGGGTCGGCCTCCTTCAGGTGGTACAGCGAGCGCAGCGCCGCGTACTCCCGCAGCTGCCACAGCTCGCCCTCGTCGCACAGGAAGTGGGTGACCCCCGTGCCGTCGGCCGGCTCGACCAGGAGGGCGCCGAGCGCCTCGTCCAGGCTGTCGTGGACCGGGGTGTCGGACCGCAGCGCGGACCGGAAGCGCCGTTCCAGCGCCGCGCGGACG
>NZ_MUMF01000934.1 GCF_002155905.1 Streptomyces tricolor | reverse complement strand
GGGCACGCCGGACGACGGTCCGGACGGGCGCCGCGGCGGCACCGACGACGAGGCCGCGGGCAGGGGCGATGACACCGGCCGCGGCACCGCCCCGGGCTCCGGAGCGCCCTCCGCGACCTCCGGCACCGGGTGGCGCGGCGCCGCCTCGGCGTGCCGTGTCCTGCGGGACGGCAAGGAGCTGGACTCTGGCCGCAGGCGGGTGCTGGAGCACCTGGCGGGCGGTCCCGCCCGGGTGACCGCGTACTGCAAGGTCCTGCTGACCACCGGCGACTCCTCCTCCGCCGGCACCGGGAACGGCGGCGCGGAGGGGAACTCCGGCGACACCACCG
The DNA here is from genome assembly GCF_002155905.1 of Streptomyces tricolor. Taxonomy (GTDB): domain Bacteria; phylum Actinomycetota; class Actinomycetes; order Streptomycetales; family Streptomycetaceae; genus Streptomyces; species Streptomyces tricolor. The sequence goes on along the minus strand of NZ_MUMF01000934.1, from coordinate 926 downwards.
GCGGCGGGCCGGACAAGGGCAAGGGCAAGGACCAGGACAAAGACAAGGACGGGGACAGGGACCCGGACAAGGGGAAGGGCCCGGGCAGGGAGAAGGACCGGGGCGAGGGCCGGGGTGAGGGCAAGGACCGCGGCACGGGGCGGGGCAGCGGCTCCGGTGACGACGGTCCCGGCGGCGGCAAGGGCGGCGGCCGGCACCGCGGTGGCGCCGCCCCCGCTCCCTCCGCCTTCGGCCCGGCGCACCCCGGCGCACCGGCCCACGGCCCCGCGCGCCCGGCACCCACGCCGACGTACTCCGCGCTCTGATCGGCGACACCCCGTCTGACCTGCACTTTTAAAGTCGCCGAAAATTTTTCGGCGCGAGGTGTGACGTTTCTGGAGCCGGTGACGCAGTACTGAGTGAGCCGACTGGTCATCGGCCGTTGCACGGAGCCGGGGTTCCCCCCGTACCCGCGGCTCGTGCACCTGGCGCGGGCGGGACACGTTCCCCCGGTCCCGCCCGCGCCCCGCAATCTCTTCGGCGGACGCCGCCTCACCGGTGGACGACGACCTTGTCGCCGACCCTCACCTGCGCGAACAGCCGCGCGATCGCCGTCTCGTCCCGCACGTTCACGCATCCGTGCGAGCCGCCCGCGTATCCGCGCGCCGCGAAGTCGTACGAGTAGTGCACCGCCTGGCCACCGCTGAAGAACATCGCGTAGGGCATCGGCGCGTCATAGAGGGTCGACACATGGTGTCGTGACTTCCAGTAGATGTGGAACACACCCTCGCGGGTCGGGGTGTACTGCGTCCCGAAGCGCACCGCCATCGTGGACAGGGTCTGCCCGTCGACCATCCAGCGCAGTGTCCGGCTGGTCTTGCCGATGCACAGCACCCGCCCGGTCCGGCAGCGCGGATCCGGTGCGGCGGCCGGCCGGCCGGCCATCG
>NZ_MUMF01000933.1 GCF_002155905.1 Streptomyces tricolor | reverse complement strand
CGCCCCACCCCTCCTCGTCCTGGTACGCCGGCCCGGTCACCGCGGGACAGCCGGACCCGCTGCCGATCTGCGTGGGCGCGGCCCTGCCGTCGGTCTCCGTGCACCGCGCCTACTGGACGGAGTTCGACACCAGCGCCCTGCAGGTCACGGTCGTCGAGCGCGACGCACGGCGCGCCGCCGACTTCGCCGCCCTGCTGCGCAAGGACCTCGCGGGCTGCGCGCGGCACCTGGAGTCGGAGTACCCGGACATCGCGGCGACGGGCAGGTACTACGGCAAGGTCGACGTCGAGGAGGGGGCTCACGTCTACGGCATCCACACCACCGCCACCTGGGGTGCCTCCGACATCGCCCTGTTCTCGGTCGGCCGGGACGGCAGGACGGTGACGGTCGTGAAGTGGTCCCAGATGGGCACGTTCCGCGATGCCCCGGTCAAGGACTTCAAGACGACCACCCGGGCAGCGGTGGACCGGCTCGCCTGACGTCAGGTCAGCCGCTCAGGTGCCGTTGCAGCCAGTCGGCGGCGGCGCGGCGGAACAGCCGGCGGTTGTCGGCGCGGAGGAATTCGTGGCCCTCGTCGCGCAGTGTGAGCAGTTCGGCGGTCAGGCCCCGCTCGCGGGCGGCCCGGAC
>NZ_MUMF01000093.1 GCF_002155905.1 Streptomyces tricolor | reverse complement strand
CGGCTGTTCCCGCTGTTCCGGGCGGGGCTCGGGGGGCGGCTGGGCGACGGGCGGCAGTACTGGTCGTACATCGCGCTGCACGACGAGGTCGCCGCGCTCCGGCATCTCCTGGACCGCGCCGACCTGTCCGGACCGTTCAATCTGACGGCTCCGCAGCCGCTGACGAACCGTGAGATCACCGCGGCCATGGGGCGGGTGCTGCACCGGCCGGCCGTGTGCGCGGTGCCCGCTCCGGTGCTGCGGGCGGTGCTCGGGGAGATGGCCGGGGACGTGCTGGGCAGCCAGCGGGTGGTGCCGAGGCGGTTGCTGGAGTCGGGGTTCCGGTTCGCGTTCCCGGGTATCGACGAGGCGATCCGCGCGGCGGGGTGAGCGCCCCGGAATGAGCCGGCAGACAACACCGGCGAACGAAAGTGACCGTATGCGACCTCCATGCGACCGTGCCCTGTTGATGCGCGACTGTTACTGACCGATCACGGCCCTACCCTCGACCCGAACTCGGGTATCCGCGGCGCCAGTTGGGGGCATCACGTCTCCACCGGCCGCGCAACCACAGGAGGGGCCTCGTGCTTGAGCCCGCGTACCAGGTGGACGTCGTCATCGTGGGAGCCGGAATCGCCGGCCTCTCAGCGGCTCATCGGCTGACCAGTGCAGGAATCACCACCGCGGTCCTGGAGGCCGCCCCGTACGTCGGGGGACGGATGTCGACCGAGAAGGTCGACGGCTTCCGGCTCGACCGCATCGGGCAGCTGCTGTCCACGTCCTACCCCGAACTCCGCCTGACCCCGGGCCTGGGCGCCCTGACCCTGCGCCGGTTCGCGCCGGGCGTCCTGCTGCACCGCGACGGCCGCACCCAGCGCGCGGGCGCGCCGGCGGCCGGAGGGAGCGCACGGGGCGCACGGGGCGCGCTCCATGTGGTGCGCGCCCTCGCCGGCGCCCCCAGGGGGACGGCGGTCACGCCCGGCGCTCCGGTGGGCGGCGCGGTGGACCAGGCCCGGCTGGGCACCGCGCTCGGCCGGATCGCGGCGACCCCCGTCGAGCGGATCCTCGCCCGCCCCGAGATGCCGGCCGCCCAGGCGCTCGCCCAGCGCGGGGTGCCGGCCCGCACGGTCGACGGCTTCCTGCGCCCGCTGCTCGCCACGCTGCTGTGCGACCCCGGGCTGACCACCTCCAGCAGGTGCGCCGACCTGGCGCTGCGCGCCTTCGCGAGCGGCCGGCTGTGCGTGCCGGAGGGCGGCGCGGAGGTACTGCCGGAGCTGCTGGCCCGCACGCTGCCGCCGGGCACCGTGCACACCGGGGTGCGGGTCACCTCGGTGTCCACGACCTCGGTGACGACCGCCGAGCACGGGGAGCTGCGCTGCCGGGCGGTGCTGCTGGCGACGGACGCGCGCGCCGCGGCCGAACTGCTGCCGGGGCTCAGGGTGCCGGACTTCCACCCGGTGACGGTCGTCCACCACACCACGGACGACCCGGCGGCGGCCTTCGCGACGGGTACCTCGCTGCTGCTGGACGCCGACCGGGGCGGGCCGGTGGCGCACACGGCGGTGCTCAGCAACGTGGACCCGAGCCGGGCGCCGGGCGGCCGGGTGCTGATCTCGTCGACGGTGCTGGGCCCGCCGCCCGAGGGCGTCGACACGGCCGTCCGCATCCACCTCGCCCGCCTCTACGGCACCTCCACGCGCCGCTGGGAGACGCTGGCCGTGCACCACACCCCGGAGGCGGTCCCCGCCATGCGCCCCCCGCACGACCTGCGCCGCCCGGTACGGCTCCTGGCCGGCCTGTACGTCTGCGGCGACCACCGCGACACCAGCACCGTCCAGGGCGCCCTGCACTCCGCCCACCGGGCCGCGGCGGCCATCCTGGCGGACCTGGGCGCAGGCGCTTCGGCGCACAGCGCGGACCCGGTCCCCACGCTGCCGAGGGCCGCGTGAGCGCCCCGAAAGGGGCGCGGGGAACTGCGCGATCAACCACAACGGCGCGGTACCCGGCGGACGACCGTCACCGACAACGGCGCTACCCCAAAGCCGCCACCCTCTCCCGATAGCTCCGGACCGGCGCCGCGTCCCGGTAGGGCTCCAGGCGGCGTTCGAACTCCTTCACGTACTCCACCGCGCGAGCGGACCGCATCTCCGCGGCCTGCCCCGCGGCCTCCGCCGCCAGCGCGCACGCCTGGTCGAGTTCGCCGAGGCCGAGCCGGGCGGTGGCGAGGACGACCCGGCAGAACAGCCGGCTGCGGGCATAGGTCGGCGCCCGCAGCTGGAGCGAGCGCTCGGCGTGCTGCGCGGCGGCCCGGTACTGCTGCAGATCCCGGTGGCAGTGCCCGAACTCGTCGGCGAGCTGCGCCTCGTCGAAGAACGCGGCCCAGTACGGCACCTCGTCCCCGGGCCGGGCCGCCTCCAGCGCGCGCTCGGCCCGCACCAGCGCCGCGGTGCACGCCCGCACCTCGCCGAGGACGGCGTGCGCCCGCGCCTCGGAGGCGTGCAGCAGCGCCTGGACGACCGGCACGGCACCCGTGCCGACGCCCTGCTGGGCGACCCGCGCCAGCTGCACCGCCTCCCTGCCGTGGCCGAGATAGACGGCCTGCCGGCTCATGGTGACCAGCACGTAGGAGCCGTAGGCCCGGTCTCCGGCCGCCTGGGCGAGCCGCAGGGCCTGCACGAAGTAGCGCTGGGCGAGCCCGTGCGCGGCGATGTCGTACGAGGTCCAGCCCGCGAGCCGGGTCAGGTCGGCGGCGGCGCCGAACAGCCGGCGGCCGGTCTGCTCGTCGTAGGAGCCGCGCAGCATCGGCTCGCACTCGTGCTCCAGGTAGCGCACCAGCGCCTGCCGGGCGTGGCCGCCGCCGAAGCGGTCGTCGAGGGTGCGGAACAGCTCGCCGACCGAGCGCAGCGCGGCGATGTCCCCGCCGCTGACCTTGTGCCCGGGGGCGCGCTCGGCCTGGCCGCGCATCCGCGGCGGCACCAGCGGCTGGGGTTTGGCCGCGCCGGGCCGGCCCTGCGGCGGCACCCGGGGTGCCGGTTCCCGGGCCACCCGGTCGTCGGCCTTGCCGATCAGCCAGTCCCGGCTGGGCACCACGAGCCCCGCCGGGGTGAAGGCGATCTTGCGCAGCTCGGCGTGGCTGCCGGAGTCCTTGCGCCACAGCCCGCTGACGATGTCGACGGCCTCCTCCGGGGTGGCCGCGAACTCCAGCCCGGCGTAGACCGGCGCGCAGGCGTCCAGGCCGAGGTCCTGCGCGGTGAGCCGGCGCCCCAGCCGGCGGGTGAACACCTCGGCGATGAGGGCCGGGGTCGTGCCGCGCGGCTGCTGTCCGCGCAGCCAGCGGGTGACCGATGTCTTGTCGTATCTGAGATCCAGCCCGTGCTCCAGCCCGAGCTGGTCGACACGACGGGCCAGACCCGCGTTGGAGAACCCCGCTTCTGCGATGAGCGCGGCGAGCTGGCGGTTGGGGGTGCGCTGCGCGGGTCGGTCCGTCATCTGCGGTGCGGTCTCCTGCCTTCCGGGCCTGTCGAAGTGCCCGGATTGCCTTTGAGCAGCCCTTATGGCCTCACGAACGGCGCGAATGTAGCGGAGAGTGAGCAGTCGGTAGCACATTCCGCCCGGCATTCATCCGATCGTGTGAGGAACGCCCGCAGGGCTGACGTACGCCGGTCGGACGTACAGTGGCGTGGGCGCGATACATGCCTGACACACCCAGTCGCCGAGGGAGGCGCTTGCCGTGAGTGAGTTGCGGTTCGTCCGCATGGGATTCGGTGCGGATGCCGTCGATTACCAGCAGGCCTGGGACGAGCAGCGCCGGGTGCACGCGGCCCGGTTCGCCGACGAGGTCCCCGACACCGTGCTCCTGCTGGAGCACCCCCCGGTGTACACGGCGGGCCGGCGCACCGAGGACAGCGAGCGCCCGCTGGACGGCACCCCGGTCATCGACGTGGACCGCGGCGGCAAGATCACCTGGCACGGCCCGGGCCAGCTGGTGGGCTACCCGATCCAGAAGCTGCCCCGCCCGGTGGACGTGGTCGCGCACGTGCGGCGGCTGGAGGAGGCGATCATCCGCTCCTGCGCCGACTTCGGCCTGGAGACCACCCGGGTGGAGGGCCGCAGCGGCGTGTGGGTGCTCGGCGACCCGGTCGAGCAGCGGCCCGCGCTCGGAGGGCTCTCGCTGGACTTCGACCCGCGGCTGCACGACGAGGAGTTCGACCCCCGGCTGAACGGGCCGGAGTACGCCCCCTCCAACGCGGGCCAGCGGCGCGAGGACCGCAAGATCGCCGCGATCGGCATCCGGGTCGCCAAGGGCGTCACGATGCACGGCTTCTCCTTCAACGTGAACCCGGACAACGCCTGGTTCGACCGGATCATCCCGTGCGGCATCCGCGACGCGGGGGTCACCTCGCTCGCGAACGAGCTGGGCCGGGACATCACGATCGAGGAGGTGCTGCCGGTGGTCGAGAAGCACCTGCGGGACATCCTGGAGAACGCCGACCTGAAGCCGCGGGTGATCGAGAAGGCGTCCGCCTGATCCTCCGTTCGGGGAATGCGCCCTGCGACAGCGGGGTTGGCCTGAGCGGCAGGGCGCACACAGCACGGGCGTACCCTGGTGTACGCCGAAGAATCGAAGTCACAGGGAGCCGGTCGTGTCCGCAGTCGCACCCGACGGACGCAAGATGCTGCGCCTGGAGGTCCGCAACAGCCAGACCCCCATCGAGCGCAAGCCCGAGTGGATCAAGACCCGGGCGAAAATGGGCCCCGAATACACGAAGATGCAGAACCTCGTGAAGAGCGAGGGGCTGCACACGGTGTGCCAGGAAGCCGGCTGTCCGAACATCTACGAGTGCTGGGAGGACCGCGAGGCGACCTTCCTCATCGGCGGCGACCAGTGCACCCGGCGCTGTGACTTCTGCCAGATCGACACCGGCAAGCCCGAGGCGCTCGACCGCGACGAGCCGCGCCGCGTGGGCGAGTCCGTGGTCACCATGGACCTGAACTACGCCACCATCACCGGCGTCGCCCGCGACGACCTGGCGGACGGCGGCGCCTGGCTGTACGCCGAGACCGTGCGCCAGATCCACCAGCAGACGGCGGACCGCGAGGGCGGCCGGACCAAGGTGGAGCTGCTGGCCCCCGACTTCAACGCGGTCCCCGAGCAGCTGGCGGAGGTCTTCGCCTCGCGCCCCGAGGTGTTCGCGCACAACGTCGAGACGGTCCCCCGGATCTTCAAGCGGATCCGCCCCGGCTTCCGCTACGAGCGCTCCCTGAAGGTCATCACCGAGGCCCGTGACTACGGCCTGGTCACCAAGTCGAACCTGATCCTCGGCATGGGCGAGACCCGCGAGGAGGTCAGCGAGGCGCTGCGGCAGCTGCACGACGCGGGCTGCGAGCTGGTCACCATCACCCAGTACCTGCGCCCCTCCGTCCGGCACCACCCGGTGGAACGCTGGGTGAAGCCGCAGGAGTTCGTGGAGCTGAAGGAGGAGGCCGAGCAGATCGGCTTCTCCGGCGTGATGTCCGGCCCGCTGGTGCGCTCCTCCTACCGCGCCGGGCGCCTTTACCAGATGGCGGTCGAGAAGCGTGGTACGTACATCGCCGCCCAGGCGGTGTGAGCCGAGCGTGTGAAGTCGCGCACAAGCGGCTACCGGCCAGTAATGGCCGAGTCGACGCGGTCCCTGCCGTCCTCGCTGATGAGGGCGGTGCCGGGGCCGCGTCGGCGTTCCGGCTCGCTGCGTCAAGGCTTCATGGGCGTTTGACCGGCCGGTCACGCGCTGGTAACACCAATCAGTGACTCTGGTATCACACCCCGTATCACCACTGCCATGAGGGAGGACCTCGCTCATGCAGGCCGCACCCGTCCGCGCCACCGCCATCCCGTCCTTCACCGACGCCCTCCGTGCCGTCGAGTCCCTGCTCATGAGCGGCGGTCAGCGCACCGCCCGCCGCAACGCCTGGAACTCCGTCCTGGAGGACCGCCGCCGCGCCAAGGACCGGGTCGAGGCCCAGCGGGTCCTGGAGCAGGCCGCCACCCGCCCCTGACCCCGCCGCGCACCGCGCGCCCGCCCCGCCGGGCACTGCCGTCGTCCGCGCTCCCGGGGGCACGTAGACTTCGTGGCATGGCGAGGAAGGAAACCGCGGCGGACGCCGCGAACGCAGGGCGACTGAAGCAGATCGCCCTCACGTACAAGATGACCCGCAAGGCCGACAAGAAGATCGGTCTTGTACTCGCGGCCGTCGGCATCGGCACCCTCGGTGTCTTCCTCGCGATCGGCTTCCTGATCGGCCACCCGATCTACCTGGGCATCTTCGGTCTGCTGATCGCCCTGCTGGCGACGGCGATCGTGTTCGGCCGCCGGGCCGAGCGGGCCGCCTTCGGTCAGATGGAGGGCCAGCCGGGCGCCGCCGCGGCCGTGCTGGACAACATCGGCCGGGGCTGGACGACGACGCCGGCGGTGGCGATGAACCGCAGCCAGGACGTGGTGCACCGGGCCGTCGGCAAGGCCGGCATCGTGCTGGTCGCCGAGGGCAACCCGAACCGGGTGAAGAGCCTGCTGGCCGCCGAGAAGAAGAAGATGAACCGCATCGTCGCGGACGTGCCGGTGCACGACCTGATCGTCGGCACCGGCGAGGGCCAGGTCGAGCTGAAGAAGCTCCGCACGACCATGCTGAAGCTGCCGCGCGTGCTGACCGGCCCCCAGGTGACGACCACCAACGACCGGCTGCGGGCCCTGGGCGACCTGATGAGCAACATGCCGCTGCCGAAGGGTCCCATGCCGAAGGGCATGAAGCTGCCGAAGGGCGGACCGCGAGGTCGCTGACCGCCGTCGATCCCGGCCGCGGCCCCGCACCCGTACGGGTGCGGGGCCGCGGTGCTGTGCGGCGAAGGACCCCTCCCCCCTGACACGCCACCGAACCCTGACACGCCACCGAACGGAGCATCCGGCCGGTAATCGGGTCATGCGCTCCTAGCCTTCGGAATGTGACAAAACGACACATTGCGTACCTGGCATGCACCACGACCCTCGTCGGCGCGTTCGTCGGCGCCACCCCGGCGTCCGCCGCCCACCGGATCCTCGTGGTGCATCCGGGTCAGTCGATCCAGAAGGCGGTCAACGCCGCCAAGGCCGGCGACACCGTGTTCGTGCTCGCCGGCACCTACCGCGAGAGCGTCACGGTGAAGACGGCGGGCCTGACCCTGCGCGGCGCGGGCCCCGGCACCGTGATCCAGCCCCCCGCGAAGAAGACCAAGCCCGCGCCGCACGGCAAGAAGGCCGCCGTCACCTGTCTCTCGGACGGCAACGGCATCTGTGTGATCGGCGGCAAGGACAAGCCCCTGCGGGACGTCACCGTCGCCGATCTGAAAGTGACCGGCTTCGCCAAGAACGGCCTGTTCGCCATGGGGACCGACCGGCTGACCGTGAAGCGGGTGATCGCCGAGCACAACGGCCAGTGGGGCATCGCCCAGCAGCACTTCACCCGTGGAGTGCTCCGGAACAACACCGCCCGCGGCAACGGGGACGCGGGCGTGTTCCTCGCGAACAACGTGAAGGCCGAGCAGGGCGCCACGGACAGCAAGGGCGCGGTGGTCGACCACAACCGGCTGGAGGACAACCGGATCGGCATCACCGTCCGCCGGCTGCGCAACCTCGCCGTCACGCGCAACTACGTCCTCGGCAACTGCGCGGGCGTGTTCGTCGTCGGCGACGAGAACAAGCCGCGGACGGGCGATCTGACCGTCAGCGACAACCTGGTCGAGCGGAACAACAAGTACTGCCCGAAGACCGCCCGGCTGCCCTACCTGAAGGGCTCCGGCATCGTGCTGACCGGCACCGAGAAGACCCTGGTGACGCGGAACCGGGTCACCGGCCACTCGGGCAAGTCCCCGCTGTCGGGCGGGATCGTCCTGTTCAAGAGCTTCGTGGGCGCCACGAGCGAGAAGAACCGGATCACCGGCAACCGGCTGGCGGACAACTCCCCGGCGGACCTCGTCAACCAGGAAGCCACCAAGCGGGGCAACGCCTTCGACGGCAACTCCTGCCGGGCCTCCAAGCCCGCGGGCCTGTGCTGACCGGACGGCCGTACCCCACCCTCGCAAGGAAGGAAGGCGGCACATGACCGCACCATCCCGCGGGCTCTCGGCTCCCCCGGAGCCGGGGGCACCCCCCTCCCCTCCGCCGTCGATGCGGCTGCGCGAGCTGGCCTTCGGAGCGGCCTGCGCCGCCGCGGTCCGCGCCGCCGCCCGGCTGGGCGTCGCCGACGCGCTCGGGGACGCCCCCGTGACCGTGGAGACCCTGGCGACCGCGGTGCGCACCGAGCCGGGGCCGCTGCGCCGGCTGCTGCGCGCCCTGTCCTGCTACGGCGTCTTCGCCGAGCGGCCCGACGGAACGTTCGCCCACACCGAGATGTCCCGGCTGCTGCGCGAGGACGACCCGAACAGCCTGCGGGCCATCGCCATGTGGTGCACCGAGCCGTGGACCTGGGACGCCTGGCCGCTGCTGGACCAGGCGGTGCGCACCGGCCGGAACGTCGTGGAGGACCTGTACGGCAAGGAGTTCTTCACCTACCTCAACGAGGACGCCCCCGAGTCGGCGGACGTCTTCAACCGCGCGATGACCCGCTCCAGCGAGCAGTCGGCGCGGGAGGTGGCGGCCCTGCTGGACCTGTCCGGCAGCCGCTCGGTCGCGGACATCGGCGGCGGCCAGGGGCATGTGGTGGCGTGCCTCCTGGACAAGTACCCGGCGATGCAGGGCAGCCTGCTCGACCTGCCCCGGGTGGTCGAGAACGCCCTGCCGCGGCTGCGCCCGGGCGGCGACCTCGCCGACCGGGTGCGGATCGTGCCGGGCGACGTCCGGGACGCGGTCCCGGTCGAGGCGGACGTCTACATCATCAAGAACATCCTGGAGTGGGACGACGACAGCACGGCCCGGCTGCTGTGCAACGTCGTCGAGGCGGGCGGCCCCGGCACCCGGGTCATCGTCATCGAGAACCTGGTGGACGACACCCCCTCGATGCGGTTCAGCACCGCCATGGACCTGCTGCTGCTCCTGAACGTCGGCGGGGCCAAGCACACCACCGACAGCATGGTCGGCCGGCTGGAGGCGGCGGGCCTGGCCGTCGGCGAGATCCGCCCGGTCAACCCCTTCCTGCACGCGTTCGACTGCATCGTCCCCGCGTGAGCGCCTGTCTCCGTGCGCACACCGGTGCCGGGTCCGCGTCGCACGCGGGCCCGGCACCGGTGGTCCGGCCGGAGGATCAGACGCCTCGGTCGCGCTCCCACACGTAGAAGCGCTGTGCCATGGCGTCCTTCGGGGACCGCCAGGTCTCGGGATCGTACGCGCTGACGTACGCCGACAGCCGCTCGCTGACCTCCCTGAACTCGGGGTGCGAGGTGACCTTGGCGATGGCCGGTCCGGGCTCGCGGTCGGACTCGATGAGGTGCATGTACACATCGCCGAACTGGAAGAGGCTGCGCCGGACGACGCCGACGAGGTGCGGCAGCTCTCCCCGGTCGGACTCCTCGAACACCTTGGCGATGTCGGGGGCGGAGCCCGGGGCCATGCGGGCGACGATCAGGGCCTGGTGCACGGTCGTCTCCTGTCGTCCGGCTCAGTCGGCCAGGGCCGGGGCGGGCCGCTGACCGGACGCCGCCTTCTCGATCTTCTCCCGGATCAGCTCCAGCTGGATCTTGGAGTTCCTGTTGATGTTGTCGGTCATCCAGTCGTCGTCGACGGGCGCGTCCGGCTTCATCTCGAAGTCCTGGGTCCAGACCATCCGGGTGCCGGCGGGGACCTCCTCGTACCGCCAGTGGATGTTCATGTAGGCGAAGGGCCCGGTCTCCACCCGGCGCGCCTTGACGGTGCGGGTGGCGCGGTCCGGTTCGCGCTCGGAGACCCAGCTCCAGACGGTGCCGTTCTCGTCCGGGTGCATGGTGAGCCGGAAGGTGGTCTTCTCGCCCTCCCGCTTGAGGATCTCCACCGACGCGTACTCGCTGAACAGCTGCGGCCAGCGTTCCAGGTCGTTGGTCATGTCCCAGACCAGGTCCAGCGGTGCGGCGATGGTGATCTCGTTCTGGGTGTGTCCTGCCATGTTCAGGCTCCTGCCATCAGGGTGCTGTTGACGAGGTTGAGGAACTGCTGGGGTGTCTTGCAGCGCTCGGCGTCGACCGGCATCGGGGTGCCGTGCGTGTTCTCCAGCTCGCCGACGATGCCGAGCAGGCCGAGCGAGTCGACGCCCAGGACGTCGAAACCGGTGTCCGGCTTCTCCTTGAGCTGCTCGGGGCTGACGGTGACGCCGGCGGCCTTCTTCATCAGCGCGGCGAGTTCTTCCACGGTGATCTCGGGCATTGCTTCTCCTCCTTCTCTGTCTTCTCTGTACTCACTGCGCGGTGCCGCGTCGCAGCACCAGCGCCGAGTTCGACCCCATGAGTCCGCGGCTGAGGACCAGCGCCGTCCGCAGTTCGGCGGCGCGGGCGCGGCCGGTCACGAGGTCGAGGTCGTGGCAGACGTCGAAGACGTTCGGCGTCGGCGGGATCAGTCCGTGCTCCATCGCGAGCACGGCCGCCGCAGTGTCCAGTACGGGGGCCGCGCAGTACCCGCGGCCGATCCCGGTCTTCGGCGCGGTGACCGGCACCCGGGTGCCGTGCTCGCCGAGGGCGTCGGCGAGGGCCAGCGCCTCGGCCCGGTCCGCCTCCGGCACCCCGAGGGCGTCGGCGAAGACGACGTCGATCTCCTCGGGGGCGCAGTCGGCCTCCCGCAGCGCCTTCCGGACGGCCTGGGCGAGTCCCTCCCGGGACCGGTCCCAGCGGGAGGCACCGGTGAAGGTGGCCCCGTGGCCCGCGATGTGGGCCCGGATCCGGGCGCCGCGGGCCCGGGCGGTGCCCGCCGCCTCCACCACGAGCATCGCGCCGCCCTCGGCCGGCACGAACCCGCAGGCCCCGTCCGTGAAGGGCCGGTACGCCCGGGACGGGTCCGTCTCGCGGCTCAGTTCCCCGTAGCCGAGCTGGCAGACCATCGAGTACGGCGCGAGGGGCGCCTCGGTGGAGCCGGCCACGATCACGTCGGTGCCGCGCCGTACCGCCCGGGCCGCGTGGGCGAGGGCGTCCAGGCCGCCGGCCTCGTCGGAGGCGACGACCGAGCAGGGTCCCTTGAAGCCGCGGCGGATGGACACCTGGCCGGTGCTCGCGGCGTAGAACCAGGCGATGGACTGGTACGGCCCGACGAACCGGCTGCCCTTGCCCCACAGCTGCTGCAGTTCGCGCTGGCCGAACTCGCCGCCGCCGGAGCCGGCCGCGGTGACCACGCCGATGGAGTACGGCGCGTCGGGCACGCTGGCCGGTCCGAGCCGGGCGTCGTCCAGCGCGAAGTCGGCCGCGGCCATGGCGTAGTGCGTGAACCGGTCGGTCTGGACGAGGAAGCGCTCCTCGATCGTCGCGGCCGGGTCGAAGGCGCGGACCTCACCGGCCACCTTGAGGGGAAGGTGCTCACAGCCCTCGCGGGTGACCCGGTCGAGGACGCTGAGGCCCTCCTGGGTGGCCTTCCAGAAGGTGCCGGTGGTGGTGCCGTTGGGCGCGACCACACCGATACCGGTGATGGCCGCCTGCCGGTCCTGCGGTTCGCTCATCGTGTGTCCTCACTCCCTCGGCCGGGTCAGGATCACCGCGGACTGGAAACCGCCGAAGCCGCTGCCCACGGACAGCACGCTGGTCAGCTTCCGTTCGCGGGCGACGCGCGGGACGTAGTCCAGGTCGCACTCGGGGTCGGGGATCTCGTAGTTCGCGGTCGGCGGGACGACCTGCTTGGCGAGGGCCAGCACGCAGGCGACCAGCTCGATGGCGCCGATCGCCCCGAGGGAGTGCCCCACCATGGACTTGATGGAGCTCATCGGGGTGTCGTAGGCGTGGTGGCCGAGCGCCCGCTTCACGGCCGCCGTCTCGTGGCGGTCGTTCTGCCGGGTGCCGGAGCCGTGCGCGTTGACGTAGTCGATCGCCGTGGGGTCGAGCCGTGCCTGGTCGAGTGCGGTGTCTATGGCCCGCGCCATCTCCAGGCCCTCTTTGGTCAGGCCGGTCATGTGGTAGGCGTTGCCGAAGGTGGCGTAGCCGCCGAACTCGCAGTACACGTGGGCACCGCGGGCCCGGGCGTGTTCCAGTTCCTCCAGGACGAGCACCGCGCCGCCCTCGCCCATGACGAAGCCGTCACGGTTGTTGTCGAAGGGCCGGGAGGCGTGCGCGGGGTCGTCGTTGTTCGGGGACGTGGCCTTGATCGCGTCGAAGCAGGCCATGGTGATCGGGGAGATCGGGGAGTCCGACGCCCCCGCGATGCATATGTCGGCCCGGCCTTCCTGGACGGTGTGGAAGGCGTAGCCGACGGCGTCCAGGCCGGAGGTGCAGCCGGTGGAGACGGTCTGCACCGGACCCTGGGCGCCGAAACGTTCCGCCACCGCGGAGGCCACGGTGCTCGGCGAGAACGCCCGGTGCAGCTGCGGCTCCGCCTCGGTGTGGTCGACGTCCCAGCGCTGCCCGCGATGGCTGACCAGGACGTAGTCGTGCTCCAGCCGGGTGGTGCCGCCCACGGCGGTGCCGAGCGAGACACCGACCCGCCAGGGGTCCTCCCGGCCGAGGTCGAGGCCCGAGTCCCGGACCGCCTCCGCGCCGGCGACCAGGGCGAACTGTATGTACCGGTCCGCCCGCTCGACCTGCTCGGCGTCCAGGCCGTGGGCGGTGGGGTCGAAATCGCACTCGGCGGCGATCCGGGACCTCAGACCGGTCGGGTCGAAGAACGTGATGCCCCGCGTCGCGGTGCGGCCTTCGGCGAGCAGCTCCCAGAACGCCGGTACGCCGATCCCGCCGGGGGCCACGACGCCTATGCCGGTGACCGCCACGCGCCGGCTCATGAGCGGACCTGTTCCCGGCCGGCCGGCTCGGCGGCGACGGTGACGGCCTGCTGCGTCTCCTCCGTGTCGACGTGGCCGAGGGCCGGCCGCGGGGCCAGCGGGCCCAGGTGGAAGACGATCCGCGCCTCCACGTTGCCGACGTTGCGGAAGCGGTGCCGCATGTTGATGGGGATCATCAGCCCCTGCTCGGGCCGCAGCGGGTGCGGCTCGCCGTCCAGGTCCACCTCCAGCTGGCCGCAGACGACGTACACGAACTCCTCGGAGTACGGGTGGTAGTGCTCGCCGATGCGGTCACCGGGGTTGATGATGGCCACCCCCATGAAACCGCTGGTGGAGCCCACCGTGGCCGGGGTGAGCATGGCGCGCAGATCACCGCCGCGCCGGGTGTTGGGCTCGATCTCGCTGAGGTCCACGATCTTCGGAAGGGGTTTGATCACGACGTTCCTCCGTTGGTGTGCTGGGCCTGCCGGGTCAGGCGTCCGGCGAGCGGCGGTCGGTGACGAGGTCCATGCCGACGGGCTCGCCGTCCAGCAGGCCGCTCAGCGCGGCCTGCCGCTCGGGCTCCGGCAGGGCGGCCCGGGCGGCGGGGCCGGGGCGTACGTCGATCAGCCGTACGACGACGTCGTCGCGCTGGAAGATCGTGCTGCGCAGGACCGGGCTGTCCGGGTCCTCCGCCGCCGCCTCGTCCTGCTGGGCGATCAGCTCCGCCAGCCGCATGCCGTCACCCGGGCGGGCCGGGTAGTACAGCGCCCTGCGCTCGCCCTCGGCCAGTTCGTCCGCGGTGACGTGGTGCACGGCGGGCAGCGCCGCCCGGGTGAAGAACACCCGCGCGGACTCCTGGTCGTTCAGGTCCCGCTCCTGCTCCAGATAAGGGTTGATGGCCTCCTCGACGGCCCGCACCTCGGGCTGCCGGGCGACGTGCCGCAGCGCCGCGAGCAGGTCGCCGCGCACCTCGATGGCCCGCACGACCCGGTTGCCGTGCATGAACAGCGAGGTACGGCACAGCCGGGTGGTCTCGTCCACCCGCGCCTGGGGCGAGGCGTAGTTCGCGAGGATCCGCTTGACCTCCGCCTCACTGCCCGGCTTGACCGTGAAGGTCAGCGCGTGCCGGATCACCCCGTCGCCGATCCGCGGCGACGTCTGGAGCCGGCGCCGCGACGCGGAGGCGGCGGCTCCCTCGCCGCCCGTCTCCCGGACGACGTGGAAGCGCAGCGACCGGGTGTCCCGGACGCAGCTGTGCAGCGGTTCCACCATCCGTACGTGTTCCTCGCTGTTCACCCAGGTGAGGAACGGCGGGGCGCTCTCCCATTCGCTGGTGATGAGCCATTGGGAGGGATTCTCGATCGACTGGCACAGCTGGTCGCTGACATGGCCGGGCACCTGCGCCACCTGGTTGCACAGTTGCTCGTAGGCCTCCAGGAACTGCTGCTGGGCGCCGTCGTGGACGTCCACGAGCAGGACGACCCGGAGCCGGGAGCCGTCGAACACGGACTGGGAGACCCGTTTCGACACCTGGCGTGCCGACGGGGCCGAAAGCTTCTCCGACGTGGTGGTGGTCATGCTGCGCATCTCCTTCACGGGGGCAGGAACGAACGCCGGCCGCCGATGACGCGACGTCAGCGCTTCTTGATCCTGTGCCGCTTCCCGCGGTGTGCGCGACTCGCGTGAACCACGTGGGTGATTGAGCACGCGAAAGCCCTCCCAGAGGGCACAGAAAACAGCAGCGCGCTCACATCCCGACCCTGCCTCTGGAGCCTTGATGCAGCACAAAGCCGATCACCGGGTGCCCGTCCTCGTCGTGGGCGGCTCCCTGGTGGGCCTGTCCCTCTCCCTGTTCCTGGGCCGTCTCGGCGTACCGCACCTGCTCGTCGAGCGGCATTCCGGGACCTCGATCCACCCGCGTGGCCGCGGCAACAACCTGCGGACGATGGAGCTGTACCGGGTGGCCGGCATCGAGCCGGACATCAGGGCGGCGGCCTCGCTCCTCGCGGACAACCACGGCATCCTGCAGACCCCGACCCTGGTCGGCGACGCCGGGGAATGGCTGTTCAAGCACATCGACCCGGGCGGCGGACTCGCGCGGTTCAGCCCCACGACCTGGTGCCTGTGCAGCCAGAACGACCTCGAACCGGTGCTGCTGAAGGGGGCCCGCGCACTCGGCGGGGACCTGCGCTACTTCCACGAGATGGAAGGCTTCGAACAGGACCCCGAAGGGGTGACGGCGTTCGTCCGGGACCGGGACAGCGACACGCTGTACACCGTCCGGGCGGACTACCTGGTCGCCTGCGACGGGCCGCGCAGCCCCGTGCGGCGCCGGCTGGACATCGGGCAGAGCGGGCCCGGCGACCTCTTCGCCAACGTGAGCGTCACCTTCCGGTCCAAGCTGCTCGCCGACACGGTCGGCGACCGCCGCTTCATCTGCTGCTACCTCACCAGCCCCGAGGCCGACGGCGCCCTGCTGCCCGTCGACAACAAGGAGCACTGGGTCTTCCACGCCCCCTGGCACCCGGAGCAGGGCGAGACGCTGGAGGAGTTCACCGAGGAGCGGCTCCAGCGGCACATCCGGCTGGCCGTCGGCGTCCCCGACCTCGATGTGGAGATCACCGGCAAGGCGTCCTGGCGCGCCGCGGAACGCGTCGCCGAGCGGTACACGGCCGGCAGGGTCCTGCTCGCCGGCGACTCCGCCCACGAGATGTCCCCGACCGGCGCCTTCGGCTCGAACACCGGCATCCAGGACGCCCACAACCTGGCCTGGAAGCTGGCCGCCGTCCTTGAGGGCTGGGCCGGGCCCGGTCTGCTGGACACCTACGACACCGAGCGCCGGCCGGTCGCCCTGGCCACCAGCGCCCGGGCCTCGGCCCGCTCGGTGGAGCACAGCCACCCCGGCTTCGCGCCCATGCCCGGCGTCGGCGGCGGGCCGCGCAGCGGCATCCTCCCGGTGGTCCTCGCCTACCGCTATCCGGAGGGCGCCGTCGTGGACGCCGACCCCGCCCACCCGGTCGTACCCGACGAGGTGCGGCTGACCGCGGACCCGGGCAGCCGGGCCCCGCACCTGTGGCTGCGCCGCGCGGGCGCCCGGCTCTCCACGGTCGACCTGTACGAGCGGTCCCTGGTGCTGCTCTGCGACGCCGGCTCGGCGGCGGGCCGGGCCTGGCACGCCGCCGCCCGGAGCATCGCGGGCACGGACGGCGTACGACTGGAGGCGTACCGGATCGGCGCGGGGGCGGACGCCGATCTGACCTACGACGGCGAGGGCCCCGGAGGCGGCACCGACTGGGCCGCGGTGCACGGCACGACGGCCGACGGGGCGGTGCTGGTGCGGCCGGACGGGTTCGTGGCGTGGCGCGCGGACGGGGCCGTGGGAGATCCGGAGGGTGAGCTGCGCCGGGTGCTGGGGGCGGTGCTGCGGAGGGGATGACCGCTGGAGCGCCCGGAAGGGCGCGGGGCTGTGCCGGCATGCGGCTCCGCCGCGCGGGCGCGACCGGCGCGACCGGCGCGACCGGCCGCGGTGGAGCCACAGCCGGCAGACGGCCCGGAGCCGCTATGGCGGGAGCCGGACCCGCTATGGCGGGAGGCCGGAGCCGCTATGCGGGGACCGGAGCCACTATGCGGGGGGGCCGGACCCGCCATGGCGGGAGGCCTGAGCCGCTATGGCGGGGTCCGGCCGCGTGCGGTCAGATCCGGACTTCGACGGTCTTCGCGAGCCGGTCGTGCAGACCGCGCCCGTCCCGGTCCCAGATCAGCGCGGGGATCGCCA
This sequence comes from Streptomyces tricolor, assembly GCF_002155905.1. GTDB lineage: Bacteria > Actinomycetota > Actinomycetes > Streptomycetales > Streptomycetaceae > Streptomyces > Streptomyces tricolor. Next base: position 37,950 of record NZ_MUMF01000093.1, on the reverse strand, counting down.
GGCACAGCAGGACCGTGCGCAGCAGGGCGCGCCCCGGGCTGACCGTGCCGGTCTCCAGGGCCACGACCCGGAGGCCGAAGAGACGCTTGCCGGGGGTGGAGCCGACCGTGCCGACGGTCAGGACGCTCAGCACGAAGAAGATGCCCAGCGCCCAGTTGCTGGTAGCCGGGCCGTAGCCGTGCGTGATCAGGCCGTATGCGATCAGGACGCACAGTGCCCAGTCCACGGCGAGTGCGCCGAGCCGCCTGCCGGGCCGTGCGATCGAGTTCGGACCCTCCTTGGGGAGGCCGAGCTGCTCGCCCGGGAACCCGAAGTCGGCACCCGCCTCTTCCATGGCCGCGCGCGGCCCGGAGAGCCACGATCCGATTGCCTGCCTGTTGTCCACCCGTCCACGGTACTGCGCCCGGTTTCGGGCACTACGCACAGGGGTGGGTCGGGGCTACCGTGGACACGTGGCCGGTTAACTTCTGCGAAACAAACGGGTCACGCCCGAGAAATCACCCGTCCCTAGGGTCGAGACCAGCGTGTGCCACCGCACTGGCCGCACGAACGATCTACCACCCCGGCGAGGACGGTCGGGAGTAGGAGGAGCTGGATGTTCCAGAACGCCGACGAGGCCAAGAAGTTCATCGCGGACGAGGACGTCAAGTTCATCGACGTCCGCTTCTGCGACCTGCCGGGCGTCATGCAGCACTTCACGGTGCCCGTTGAGGCGTTCGACCCGGACGAGGAGCTGGCCTTCGACGGATCGTCGATCCGTGGTTTCCAGGCCATCCACGAGTCCGACATGGCTCTGCGTGCCGACCTGTCCACCGCGCGTGTGGACCCGTTCCGCCGCGACAAGACCCTCAACATCAACTTCTTCATCCACGACCCGATCACGGGCGAGCAGTACTCCCGTGACCCGCGCAACGTGGCGAAGAAGGCCGAGGCCTACCTCGCCTCCACCGGGATCGCGGACACCGCGTACTTCGGACCCGAGGCCGAGTTCTACGTCTTCGACAGCGTGCGCTTCGCCACCTCGGCGAACGAGTCCTTCTACCACATCGACTCCGAGGCGGGCGCCTGGAACACCGGCGCCGTGGAGAACAACCGCGGGTACAAGGTCCGCTACAAGGGCGGCTACTTCCCGGTGGCCCCGGTCGACCACTTCGCCGACCTGCGCGCCGAGATCTCCCTGGAGCTGGAGCGGTCCGGCCTGAAGGTCGAGCGCCAGCACCACGAGGTGGGCACGGCCGGCCAGGCGGAGATCAACTACAAGTTCAACACCCTGCTCGCCGCCGCCGACGACCTTCAGCTCTTCAAGTACATCGTGAAGAACGTCGCCTGGCGCAACGGCAAGACCGCGACCTTCATGCCGAAGCCGATCTTCGGTGACAACGGCTCGGGCATGCACGTGCACCAGTCGCTGTGGAGCAACGGCGACCCGCTGTTCTACGACGAGGCCGGTTACGCGGGCCTGTCGGACACCGCCCGCTACTACATCGGCGGCATCCTCAAGCACGCTCCGTCGCTGCTGGCCTTCACCAACCCGACGGTGAACTCGTACCACCGTCTGGTGCCGGGCTTCGAGGCGCCGATCAACCTGGTGTACTCGCAGCGCAACCGCTCCGCCGCGATGCGTATCCCGATCACGGGCTCCAACCCGAAGGCCAAGCGCGTCGAGTTCCGCGCGCCCGACTCCTCCGGCAACCCGTACCTCGCCTTCTCGGCCCTCCTCCTCGCGGGCCTGGACGGCATCAAGAACAAGATCGAGCCGGCCGAGCCGATCGACAAGGACCTGTACGAGCTGGCTCCCGAGGAGCACGCGAACGTCGCCCAGGTCCCGACCTCCCTCAACGCCGTCCTCGACGCCCTCGAGGCGGACCACGAGTTCCTCCTCCAGGGCGACGTGTTCACGTCCGACCTGATCGAGACGTGGATCGACTTCAAGCGCACCAACGAGATCGCCCCGCTCCAGCTGCGCCCGCACCCGCACGAGTTCGAGCTGTACTTCGACGTGTGACAGCGCCCCGGGTCGGAGCGGGTAACCGCTCCCCCGGGCCGTCTGTGGGCCGTCGGCCGTGTGCTTCCTCCGTGGAAGGGCACGGCCGACGGCCTGTTTCGGCCCCGTGCCGCGGACGATCGTCAGGGACTGAATCGGCGCCTTGGCGATCACAGCGCCGTCGGCCCGTGCGGGTGTCCCGGCCGCAGACGGGGGCAAGACACGCCCCCGGTAGGCTCAGCCCAGGGGTGCCATGAGCGAGCAGCGTGGGTACGAAGACGGCTACAGAGAAGAAGTCCGCCGCGCCGAGCGGGTGACGCGATGGGGTTGGGCAGCGATAGCCGGTGCGACGGGGCTCCTCGTTGCGGCGGTCATAGCCCTGGCCGCTGTGGTGGTGATCGTTGCGGCCGCCCTCGGATACGCCACTGTTTCCGTGACCTAGGCCGGCCCGACACTCGGGCCTCCCGTTTCCGTCATTCCGGCCGTGCGGGGCGGGCGGCTCCCGGTCCTGTGCAACCTTTCCCGCTTCTCAAACTTCCTATTGTCGGGGGATCATGCCCCCGGACTCTGCCGGACGAGAGAGGTTGAACGGGGATGCCCGAACAGGACGACTGGGAGCGCGAGTTCGATCACACGTGGGCGAACTCGGCCGAGCACAAGGAGCCCTCCGCCCGGGCCCGGATGCTCGCCGCCCGCTGGAAGGAGAACCCGCCGGAGCCGGCTCCCTTCCGTGCCGACCCGGACCCGGTGCCGCGCCGGTCGTCCTGGGTGTCGACGGCCGTGGTGCTCGGCTGCGTGGCCGTGGTGATCGTGCTGCTGGGGTACGCGCAGATGCGCTCTCCGTACTGACCCTTTGCCCCGGTCAGGGCTGATGCGGACCGTTTCATGGGGATCGGCGGGTGCACACTGGACAGCGGGACGAGTGCCTGACTGGGGTGATGCACGATGCGGAGCCGCTTCCGGAGCGATCGACGGCTGACCCTGCGCATGACGGTCACGCTGTTCCTGCTCGGGCTGCTGTACGTGGGGTTCGTCGCCGCGCTGATCGTGTTGCTCAAGTCCTGGCTGCTGGTCGTGGTGCTGGTGGGCGCGGTCTTCGTGGCACAGTTCTGGTTCTCCGACCGGATCGCGCTGTTCGCCATGCGCGGCCGGGTGGTGGAGCGGGCGGAGTATCCCGAGCTGCACGCCGTGGTGGACCGGCTGTGCGCCATCGCGGACATGCCGAAGCCGGTGGTCGCCGTGTCCGGGATGGACATGCCGAACGCGTTCGCGACCGGGCGCGATCCCGATCACGCCGTGGTCTGTGTGACCACGGGGCTGCTCCGGCGGCTGGAGCCCGCCGAGCTGGAGGGTGTGCTCGCGCACGAGCTGTCGCACGTGGCGCACAAGGACGTCGCCGTGATCACGGTGGCGTCCTTCCTCGGTGTGGTCGCGGGCCTGGTCGTACGGTTCGCCTTCTACTCGCAGCTCTTCGGCGGGGGCCGCCGGGACCAGAACACCGCCGTCGTCCTCGCCACCGTGATCGGCGTCTCGGCGGCCGTGTACGCGATCAGCTTCCTGCTGATCCGGGCGCTGTCCCGGTACCGGGAGCTGGCGGCCGACCGCGCGGCGGCGCTGCTGACCGGCCGGCCCTCGGCGCTGGCGGCGGCCCTCACCAAGGTCTCCGGGGACATCGCCCGGATCCCGACCAAGGACCTGCGCACGGCCCAGGCGTTCAACGCGTTCTACTTCACCCCGGCGACCGGCAAGGAGCCCGGCGTCGAGCGGTTCTTCTCCACCCACCCGAGCCTGGAGCAGCGGCTGGAGCAGCTGGGCCGGATCTCGGCGGAGCTGGGCGAGGCCGCCGTGCCGGGGACCGGTGGCGCGGGGGCCGGCGGTGCGGGGAAGGCGGGCTGACCGGTGGGGCTGCTGGACATCCTGCTGGGCCGTACGAAGCCGGTCGCGCCCGATCTCGACCAGCTGTTCGCGCTGCCCTCGGCGGCCGTGACCCTCCGGGCGGCGGCCGGCTTCACGCCCACCGGGAGCGGAGCGGTGTGCTTCGCCACGGTCGAGGGCGCGGCCTTCGAGCAGACGCACCGCGAGGTGCAGGCGCTGCTGGACGCGGACACCGACCGCACCGGCCCGCCGGTGGAGCTGCGCCGGGACGGCTACGGCTACTCCTGGCTGGTGTCCCGGCGCTCCCCCGGCCAACTGCCCGAGCTGGTCAACGATCTGCACGCGGTCAACAGCTCGCTGGAGGCCGACGGCTTCGGCCCGCAACTGCTGTGCTCCCTGGCCGCCTTCACGGACGACCGCGACCGCAAGCTGGCGCTCGTCTACCTCTACAAGCGCGGCAGCTTCTATCCGTTCGCCCCGCTGCCCGGTGCCGCCGAGCGGCGGGACACCGCGCTGGAACTCCAGCTGAAGGCGGCGCTCGGGGACGACCTGCGGATCGAGCCGGACCTGGGCCGCTGGTTCCCGGTGTGGGGCGCCCCCGGCCTGTGACGGCCGGCGGCGCCTCGGCTCAGCCCGCCTTCTCCCGCTGCTGCCTGCGGGCCTCGAAGGGCCGCTCACGGCGGTACCGGCGCTCCCACCTGGCCTGCCGGTCCCGGCGCTCCCGGTAGGCCCGGTAGCTGTCGGGCAGGGCGCCGGAGGCGGCGGGCGGGGTCGTACCGGGCGAGCCGCGGCCGTGCGTGGCGTACAGATAGAGCAGGGCGACGGCGGCGAGCCACCAGAGATGGTTTCCGATTCCGAGGATCACCAGGACGAGGGTCCCGGTCGCGAGGATTCCACGCATGACGGACCTCCGTGGGGTGAGGTGGGGGTGGGGGAAGAGAGGAGCGTGTCTGTTTCGCGTCCCTTTGTTCAGCGTAGGGAGCCGGTGACGGCCGGTGCATCCCGTTTTCCGGCCCGCGGGGCGGCCGTGAGTGAATGGCCCGCATGGACGAACTCACCGCTTTCACCCACGCGTACGACGGTGAACGGCTCAGCGCGGTCGGCGCGGGCCCGGCCGGCCGGGCCACGGCGCTCCTGCTGCACGGCGCCGGCAACGGCAGCAAGGAACGGCTCCTGCCGTTCCTTGCCGACTTCGCCGCCCAGGGCTGCCGCGCCCTGGCGTTCGACTTCTCCGGGCACGGGGAGAGCACGGGCGCGCTCGCCGACCTGAGCCTGCGCCGGCGGTACGAGCAGGCGGTGGCGCTGCTCGACGCCCACGCCCCGGCGGACGACCCGCTGGTGCTGGTCGGTTTCAGCATGAGCGGCCAGACGGTCGCGGATCTGGTACGGCACTACGGGCGCCGGGTGGAGTCGGTGGGGCTGTGCGCGCCGGCCGTCTACACCCCCGAGGCCTGGGACGTCCCGTTCGGCACCGGCGACGGCCGCTTCTCCGCGCTGATCCGCACCCCGGACAGCTGGCGGCAGTCCCCCGCCCTGGAGGCGTTCCGCGCGTACGAGGGCCGGGCGGTGCTGGCGGTACCGGGCACCGACACGGTCGTCCCGCCGGAGGTGACGCACGCCGTAGAGGAGGCGCTGTCGGCCCGGGCCCGCTGCACCCGCCTCGAACTCCCCGACGCCGAGCACATGCTGGGCCTGTGGTTCCGCGACCACGCCGAGGACCGCCGGGAGTTCGTGCGCGCGCTGCTGGACGGGGGCCCGACGGCCGGACGGGCGGGGCAGGCGCGCGAGCGCGCGTCGACGGCGTGACGGGAGCGGCCACCGGGTGCCTCCGCGCCGGCCGGCGCGGGGGCACCCGGTGGCCCGGACGGTTCAGCGGGAGTAGCGCATGAGCGCCCGCACCATGTGGCACGTGGTGTCGGACGGGGCGTGCATCCCGATCCGCTCGGCCGTGCTGCGGATGGTCTCGTTCCGGGCCTGGTCCGGCAGGTAGACCCCGGAGTCGAGCAGGGCTATGGCGAGGCGCATGGCCTTCAGGCGCCGGTTGTGCGTGACGTACCACTCGCGCGGCCGTCCGGCCGGCAGCGGTCGCTTCGCCACGGGCTCGTAGGGCGAGTCGAACAGCACGGAACGCTGGGCGGTGGACTGGGTCGGCAACGGCTTCGGCTTCAGAGCGGCAGCGGGCACAGGCATCCTCCTGTCGCGGTCAGGCAGTCCCCGGGGTTCCGGTGACGTCCTCGAACACTGCTTCCAGTCTACCGGCGGGCACTGACAATCGGGGGTGCGCGGGAGCAGGCAAAGGTGCAGGTAGCGCCTGGAATTGAGGGGCTGTCACGGGCGGTGGCGGTGGGGCTGCCGAGGTGTCGCAAAATCGAACAGAGCCGCTGCCGAGTACCGTGTTGCCCATGGAGATCTGGATCAATCCGGCCTGTTCCAAGTGCCGGAGCGCGCTCAGCCTGCTCGACGCCGAGCAGGCCGACTACACCGTCCGCCGCTACCTGGAGGACGTGCCGGGCGAGGACGAGATCAGGGCCGTGCTGGAGCGGCTGAACCTGGAGCCGTGGGACATCACCCGCACCCAGGAGGCGGTCGCCAAGGAGCTGGGGCTCAAGGAGTGGCCGCGGGACGCGGGCGCGCGGGACCGGTGGATCACCGCGCTCGCCGAGCACCCCAAGCTCATCCAGCGCCCGATCATCACCGCGGACGACGGGACGGCGGTGGTGGCCCGCACCGAGGAGGCCGTACGGGAGGCCCTCGCGCGCGGCAAGAGCTGACATTGACTCAAGTCTCCTGTGACGCAGGTTACTTGGCCGACTCCCGCAACGGCTGAGCAACCCCGTTCGGTATCTCGTACATAGCGGCGTACGCTCCCCTACCTCTTCAGGAGGCGCGCATGTCGCGCAGGAGAACTCTCGGCACGAAGAAGAAGATCGCGCTGCTCGTCAGCGCCGCGGCGGTGGCGGGCGGTGGGGCCTTCGCCCTGGCGTCCACCTCGAACGCCTCGCAGAGCCCGCAGAAGGCCGAGACGCTGTCGGCCGGGAACTCGACCACCTGCCAGGGGCTGGCCACGGCCCTCGGCAACAACGAGAAGTTCATCGCGGACCAGAAGGCGAAGCCGGACGCGCAGTCGGCGGCCCGGATCGCCAACCGCGAGAAGGTGATCGAGCAGATCAAGGTCCAGCAGAAGGCGGCGGGCTGCACCGTTGGGGAGTCGGCTCAGGACTCCCAGGCGGGGCAGGGCGGCAACGCCGGGCAGGGTGCCGGCCAGGAGCAGGGTGCCGGCCAGGAGCAGGGTGCCGGCCAGCAGGGCAACGGCCAGCAGGCCGGGGGCGCTCAGCAGGGCGGCGGCGAGCAGGCCGGGGGTGCCCAGCAGGGCGGCGGTCAGCAGGCCGCCGGCGAGCAGGTCTGCAAGGGCTCCACCGTGACCCTCTCCGGCGAGGGCGGCGCCCCGGCCGCGTCCAGCAACCAGTTCCCGGCGGGCACGACCCTGAAGGTCACCAACCTGGACAACAACAAGTCGACGACGGTGAAGGTGACGTCCGTCTCCGGCAGCTGCGTCCTGCTCAACAACGCGGCCTTCGAACAGGTCCGCGAGCCGGGCAAGTTCCTCATCCGCCGTGCCGTGATCGAGAAGGTGGGGTGAGGCTAGGGAGCTGACAGGAAATCCGTGAGGTGGCGGGTCAGGGTCTCGGGTCCGGCCTGCGGCAGCGCGTGGTGGGACACGCCCGGCAGCACGGCGGTCTCCGCGTGCGGCAGCAGCGCACCGGCCCTGCCCCTCACCTCCTGAGGGTCATGGGTCCTGCTGTTCGCGGCCACGAGCAGCAGGACCGGCACCCGCAGGGCGCGCAGCGCCTTTGGTGCCGGGCGCGGACCGGTCACCGGCCGCGCGGACGGGAAGCCGGCGGCCGCCTCCTGGAGGCGCAGCCAGTCGGGATCCAGGCGTGCTCCCCCGGTCTCCCACTCCAGGAAGGCGCGGACCCGGCGGGGCGCGGGCCGCAGCAGCATCGGCAGGGCGCGGAGCAGGTACGCCGCCTTGAACCCGGCGAAGCACTGCGTCGGGTCCAGGAGGAACAGGCGGCGCACCCGGGCGGGCGCGCGCAGCGCGTGGTGCAGGGCGATCCACGCGCCGTAGGAGTGCCCGCCGACGTCGGCCGCGGCGACGCCGAGGCCGGCCAGGACGGCGTCCAGCCAGCCGGCCAGGTCGGCGACCGTACGGGGGTGGCGGTCGCCGGCCCGGCTCAGTCCCGGGGCGCCGGGCAGGTCCACGGCCAGGACCCGGCGGATCCGGGCGAGGGCGGCGGCCTGGGCGTACCAGGAGGCCGAGGTCGCCCCGCCGCCGCCCGGGAGCAGGAGCAGCGGGGGCGCGTCGCGCGGGCCGCAGGCGTTGACCCGGGTCTCGCCGAAGGGGGTGGGGACCGTGAGCGCCTCGCGGCCGGCCGGCCACTTCGCCAGGACCCTGTCGTACGCAACCCGGAACGCGTCGCTGTCGTGTCCGGTCATGGCACCGCCCCCTATTATCTCGCTGAGCAAGATATTCGCCGAGCGAGATGATAGCCGGGAGGGCCCTCGTGTCCACCTCCTCCGACCCCGCCCAGGGGCCCGAGCTGGAGATCGTCCACCTGTTGCGCGCGACCACCGTCGAGCTGGGGCTGCACAGCGCCCGGTTCGCGCAGCGCAACGGCATGCACCCGACGGACGTACGCGCCCTGATCGCGCTCATGGACGCCCGGCGCGCGCGGCAGGAGCTGAGCGCCGGACGGCTGGGGGCCGTACTGGGGCTGAATTCGGCGGGTGCCACCGCGCTCGTCGACCGGCTGGAGCGGGCCGGGCTGGTGCGCCGGGCGCGCGGGCGGCAGGACCGGCGGACGGTCGTCGTGGAGCTGGAGGAGCGCGCCATGGCCCTCGGCCGGTCCTTCTTCGGTCCGCTGATCGACCGGTCGGTGGAGCTGCTGCGGGGCTACGACGCACACCAGATGGCGGCGATCCGGGGCTTCCTCACCGGCGTGCGGGAGGCCGCCGCCGGGGACGGGGGAGCGGCTGGCCGCGGCGCGTGAGCGCGCCCTGCCCGGTGCGACGGCGCCTCACCGCGTGAGCCCGGCCACAGAACCACCAGGTAACACGGGGTTCACATGCGAGCAATGGCCGGGAAACGGCCTGTTGACAGGCTGCCCGGCAGATCGAGCGGCGCCCGGTGCCGCAGCGCCGCAGCACCCGCGAGTGCGCCCGACCCACCCCCGAAGGATGTGGCCCCGTGACCTTCAAGGCTGAGTACATCTGGATCGACGGCACCGCGCCGACGGCCAAGCTGCGTTCCAAGACGAAGATCATCACGGGTGCCCCGGCCGGTCTCGACGCGCTGCCCGTCTGGGGCTTCGACGGCTCCTCCACCAACCAGGCCGAGGGCCACTCCTCGGACTGCGTGCTCAAGCCGGTCTTCACCTGCCCGGACCCGATCCGCGGCGGCGACGACGTCCTGGTGCTGTGCGAGGTCCTCGACACCGACATGGCCCCGCACCCCTCCAACACGCGTGCCGCGCTGGCCGAGGTCGCCGAGCGGTTCGCCGCGCAGGAGCCGATCTTCGGCATCGAGCAGGAGTACACCTTCTTCGACGGCTCCCGCCCGCTGGGCTTCCCCGAGGGCGGCTTCCCGGCCCCGCAGGGCGGCTACTACTGCGGTGTCGGCGCCGACGAGATCTTCGGCCGGGAGATCGTCGAGGCCCACCTGGAGAACTGCCTGAAGGCCGGTCTCGGCGTCTCCGGCATCAACGCCGAGGTCATGCCCGGCCAGTGGGAGTTCCAGGTCGGCCCGCTCGCCCCGCTGGAGGTCTCCGACCAGCTGTGGGTGGCCCGCTGGCTGCTGTACCGCACCGCCGAGGACTTCGGCATCTCCGCGACCCTGGACCCGAAGCCGGTCAAGGGCGACTGGAACGGCGCGGGCGCGCACACCAACTTCTCCACCAAGGCGATGCGCGAGGGCTACGACGCCATCATCACCGCGTGCGAGTCGCTCGGCGAGGGCTCCAAGCCGCTGGACCACGTGAAGAACTACGGCGCCGGCATCGACGAGCGCCTGACGGGTCTGCACGAGACCGCTCCCTGGGACAAGTTCTCCTACGGCGTCTCCGACCGCGGCGCCTCGGTCCGCATCCCGTGGCAGGTCGAGAAGGACGGCAAGGGCTACATCGAGGACCGCCGCCCGAACGCCAACGTCGACCCGTACGTGGTGACCCGCCTGCTGGTGGACACCTGCTGCACCGCTCTGGAGAAGGCCGGCCAGGTCTGATCCGCCCGGTTCCACCGAGGGGCGCCCGCCGTGCCGGCGGGCGCCCCTCGCGCATGCCGTGTGCGGGACGCGGGCCGGGGCGGCTGCCAGTGCCGCTGTCCGAGGAGTGAGACGGCGATCCGGCCGTCGGCCGGGCCGTGACACCCCGCTGAGCAGCGCCGAAAGCCGGGATTCCGGGAATACGCAGCGTCAAGTTCACGCCAAGGAAGCGTCCAAGCAGTGAGAGGAGGGTCCTGCCCGGCGCACGCCTCTGCTTCAATGGGCCCATGGCCAGCTTCCAGCAGATCACCGCGACGGGTCGCTACGACGACCTTGAGCCGTTCTGGCCTTCCCGTCAGCACCACGACTTCGACCGTGTGTGTTGCCGCGCGAGGAACGCGCGGGCCCTCTAAAGCCGTAACCCCCGGCCTTCGGCCAGCGCGACACGACGTACGTCCTCCGGCGCGCCCGACCACGAGTCGCGGCCGTCGCTTCTCCCGACGAACCTCTCGCGCGAAAGAGCTGACCTCTCATGGCGACCTCCCGTCCCGTCTCCACCGCCACCCTCGCCACCCCCGCCCCGAACGGCGCCCGGCACCGGCTGCGCGCCGTCGACCGGGACGAGGTGGTCGACGTCGCGGACTTCCTGCCGCCGGGCGCCACATGGCTGCCCGCGCCGCAGCACACCCTGCCCACCCTGCCGGGCCGGCCGCCGATGGTCGGCTACCTGGTGCTGGTCCCCGCCGACCAGCGGCCCCCGTTCCTGCCGGTCGCGGTCCCGGACCAGCCGGAGACCGCGGCGGAGTCCGCCGGCGACGCGCTGGTGCGGATCGACACCGTGCGGCGCACCGCCAGCGTCGACGGCCGCGAACTCGACCTGACCTACCTGGAGTTCGAGCTGCTCGCGCACCTGGTGGCGCACCCGCACCGGGTGCACACCCGCGACCAGCTGGTCACCACGGTGTGGGGGTACGGCCATGTCGGCGACGGCCGCACCGTCGACGTGCACATCGCCCGGCTGCGCCGCAAGCTGGGCGACCGGCACCGCCAGGCGATCCAGACGGTGCGCCGGGTGGGCTACAAGTACACCCCGCCGGCCGGCCGCTGACCGTTCTGCCCTCGGCAGAGGACGCCGCCGTTCCGGCCCCGGACCGGGCAGGATCACCGGCATGAGACTTCTGGTGCTGGGCGGTACGGAGTTCGTGGGGCGGGCCGTGGTGGAGGCCGCGCTCGGACGCGGCTGGGAGGTGACCGTCTTCCACCGGGGACGGCACCCGGCCCCGGACGGGGTGCGGTCGCTGCACGGCGACCGCACCGCGCCCGACGGTCTCGCCGCGCTCGCGGCGGACCGCGGCGCCGGCTGGGACGCGGTGGTCGACACCTGGTCGGCCGCCCCGCGTGCCGTGCAGGAGGCGGCCCGGCTGCTGCGCGGCCGGGCCGGGCGGTACGCGTACGTCTCCAGCCGCTCGGTGTACGTCTGGCCCTGGCCGCGCGGGGGAACGGAGGACGCCCCGTTGGTCGAGGGCGCCGCGGACGCCGGGGCGACGAACTACGCGGCGGACAAGCGCGGCGGCGAACTGGCCGCCGTCGACGCCTTCGGCGCGGCGGACTCGCTGCTGGTCCGGGCCGGGCTGATCCTCGGCCCGTACGAGAACGTGGGCCGGCTGCCCTGGTGGCTGACCCGGATCGCCCGCGGCGGCCCGGTCCTGGCCCCCGGCCCCCGGGACCTGCCGTTGCAGTACGTCGACGTGCGGGACCTCGCCGCGTGGCTGCTCGGCGCGCTGGAACGCGGCCTGTCCGGGCCGTACGACCTGGTGAGCCCGCCCGGCCACACCACCATGGGCGAGCTGCTCCAGGCCTGCCTGCGGGTCACCGGCGCGGACGCGGAGCTGCGCTGGACCGACCCCGAGCCGATCCTTCAGGCCGGGATCGAACCGTGGACCCAGCTGCCGGTGTGGGTGCCGCCGGGCAGCGAGATGTACGACGCCGTGCACGGCGCGGACGTGTCGCGGGCGGTCGCCACGGGGCTGGTGTGCCGGCCGGTGGACGAGACCGTCGCCGACACCTGGCGGTGGCTGACGGCGCTCGACGGCAGCGCGCCCCGGCGGCCGGACCGGACCGCCGAGGGCCTGGACCCCGAGGTGGAGGCGGCGGTGCTGGCGCGGACCGGGGGTGCGCCCGGCACCACCCCCTGACGGGGGGCCTCGCCCCGGTGACCGGGCCGAGGGGTCGGCGGGACCGGCTGCCGGACGACGACGACCGGCGGGTGCCGGCCGTGCTCGCGTCTCCGGGCCGGGACCGCCGGCCTGCCAACTCCCTTGTTCCGGCTGGAATTTGTGAGGCCGGTGAACACCTCTGGGGCGGCGTCCGTATGTAGGGGCGCCGCTTCACTCCTGTCGGGCGCCTCGATGCTGCCCCGCAAGGAAGTCAGAGGAGTTCCATGGGACGCAACACACGAAAACGCCGTACGCCGCTGGCCACCAAGGCCATAGCCGCATCGGCGGCCCTAGCGCTCGGTGGGGGCGGGCTGATCTGGGCGAACTTCTACGCCTCGGCGCACGAGTCGAGCAACCAGACCTGGGGAGGCAACCAGACCAAGGCCTCGACGGCGCAGGTCGCGACGATCTCCTGCCCGGACGTCGGCCAGAAGCTGACGAACGTGCCGAACCGGGCCCGCCAGGGCGTGGCGACGGAGCTGGCGAACCTCGACAAGCAGATCACCGAGGCCTACAACCGGCTCGCCTCCACCAGGAACGCCCAGGCGAGGGACGCGAGCTTCGTGCAGAACGCGATCGTCGGCCCCCTCAAGGAGAAGCGGGCGGCGACGATCGACCGGATCCGGATCACCATCCAGCGGTCCGGCGGTTCCTTCGACAACGCGCTCAAGCAGCTCGCCTCCTGCACGACGCGCACCGCCAACCAGACGAACGCCGGCGGCGAGCAGAACGGCGGCCAGCAGCAGAACGGCGGTCAGCAGCAGGGCGGCGGTCAGCAGCAGGGCGGCCAGCAGGGCCAGAACGGGCAGCAGGGGAACATCGGCGGGCAGGCCGGCAACGGCCCGGTCGCGGCGGACTTCGTCGACATCACCAAGGTCGCGCCGAACGTCCAGGGCAAGCCGCGCCGGACCGGCAACGCCTCGACGGGTACGTTCACCTCGCGCTGCGGCGTGAACGCCAACAAGAACTTCAACACCGACAACGTGATCGTGGCGCCCGGCGTCACCAACGGCGCGCACCACCTGCACGACTACGTCGGCAACCAGAAGATCAACGCGTTCTCCAGCAACAACACGTTCCTCCAGGGCGGCACCAGCTGCCAGAACCGCAACGACCTGTCGTCGTACTACTGGCCGGTGGTCCGCATCCAGGACGGCACCCAGGAGTTCGACCAGAACCGGGACGGCGGCGGCAAGGAAGGCAACGTGGGCCGGATCCTGACCCCGGTCCAGGCGCAGATCAAGTACGTGGGCAGCCCGGCGAGCAAGGTGGTCCCGATGCCGCAGTTCCTGCGCATCATCACCGGTGACGCCAAGACCACCACCAACGGCCTCGCCAACGCCAACGCGCACTGGAGCTGCACCGGCTTCGAGAACAAGGTGCAGCTGACCGAGCAGTACCCGATCTGCCCGCAGGGCAGCAAGGTGGTGCGGTCGTTCGCCTTCCAGAGCTGCTGGGACGGGCAGAACATCGACAGCGCCAACCACCGCACGCACGTGGCCTTCGCCGACCCGGCGAGCGGTGTCTGCCCGAACGGGTTCAAGGCGATCCCGCAGCTGACCATGCGGCTCGTCTACGACATCGACCCGCCCACCATCGAGAACGGCCAGGTGAAGAACGCCTACGCGGTGGACGGCTTCCCCGAGCAGCTGCACAAGGCGGCCACGGACCACGACGACTTCATCAACGTCACGAAGAACGGTCTGGCCAACAAGATCGCCAACTGCATCAACCGCGGTCAGAACTGCGCATGACCCCGTAACGGGCTCAGGACAGAAGGCCGGTGACGACTCCCCCCTCCCGTCACCGGCCTTCGTCATGCCCCGGCACGTGGCTCAGCCGGTGTGCGCGTGGTGGTCGACGCCTTCCTCCAGGTCGCCGCCGAGCGTGCCGCGCAGCGCCTTGACCACCCCGTCGTCGCCGACGGCGACCCACTTGCGGCCGACCAGGTAGTGACCGCCGTAGTCCTTCGCGTCGTTGATCCACTCGCGCTGGCCGCGGTCGGTGGCGAAGGTGGCGAGGATGAACCTGCCGTCGCCGTTGCGGCAGATGGCCTGGCGGATCTCGTCGGCGTCGGTCTGCAGGTTCGGCTTGCACTTCACCTCGGCCGCCAGACGCTCCAGGCTGCCGGTCGCGGTGGGCGGCACCGTGTCGGCGTGCCCGCCCGAGCCGCACCCCGCCAGCGTCACCACGGCCGCGGCGCCGAGCAGCAGTCCTGTCAACCTCATCTGTTCCTCCGGTCCTGGTGTGCCGAGCATGCCCCAGCGCCTTCGGATACGGCTCCCGCGCGCGGTGCGCTCAAATCCGGTGACCGGCCGCGCACGGGTGTGCGAAGGTGGCACGGTGAACCAGCACTGGGAAGACCGCGTGGCCGCCGCCTGGGCCTCCTTCGACGACTACCCGCAGGAGCGGGCGCACGAGTTCCGCGCGCTGATCGACGCGCTCGTGGCCGAGCTGCCGGACGACAGCCCCCTCGGCCCCTTCGAGCAGGCCTGCGCCTGGGACTCCACCGGGCACTCCGACCGGGCGGTGCCGCTGTACCGGGAGGCACTGGCCCGCGGCCTGACCGGATACAAGGGGCGCCGGGCCAGGATCCAGCTGTCCAGCTCGCTGCGGAACATCGGGCAGCCGGAGGAGGGCGTCAAGCTTCTCACCCCCGAACTGGACGCGCCGTCGGACGAGTTGGACGACGCGGTGCGGGCCACCCTCGCGCTGTGCCTGTCCAGCCTCGGCCGGGACCGCGAGGGCCTGTCCCTCGTACTCGGCGCGCTCGCCCCGCATCTGCCCCGCTACCAGCGGTCGATGGCGAACTACGCACGCGCCCTGGTCGAACCCGAAGGGTGAATCACTCGTCCGGCGGTGACCAACCACCGGCTCACTCGTTCTCCGGGACGTGCAGTCACAGGATGTATCCCCGCGTCACACGCCGGCCTCGGCCGGCGGCACCGGCCCGGTCGACGTCGAGCAGGCCGAGGCCGCGCTCGTCGAGCACTACCCCCGCCTGGTCCGGCTCGCCTACCTGGTGCTGCCGCCGGGCCTCGGCCGCAGCCGCCGTGTACTGACCGCACACGCCCTCGCCCAGCGCGCCCTGCCCCGGAGCCGCAAGCGGCCCTCGGTGCTCCCGGCGCAGACCTCGGGCCGGGAGGACGACCCCGGGTACGCCTGTCTGCGCGAGCGGGTCCTGCGGGCGGCCCTGGAGGCGGCCCGCCCCCGCAAGGGCCTGCCCCGGCTCTCCCAGCTGCCGCCGCTGCTGCCGCAGGTGTGGGGCCTCAGGCTGTTCCCGCGCTCCGGCGGTGCCGACGAACTCGCCCTGGACCAGCGGCTGTCCACGCTGTCCGGCCCGGCCCGCGCCGCCTACGTCCTGCGCGGCCTGGAGCAGCTGCCCGACCCGGACGTCCGCGAGCTGCTGAAGGCCGCCGGGGTGGCCGACCCGGGCGGCGCGCTGGCCTCGGCGAACGGTGTCCCCGCGCAGCCGGGGCTGCTCTCCTCCCCCGAGTTCGACCCGTGCTCGCTTCAGGCCCGGCCCACCGATCTGATGCGCCGCCGCCAGCACACCAAGGCCGTCCTCGCCGCCGCCGCGGCCCTCGCGGTGTGCGGCACGCTGGTCGCCCTGCCGGGCGGCGGCTGGGGCCCGGACGGCGCCGCCGCCCCCGTCTACGCCGAGAACCCCGCCGCCGAGGCCGCCCTCGACCCCGGCAGGCTGACCCGGGTCTCCCCCACCGCCTGGCGCACCTCGGCCCGGACCGACTTCTCCGTCTGGCCCGCGCGCGGCCCGCTCGCCGGGGACCAGGCGCTGCTGCGCCGCGCCCTCGCGGTCTGGGCCCGCCCCGGGGAGAGGGTCCGGGTCTCGGCGACCCCCGGCACCCAGACCGGCGGCCCGGCGGGCCCGCCCCAGCTGCTGTACGCGGGCGAGGTCGACGCCGCCCGTGTGGTGCTGCTCTACGACGGCCTGCGCGTCGCCCGCTACGCCGAGCCGAAGAGCGGCACCCAGGGCGCGGCCCTGGATTTCGCCCGGGTCGACGGCGCGACCGGTGCCGGGGCGAGCGCGCTGGTGCTGGGCCGCGCCGACGGCAACGTCCGCTATCTCACCGCCCCCTGGGTGACGAAGGCCGCCCAGCGGGACCTGACGAAGCCGGACGCGGCGGCGACGCCGCTCACCCTCGCCGGCGGTGTCACCGCGCCGCTGGCCAGCCCCGCCCTGCGGCCCGGCAGCTGCACCTCGTGGACCGTGCTCCAGCTGACCGACGCCTCCGGCACGCAGCTCACCACCGATCTCGGTGAGCTGGTCCCGGCCCATCTCACGGCCGGCCGGCCCGGCTCCCCCGCCGAGGTGTCGGGCCCGGAGGGGCTGCGCACCTGGGCGCCGTTCGCCTGCTCGCTGGCGGCCGAGCGCTCGGCGGGGATCCGCAGCGTCAACGCGTGGGCGTACGCCGAGCAGCCGCTGCCCGACGGCAGCGGGTCCGCGGCGTGGGTGTGCACCCGGGCGGAGACCTGGCGCGGCGACGGCACGGCCGCGCTGGCCCAGTTCCGTACCCCGGGCGGGGCGGCCGGGGCGGTCGTCGCCAAGGGCACGGACGTGCCGGCCTGCGGGCCGCGGGATCCGCATGTGCTGGCCGGGGTGCTGTGGAAGTCGGCGGCCGGGAGCTGGTATCTGCTGGCGGCGGGCAGCAAGGGCACGGCGTCGATCTCGGCGACGGGCGGGGTCACCGCGTCCGGGCAGGGGCCGTTGCTGGCGGCGAAGGCGGAGCGGGGCGCGCGGGCGGACTTGACGGGGACGCTGGCGGACGGGCGGGAGATCAGCGGACTGCACTAGCTGACATCAGCGTCAACAAGGTGCGGCGCAGGGCTTCTCAGACGCCCTACCCGTCAGTACATTGACGCCATGTCTCACAAGCAGGCCCGGCCGGTGGAGTCCGAGCGCGTGCCTCTCAAGGCCCGCAACGTGTCCTTCTCGTGGGAGGGCACACCGCTGCACTGGGTGCCCGGCGACCCGTTCACCACGCACACCATCAACGTGCTGCACCTGCTGCTGCCCGCCGGTGAGCGGTGGTTCGTGCACGTGTACAAGCAGGCGCTGCCGCTGATCCGGGACGACCGGCTCCGCGAGGACGTCGTCGGGTTCATCGGGCAGGAGGCGATGCACTCCCAGGCCCACGACGAGGTGCTGCCGCACCTGCGCGAGCAGGGCCTCGACCCCACGCCGTACACCGCGCAGGTGGACTGGTTCTTCGAGAAGCTGCTCGGCGACCGCACCCTGCCGCCGGGCCGGGCCCGCCACTGGTGGCTGCTGGAACGGGTGGCCCTCATCGCGGCCATCGAGCACTACACCGCGTTCCTCGGCGACTGGGTGCTGAACGCGGCCGAGCTGGACCGGCGCGGCGCCGACCCGACCATGCTGGACCTGCTGCGCTGGCACGGCGCGGAGGAGGTGGAGCACCGCTCGGTCGCCTTCGACCTGTACCAGCACGTCGACGGCGGCTACCGGCGCCGGGTGCGGACCTGGGCGACGGCCTTCTCGGCGCTGGTGTTCCTGTGGCAGCGCGGGGTCCGCTTCTTCCTGGAGAACGACCCGACGCTCACCGGCGGCAAGGCGTCCTTCAGGGAGTTCCATGTGCGCGGCCGGCAGGGCACCCTGCCCAGCACCGGGGACATGCTGAGGTCCGTCCCGCGCTACCTCAGCCGCTCCTACCACCCCTCCCAGGAGTGCTCCACCGCCCAGGCCGTGGCCTATCTGGCCGCCTCCCCCGCGGCGACGGCGGCGGAGCGGAGGGCCGCGTGATGCCGAAGCCGCTCACCGTCGCGCTCGTCGCGGGCGCCGCCCTGCTCACCCGGCGGGCCCTGCGCCGCCGGGTCCGGTCCTCCCCGCTGTGGCCGCTGCCCGCCCTGGACCCGCCGGTCTCCGGTCGGCCGCGCGAGCGGGCCCTGCGGCTGCTGCTCACCGCGCACGAGACGATCGCCGACGGGGTCGTACAGCTCCGCCTGGAGGGTTCCGGCCTGCCGCGCTGGGAGCCGGGGGCCCATCTCGACCTGGTGCTGCCGTCGGGGCTGGTGCGGCAGTACTCCCTGTGCGGTGACCCCGAGGACACCTCCTCCTACACGGTCGCCGCCCGGCTGGTGGCGGACGGCCGGGGCGGCTCCCGGGAGGTGCACGAGCAGCTCACCGAGGGCATGGAGCTGGAGGTGCGCGGACCGAGGAATCGTTTCCCCCTGGTCGCGGCACCGGCGTACGTCTTCGTCGCCGGCGGCATCGGCATCACCCCGGTCCTGCCGATGCTGCGGGCCCTGCCGGAGGGCACCGAGTGGCGGCTGCTGTACGGCGGGCGGACGCGGGCGTCGATGCCGTTCCTGGAGGAGGTGGGCAAGCTTGCCGGAGACCGGTTGACGGTCGTCGCCGAGGACGAGGACGGGCGGCCGGACCTGGCCGCGCTGTTCGCGGACACCCCCGAGGGCACGGCGGTGTACTGCTGCGGTCCGGAGGGCCTGACGGCGGCGGTGGAGGAGGCGCTGCCCGCGGGGGCCGCCCTGCACCTGGAGCGGTTCGCGCCGCGTACGGCGGCGGGCCCGGACACCGCGTTCGAGCTGGAACTGCGCCGCAGCGGGCGGACCCTGACGGTGCCCGCCGACTCGACGGTGCTGGCCGCCGTGCGCCGGGAGCTGCCGGACACCGCCTACTCCTGTGAGCAGGGATTCTGCGGGACCTGCCAACAGCGGGTGCTGGACGGAGAGATCGATCACCGGGACGAGCTGCTGACGGACGCGGAGCGGCGCGACTCGATGCTGATCTGCGTGTCCCGGGCCCGGAGCGATCGTCTGGTGCTCGACATGTGAACCCGTGCGGCCGGAACCGATCGGTAAAGTGTTCGCATGACTACCGGGGTTCGCCGCAGAATGGGCGTCGAGGAGCGTCGGCAACAGCTGATCGGTGTCGCTCTCGACCTGTTCAGCCGACGCTCGCCCGACGAGGTCTCGATCGACGAGATAGCCACGGCGGCGGGCATCTCACGCCCGCTCGTCTACCACTACTTCCCGGGGAAACTCAGCCTGTACGAGGCCGCGTTGCAGCGCGCCTCGGAGGATCTCGCGAGCCGTTTCGCCGAGCCGCACGACGGCCCGCTCGGCGCCCGGCTGCTGCGGGTGATGGGCCGCTTCTTCGACTTCGTGGACGAGCACGGCCCCGGTTTCTCGGCGCTGATGCGCGGCGGCCCGGCCGTGCCCGTGGACGGAGTTCGCTCGAAGGAGCACGTCTCGGCCACCCACGCGCTCATCGACTCCGTACGGCAGGCCGCCTACGACCAGATCCTGTCCCATCTGGGCGTGACCGACGCCTCCCCGCGCCTGGAGCTGGTGGTGCGCTCCTGGATCTCGCTCGCCGAGTCCACGGCGCTGATCTGGCTGGACGGCCGGCGCATCCCGCGCGCCGAGCTGGAGATCCAGCTCGTGCACGACTTCGCCGCGCTGGCCGCCGTCGGCGCCGCCCACGACGAGGACATGGCCGAGCTGCTGCGCAAGATGGTGAAGGAAGAGCCGGCCGACGGCCCCTTCGCGGAGCTGGTCGGCCGGCTCATCGCCCTCGGTTCCTGAGCGTCCGCTAGCGGTCGGACTTCCGGTACGACGGGTCGAGGTCCTGCACCTCGGCGGAGGCGTGCAGGGCGAACGCCGTGTCCGCCACGTGCTTGCGGAGCAGCTCCAGGGCCGTCTCCGTCAGCCGCGCCTTCGTCTCGGCGCTGCGGCCGGCGAGGAGCCCGATCGTCACGTGCACGACGGCGTGCCCGCGCGCCCCGGGATCCTCGTACCCGAACACGGTGTACGCGCTCGGCCGGAACTGCGTCTTGCAGGCCTCCGGCTTCGCCGCCGCGATCTCCACGGTCGCCCGGTGCAGCGCCCGGGCGAAGCCCTCGCGGTCGAAGGCGTCCGCCATGATGTCGGAGTAGTCGATGGTGATCTGCGGCATGCGCACTCCTGTTCTACGGCAACGGCCTCACCCTAGTTCCCCGCCCGGGTGAACACCGCCACGGTCCGCGCCGGCACGGTGAACGTGCCCGGCCCGGCCGCGTAGGCGGCGGTCTTCACCACCTCGTCGGCACCGGCCGCCTGCACCGGGTGCAGCCGGTAGCGCTCCCCGGCCAGCGCCGGGATCCGCTGCTCCTGCCGCTCGGGCGTGGCGTTGAAGACGACGACCAGGTCACCGAGGGTCATGGTGATCACCCCGGGCGTCTCGTCCTTGCCGGACAGCGGGAAGGAGAGCCGCTCCTGCACCCGGGCGGCCGTGCCCAGCGAGAACGCCTGCTCGGTGGTGCGGATCCGCAGCAGGTCCCGGTAGGCGGCCGAGGCCCCGGTGATCTGCGGGCAGCCGACCTTCACCGTGCTCAGCAGCGGCTTGGCGTAGTCCCACTTGGACCGGTTGTCGGCCGCCGGGGGCAGCCCGCGTCCGAAGCCGTTGCCGTCGGCGCAGTTCCAGTGGATCGCGTTGAACCAGTCCCCGCTGTCGTAGGAGTTGCGGTCCAGGGACTTGGAGCGCAGCAGGTCGGTGCCGGCCTGGGAGAGGGCCGGGCCCTGGGAGAGGGCGGCCGTGGCCATGGCGAGGACCTGCATCCGGGCCCGGTCGGCCGCGGAGGTGTCCTTGGGCAGCTTGTAGGCCAGCGCGTCGAACAGCGACTCGTTGTCGTGGGCATCCACGTAGGCGAGGGCGTCGCCGGGCGCGTCCGCGTACCCGGCGGGCGCGCCGTTGTAGTCGACCTCGGCGCCCGTCACCTCCTTGCCGGCGGTGTCCGTGAAGCGGAACTTCGCGAGGTTGCCGGTCAGGCCGACCTTGATCAGGTCCTGGTAGTGCAGCAGGCGCGCCTTCTGCTCCTCCTTGGAGCCGTTGGCCGTGGACGTGTTGGGGTCGGTGTACAGCCCGGACGCGAAGCCCTGGACGCGGGGGTCCTCGTCGAAGGGGCCGCCGCCGCGCACCGCGTCACGGGCGCGGTCGGAGAAGGTGGCGATGCCGGTGCCGGCCATGTTCGCCTGGGTGGCCTGCACGAACCGGGCGTCGTCCGCGACCTCGCCGAAGTTCCAGCCCTCGCCGTACAGGATGATCTTCTTGCCGTCGACGCCGTCCTTCTCGACGGTCAGCGCGTCCAGGGCCTTGCGGACGGCCAGGATGTTGGCCTTCGGGTGGTGGCCCATGAGGTCGAAGCGGAACCCGTCGACCTTGTACTGCTTCGCCCAGGTGACGAGGGAGTCCACCACCAGCTTGCCCATCATCGCGTTCTCCGGCGCGGTGTTGGCGCAGCAGGTGCTGTCGGCCACCGAGCCGTCGGCGAGGAGCCGCTGGTAGTAGCCGGGCACGATCCGGTCCAGGACGCTGGTGTCCGCCTGGCCGCTCGCGGCGGTGTGGTTGTAGACGACGTCCATGACGACCCTGAGGCCGTCCTGGTTCAGCGCCTGCACCATCTTCCGGAACTGGACGGTACGGGCGGTGCCGTCGGGGTCGGTGGCGTAGGAGCCCTCGGGGACCGTGTAGTGGTACGGGTCGTAGCCCCAGTTGTAGGCGTCCTTCGCGGCGGTCTTCGCCACGCACTCCTGCTGCCGGTCGGAGTCGGCCGGGTAGGAGGCCAGGTCGCAGTCCGGGGTCGCCTGGTCGGCCTTCTTCTCGGGGATGGTGGCGATGTCGAAGGCGGGCAGGAGGTGCACGTACGACGTCCCGGCCGCGGCGAGCGCCCGCAGGTGCCGGGAGCCGTCGCTGTTCTTGTCGGTGAACGCCAGGTAGGTGCCCGGGTGCCGGGCGGTGCGGTCCTCGACGGAGAAGTCCCGGATGTGCAGCTCCTGGATCTGCGCGTCCTTCAGCGGTACGGCCTTCGGCTTGCGCAGCGTCGACCAGCCGGCCGGCGCGAGGGACCTGTCGCCGAGGTCCACGACCAGGCTGCGCTCGGAGTTCGAGGTGAGCGCGACCGAGTAGGGGTCGGTGACCTTGTTGACGACCACCTTGCGGACGCTGGGCGCCCACACCTTCACGACGTACCGGTAGGGCTTGCCCTTCCAGGACGCGGGCCCGGTGACGGACCAGACGCCGGTGGCGGCGTTCCGGTGCATCCTCACGGCCTTGCCGTCGAGATCGAGGTGCACGGACTGGGCCGTCGGCGCCCACACGGAGAGCGTGGGCCTGCCGTCGTGGAAGACCGGGCCGAGCTTCGCCCGGGTGGCGCCGGGGTGGAGGTCGTCCAGCACGCCGGCGGTCTGCACGCCGGTCGCGGCCAGCACGGCGCCGTTGGCGGCGCGCTGCGAGGCCACGAGCTGGCCGCGGAGCGCCTCGCGGACCCGGTCCCGGTCGCGCGGGTCCACGGACCAGGCGGTGTAGTCCTTCAGGTGCGGGAACCTCGCCTTCTGCGCGTCGGTCAGTGCCGTCTTCTCCAGGCGGATCCAGCGCTCGTCGTCGCTGGTCAGCGTGGCGTCCTTGACGGCGATCGAGCCGTTGCGGGAGGAGAGCAGCTGGGTGGAGGCGGCGCCGTCGACGCCGTTCCAGGCGAGGGTGTCCCGGTCGAGCCAGACCGCCTTGGAGGTGGTCAGGTCGAGGGCGGCGGCACTGCCGGCCGGCTGCGGCAGCAGGTACTTCTGCTGCCCGCTCAACAGCCACACCTCATGGCCCTGGGCCTTGAGGTCCAGGGACTGGTCGGCCGGGAGATCCTTCTCGTCGCCCTTGTGGATGATGTAGCTGAGGCTGGTGGCACCCTCGGTGAGCGGCACCTCGAAGACCGCGCCATAGGCATCAGTCTTCACCGGCTTCAGCGGGTTCGACCAGTCGGTGGGGTGCGCGGCACCCGTCCAGACGTGCAGGCCCCAGCCGTCGTAGCTGCCGTCGGCGCGGTGGTAGTGCAGGACCGCCTTGGTCCTGTCCTGGGCCGGGTAGTCGGGCCGTTCGGTCCGTACGTCCGCCTTGCCCTGCTCGATCCACACCTCGCCCGTCCGGGTGACGTCGATCGTCCGGTCGGCGGAGACGTCCTTGTCGCCGTCCTTGTCGATGACCAGGAAGCCGACGTTCGAGGCGCCGGGCCGGAGCTTGACGTAGGCGAAGGCGCCGTAGGCGTCCCGGCCGGTGAAGGGGTGGCTGTCCGGCCAGTTCGTGGCCTCGCCGTCGGCGAGGTCGCCCCAGGCGTACAGGCCCCAGTCGGCGTAGTCGCCGTCGGTGCGCTTGTAGTGGACGATCGCGTAGTCCCGGGAGGAGGCCGTGGGGACCTCGGGCGCGGGCGGGGTGCCGGTGGTGCTGCTCGCCAGGGCGCTCGCGGTGCGCCCGGCCGAGTCGACGACGACGGCCTTGTAGCGCAGGGCGGTACCGGCGGGCAGGTCCCTGCCGAGGGTCTGGGTGACCTGGTAGGGGGCGTGGTCGGCGGAGCCGAGGACCCGCCACTTGCCGCCTGCCGTCTGTGCGGCGAAGACGACCCGGTTGAGCTGTCCGCCGTCGACGTCGGCGGTGACGGTGACGGTCCCGGTGGCTCCGCCGGCCGGGGCCTTCAGGGTGATCGCCGGCTCGGCGGTGGGTGCGGCGAGGGGGCCGGCGGCCTTGTAGACGACGGCGGAGCCGGCCGGGACGGTGACGGTGACCTTGCGCTCGCCGTCGGAGCGCACCGAGCCGGTGGTCCCGTACAGGGCGCGGTACGCCATGTCCGCGGAGCCGGTCGCGAAGGTCGCCGTCCGCGCGGAGCCGGCGTTGTTGAAGGCGACGACGTACTCCTGGCCCGTGCGGGCGTCGGTGCGCGTGAAGGCGTAGACGCCGGGCCCGTCGGCCGCGTACCGCTCCTCCTGCACGCCGTCGGTCAGGGCAGGGTTGGCCTTGCGGAGCTTCGCGAGCGCGGCGATCTGCCGGTACAGCGGGGCCCGGGTGTCGTAGGCGGCGCTCGCGTGGGTGCGGTCGGTGCCGATCTCGTCGTCGTCCAGGTAGTCGGCGACCTTGGAGGCGAACATGGTCTGGCGGGCGTCCTTGTCGCCGCCGGAGCCGGTGAAGCCCTGTTCGTCGCCGTAGTAGACGACCGGGTTGCCCCGGCTGAGGAACATCAGCTCGTTGGCGAGCTTGTCCTTCGCCAGGATCTCGGCGTCGGTCGCCTTCGGGTTGTCCTGCTTCAGGAAGGTCCCGATGCGGCCCATGTCGTGGTTGCCGAGGAAGGTGACCTGCTCGTAGGCGTTGGCCTTGTCGGTCGTGTACTTGTAGTCGTCACCGAAGACGTTCGCCAGCTTCCGCGCGCTGCCGCCCTGGGAGGCGTAGGCGCGGGCGGCTTCCTGGAAGGGGAAGTCGAGGGTGGCGTCGAGCCGGCCCTGGGTGACGTACGGGGCGGTGACGGAGGTGTCGGCGGAGTAGACCTCGCCGAACATGAAGAAGTTCTTCCGTCCGCGTTCCGCCGCGTACCGGTCCAGCGCGGTCGCCCACTGGGTCCAGAACTCCATGTTGACGTGCTTGACGGTGTCGATCCGGAAGCCGTCGACGGCGAAGTCCTTCACCCACCGCTGGTAGATCTTCTCCATGCCGCGGACGACCTCGGGACGCTCGGTCCACAGGTCGTCCAGGCCGGAGAAGTCGCCGTAGGTCGTGGACTCGCCGGCGTAGGTGGAGTCGCCCCGGTTGTGATACATCGTGGGGTCGTTGAGCCAGGCCGGGACCTTGCCCTTGCCGGTGGCCCTCGGGGTGTACGGGAAGGAGGCGCCGGAGACGGCCGGGAACGTCCTGCCGCCGTCCGCGTAGTCGGCGTCGTCGAAGGGCTCGCCGTCCTTCGTGAGGTACGGGAAGGCGCCCTTGGACAGGTAGTCGTAGGACTTCTCCTCGTAGTCCACGACGTCGGCGGTGTGGTTGGTGATGACGTCGAAGAAGACCTTCATGCCCTTGGCGTGCGCCTTGGAGATGAGGGCCTTGAGGTCGTCGTTGGTGCCGAAGTGCGGGTCGACCCGGGTGAAGTCGGTGATCCAGTAGCCGTGGTAGCCGGCCGAGGCGTTGCTGCCGGTGCCCTGCACCGGGCGGTTCTTGAAGATCGGGGCGAGCCAGAGGGCGGTGGTGCCGAGGCCCTTGATGTAGTCGAGCTTCTTGGTCAGGCCCTTGAGGTCACCGCCTTGGTAGAAGCCCTTGTCGGTGGGGTCGTAGCCGGTGCTGAGCCGGGTACCGGTCAGGCCGCCCCGGTCGTTGGACGTGTCTCCGTTGGCGAACCGGTCCGGCAGGACGAAGTAGAACTGCTCGCGGGTGTCGTCGTGCCGGGCGGGTACGGCGGCGAGCTGCGCGTCCGAGGGGGGTGCGGGCGGGGTGGCGGCCCGGGCGGCCGGTGCCTGGACCAGGGCTGCGGCGAGGGCCAGGCCGGTGACGGCGGCGGCCCTTCTGCGATACGGCGTTCGGCGCGTGCGCGGCGCCGGCCATCTCGGTATCACGGGTCGTGACTCCTAGGGATTCGGCTGACAGTTGCAGCAAGACGCGTGAAACCTCCGGCAAGAGGTTTCACGCTCCGTCAGGCGGCGGTTCAGCAGCTCGACTTGCCGGCGTAGAGCGCCAGGGCCGTGTTCGAGCCGAGGGTGGCGGTGAACTGTCCGCTGGAGTTCACGCTCACCGTGGTGTTGTTCTGGACGTTGCAGTAGGTGCCGGCGGGCAGGGACGTCTGGTAGGTGCGGGTCAGGGACGAGGACTCGTGGTTGATCGCCACGTAGCCCTTGCTGCCCCGGCCGAACGCGATGGCGTCGTTGCCGTTGTCCCACCAGTTGGTGACCGCCTGGCCGCGGGTCGCGTTACGGAAGGCGACCATGGACTTGATCTCCGGCCAGGCGTGCTGGCACTTCCAGCCGTTCTGCCAGCAGGCGCCGACCTGGCCGCCGCTCGGCGGACCGGCGTCGGCGTCCGACCACTCGTAGCCGGAGTGGACGTCGGGGGCGCCGTAGGGCCAGGCGAGCATGAAGACGTTGGCCAGGGTGTAGTCGGCGCCGTTCTTGTAGTTCAGGGTGCTGCCGTTGCGCTCGGTGTCGTGGTTGTCCACGAAGACGCCGGCGGCCGAGCCGCTCAGGTAGCCCCAGCCCTCGCCGTAGTTGTTCAGGTAGGCCAGCTTCTCGCTGGTGAAGACGCGCTTGAGGTCGTAGGCGTAGCGGAACTCCTGGACGTCTCCGTTGCCGGTGTACTCGGAGGGCTGGACGGCCTCGCCGGACCCGTAGATGACCTCCTGCTTCCAGTAGGCGCCGGGGTTGGTCAGGCGGCTCTTGATGTTCGCCAGGTCCGCGGCGGGCATGTGCTTGGCGGCGTCGATGCGGAAGCCGTCGACACCGAGGCCGAGCAGGTCGTTCATATAGCCGGCGATCGCCTTGCGGACGTACTCCTCGCCGGTGTCGAGGTCGGCCAGGCCGACGAGTTCGCAGTGCTGCACGTTCCAGCGGTCGGCGTAGTTCACTATCTGGGAGGTGCAGTCGTCGAAGTCGTAGGCCGAGTACAGGCCCGGGTAGGCGTACTTCGTGTACGACGAGCCGCCGGTGCCGGTGCCGGAGCCCGCCGCCATGTGGTTGATCACGGTGTCGACGACGACCTTCACCCCGGCCGCGTGGCAGGTGTTCACCATGTTCTGGAACGCCGCGCGGTCGCCGAGGCGGCCCGCGATCTTGTACGACACCGGCTGGTACGACGTCCACCACTGCGCGCCCTGTATGTGCTCGGCGGGCGGGGAGACCTGGACGTAGCCGTAGCCTGCGGGGCCGAGGGTGCTGGTGCACTCCTTGGCCACCGAGGCGTAGTTCCACTCGAACAGGACGGCGGTGACGTCCTTGGTGCCGGGCGGGGAGGCCGCGGCGGTCGTCGGGGTCATGCCAATCAGAGCGGCGGCCGTGAGGGCGACCGCCGTGGGGAGTGTTCTGCGTGCCATGTGTGGGGTCCTTCGACGTTGAAGGCGGCAAGGACCGCTGAAGACGCTTGCTGAAATCTTTCAGCAAACTCGCGGTGACGCAGATGCTAAAGGCCCGCTGGCCGAAAGGCAGCGGGCCGTTGTGAACTTGATGCAAGAACTTTCAGACGGGCCGTCAGTCCGGCCCGTCCGCACGGGCGTCAGTCCGCCGCGGTCCACCACACGGTGGTGTCGGCGGGCACCTTCGTCTCGCCGTCCGCCTCGGTCACCTCACCGCTGGCCAGCAGCACACGGCCGTAGGACGGGGTGGTCACCGACTCGCCCGTGGTGTTCGCGACGCACACGAACTCGCCCCGGCGGAAGGCCAGGACGCCCTCGGGCGCGCGCAGCCACTCCACGGCGTCGCCCGCGCCCAGGTCCGGCCGGGACCGGCGCAGGCGCAGCGCCGCGCGGTACAGCTCCAGCGTCGAGCCGGGCACCCCGGTCTGCGCCTCCACGCTCAGCTCGCCCCAGACCGGCGGCTGGGGCAGCCAGCTGCCGCCGCTGCCGAAGCCGTACGAGGAGCCCTCGCGGGTCCACGGGATCGGCACCCGGCAGCCGTCGCGGAAGCCGTCCTGGCCGGCGCCCCGGAAGTACGCCGGGTCCTGGCGCACCTCGTCGGGCAGGTCCACGACGTCCGGCAGGCCCAGCTCCTCGCCCTGGTAGATGTAGGCCGAGCCGGGCAGGGCCAGCATCAGCAGGGTGGCCGCCCGGGCGCGGCGCAGGCCCAGGGCGCGGTCGCCCGCGGTGCGGATCTGGGTGCCGAGGCCGGGCGGGTTGGCGAACCGGGTGGCGTGCCGGGTGACGTCGTGGTTGGACAGCACCCAGGTGGCGGGGGCGCCGACGGGGCGCATGGCCTCCAGGGTGCGGTCGATGACCGTACGCAGCTCCTCGGCGTCCCACTCCGTCGACAGGTACTGGAAGTTGAAGGCCTGGTGGAGTTCGTCGGGGCGGACGTAGTTGGCGGTGCGCTCGACGGTCGGGGTCCAGGCCTCCGCGACGAAGATCCGCTCTGGGGGTACCCCCTGCACGGAGTGCTTGGGGGAGTACTCGTCGAGGATGGTGCGCCACTGGCGGTAGATGGCGTGCACGCCGTCCTGGTCGAAGAACGGCATGACATCGTTGCCCAGCAGTTTCAGCTGGTCGTGGGCGCCGAGGTCGGGCAGGCCGTCCGCCTTGACCAGGCCGTGGGCGACGTCGATGCGGAAGCCGTCGACGCCCATGTCCAGCCAGAAGCGCAGGATGGAGCGGAACTCGTCGCCGACGGCCGGGTGGTCCCAGTTGAAGTCGGGCTGCTCGGGGGCGAAGAGGTGCAGGTACCACTCACCGGGGGTGCCGTCGGGCTCGGTGATCCTCGTCCAGGCCGGGCCGCCGAAGATGGACTCCCAGTCGTTGGGCGGGAGTTCGCCGTCCTTCCCCTTGCCGGGGCGGAAGTGGTAGCGCTCGCGCAGCGGGGAGCCGGGGCCCTCGGCGAGGGCGCGCTTGAACCACTCGTGCTGGTCGGAGGAGTGGTTGGGGACGAGGTCCACGATGATGCGCAGGCCGTGCGCGTGGGCGTCGCGGATCAGCGCGTCGGCGTCCAGCAGGGAGCCGAACATCGGGTCGACGGCACGGTAGTCGGCGACGTCGTAGCCGGCGTCGGCCTGCGGGGAGGCGTAGAAGGGGCTGAGCCACACGGCGTCGACGCCGAGGTCACGCAGATAGGGCAGACGGGAGCGTACGCCCTCCAGGTCGCCCATGCCGTCGCCGTTGCTGTCGGCGAAGCTGCGCGGATAGACCTGGTAGATGACCGCGTCCCGCCACCAGTCGCGGCGGTCGGCGACGGTGGCGACGGCGGAGTGGCGGGCCGGTGCGGCAGGGTGCTGCTGGCTCATGGCGTCCTTGATGCGTAAGGGAGTTCGGGTCATGGCGGCGTGGGCGGGGGCCGTGAGTGCGAGGCGGGCCGCGGTGACAGCGGGGTCGGATCGACACCGCGGCCCGCCCGGTCGGTGTGGGCGTCAGCCCTTGGTGCCGCCGGCGGTGAGACCGGTGACGAGGTTCTTCTGCACGAGGTAGAAGAACACGGTCACGGGTATCGCGATCAGCACCGCGGTGGCGGCCATGTAGTTCCACTGGGCGTCGTGCTCGCTGACGAAGGTCTGCAGGCCGACGGCGAAGGTGTACTTGGAGTCGTCCAGCAGGAAGGTGGTGGCGAAGGCGACCTCGCCGACGGCGGTGATGAAGTTGTAGAAGGCGGCCACCGCCAGGCCCGGGCGGGCCAGCGGGAGGATGAGCCGGAAGAAGGTGCCGAAGGGGGTGAGTCCGTCCACCCGTCCGGCCTCGTCGATCTCGAAGGGGATGGTGTCGAAGTACCCCTTGAGCAGCCAGGCGCTGTACGGCACGGCGGTGGTGCAGTTGACGGCGATGAGCGCCCCGTAGGTGTCGATGAGGCCGAGTTCGCTGAAGATCTCGTACATCGGCACGATCAGGATGGCGATCGGGAAGGCCTGCGTCAGCAGCAGGACCCACATCAGCTGCTTGTAGCCGGGGAAGCGCATGCGGGAGACCGCGTAGCCGGTGGTGGCGGCGACCAGGACGCCGATGAGGGTGGTGCCGAGCGCCACGATCATCGTCGACTTGAACCAGTCGAAGAACCCGGTGTTCTCCAGCACGAAGCTGTAGTTGGAGAGGGTCATCTTGTCCACGATGCCGCCCGGGTGCAGGTAGTCCTCCTTGTCCGGGCCGAGGGACAGGTAGAACAGCCAGGCCACCGGGGCCACGGCGATCAGGCTCGCCACGACGAGGCCGCCGTGCAGCAGGGCGGCGCCGGCCGGGCCGCGCTCGCCGCGCCGGCGGGCCCGGCGCCGGGGCGCGGGTGCGGGGGCCGGGGCGGTCTCGGTCTTGTCCAGGGTGGTGGTGCTCATGGCGGCGGCTCCTGCGGCGTCAGACGGCGAGCTGGTCATTGCGCTTCAGCCAGCGGAAGTAGAAGGAGGTGAAGACGGTCAGGATCGACAGCAGCAGCACGCCGTACGCGGCGGACTGGGCGAAGTCGCGCGGCTGCTGGCCGAAGCCCAGCTGGTAGGCCCAGGTGACGAGGATCTGGGCGTCCGGGGCGGAGTTCTTGCCGAACAGCAGGAAGATGATGACGAACTGGTTGAACGTCCAGATGATGCCGAGCAGCACGACGGTGGAGCTGACCGAGCGCAGCCCGGGCAGGGTGACGTGCCGGAACCGCTGCCAGGCGGTGGCGCCGTCCATCTCCGCGGCCTCGTAGAGCGAGGAGTCGATCGACTGGAGGCCGCCGAGCAGGGACAGCATCATGAACGGCACACCGCACCAGGTGTTGACCATGATCGCGGCGAACCGCTGCCAGAAGGTGTCCTCCAGCCACGCGGGCTGGGGCAGGTGGAGGGCGCCGAGGACCTGGTTGAGCACACCGGAGTCGGCGAGCATGATCCGCCAGGAGAAGACGGTGACGAAGGTCGGCACGGCCCAGGGCAGGACGAGCAGCAGCCGGTAGACGGTACGGCCGCGCAGCTTCTGGTTGAGCATGAGCGCGAGGCCGAGCCCGATGCCGTAGTGCAGGGCCACACAGGCGACCGTCCAGAAGACGGTCCACAGGAAGTGCGACCAGAACCGGTCGTACGCCGTCGGGCCGAACAGGATGTCCTGGTAGTTGTCCAGGCCGATGAACTCGTAGGTGGCGTCGATGTGGTTGACGCCGATCGTGCGCGCCGAGTTGAGGCTGTTGGCGTCGGTGAGGGTGAGGTAGAAGCCCCGCGCCAGCGGGTAGCCCACGAGGACGCCGAGCACGACGACCACCGGGGCGATCATCGCGTAGGCGTACCAGTACTTCTGGAGGCCGTTTCGGACGCGCTGCCCCAGCCCGGGACGAGGCGCGCGGTCACCGCGGCGCTTGCCGGTCGCGCGGTCGATGGCGACTGTCATGGTTCGACACCTTCAAACGATCAAGGGGTTGGGCTGGGCACAGGGCGGTGGCCGCCGGATCCCCGTCCCCGTCCGTGCGGCGGGGAGGATCCGGCGGCCACGCGGACTCACTTGCTGTAGCCGTCGACCAGCTTGGAGATGGCCAGCTCGGCGTTGCTCAGGCCCTTGTCCAGCGACTCCTTGCCGCTGGCGACCTTGGGCAGCTCGGTGTCGAGCGGGCCCCACAGGGAGCTGTACTCGGGCAGCGCCGGGCGGGGCTGCGCGGCGGACAGGACGCCCTGGTAGCCGGCGATGCCCGGGTCGGTCTTGACCTTCGCGGTGTAGGCGTCGGAGCGGGTGGGCAGCGTGGAGTTCTTCAGCGCGATGGTCTCCTGGGCCTGCGCCGAGGTCATGAACTTCACGAACTTCAGGGCCGCTTCCTGGTGGGCCTTGTCCGAGCCGGCGTACACCGAGAGGTTGTGGCCGCCGGTCGGGGCACCCGCCTTGCCGGTGGAGCCGGCCGGGACGGGGGCGATGCCGAGGTTGGACTTGTCCTTGAAGGCGCTGCCCTTGTAGAAGTTCGTGATCTCCCAGGGGCCCTGGACGATCGCGGCGACCTTGCCGTTGACGAACGCGTCCTGGATGTGGGCGTACGCGTCGGCGGTGGCGTCGGCCTTGTGCAGGCCCTTGCCGGAGAACAGGCTCAGCCAGGTGCCGTAGGCCTTCTTGGCGGCCGGCGAGTTGACGGTGATCTTCTTGGCGTCGACGTCGACGGTGTCGGTGCCCTCGCCGTAGAGGAAGGCCTGGGCGTAGTAGGCCTGGGTGGAGCCCCAGTAGCCGTCGACCCCGGTCTTGTCCTTGATCTTGGCGGCGGCGGACTTCAGCTCGTCCCAGGTCTTGGGGGCCTCGGTGATGCCGGCCTTCTTGAACAGGGCCTTGTTGTAGACCAGCGCGAGGGTGTCGGTGACGAACGGCACGCCGTAGGTCTTGCCCTCGTACTGGGCCTGCTTGATCAGGTTCGGCTGGAACTTGTCCTGGTCGGCGAGGGCCTCGGTGCCGTCCAGCGGCAGGAAGAAGCTCTTCTTGGCGAAGGCGGGGGTCCAGCCCACCTCCGAGCGCAGCACGTCCGGGGCGCCCGTGGCGCCGGCCGCGGTGTCGAACTTGTTCTGCGCCTGGTCGAAGGGGACGTTGACGTACTTGACCTTGATGTCCTTGTTCGCGGCCTCGAACTGCTGGACCAGGGCCTTGTACGTCGGCGCCTCATTGGTGGCGTTGGAGGTGTCCCACCAGGTGATGGTGACCGGGCCGTCCGACTTCCCGCTGTCGCTGTCGCTCCCGCCGCACGCCGTCGCCGTCAGGGCGAGGGACGCCACCAGCGCGGAGGCCGCTATGCCACGCCGCATGAGTTCTCCTTGAGGGTTAAGCCCGAGTGGTACAGAGCGCGGTCCCGTCCGCCTCTGCGACTTGCCGACTGCGCCGTTGCCGCGGCCGGGCGACTCGGAACGTAACAGCGATGTAAGCGTTGCGAAAGACCTTGCAGAAAAAAAGTGCAAGAGGACACGATGGTTACCCGGCCGTGACCCGCCGTCGACCGCGCCGCAACCCGGCGCTGGACGGGCTGAGCGGCGGGGACGACACTTGTGCAAGACTCTGCAAGCTCTTGCCACCATCATTCCGAGGGAGCGCGATGACGCAGCAACCCACGGCAGGCCGTGCGCCCGCCCGCGCCCGGCGTCCGGCCGGTGTGCAAGGGGAGATACGACCGGTACAGTCCAGTGGCGTGACCACACGGCTTGCGGACATCGCTGCGCAGGCGGGGGTGAGCGAAGCGACCGTCAGCCGGGTCCTCAACGGGAAACCGGGCGTCGCCGCCACCACCCGCCAGTCCGTGCTGGCCGCGCTCGACGTGCTGGGCTACGAGCGCCCGGTGCGGCTGCGGCAGCGCAGCGAGGGCCTGGTGGGCCTGATCACGCCGGAGCTGGAGAACCCGATATTCCCGGCCCTGGCCCAGGTCATCGGCCAGGCGCTGACCCGCCAGGGCTACACGCCGGTGCTCGCCACGCAGACCCCGGGCGGGTCGACCGAGGACGAGCTGACCGAGATGCTGGTGGACCGCGGGGTCGCCGGGATCATCTACGTCTCCGGGTTGCACGCGGACACCACCGCCGACATGCAGCGCTACGAGCGGCTGCGCGCACAGGGCGTGCCGTTCGTCCTGGTGGACGGGTTCTCGCCGAAGGTGCAGGCGCCGTTCATCTCCCCCGACGACCGGGCGGCCATGACGCTCGCGGTGACGCATCTGGCGTCGCTGGGGCACACCCGGATCGGGCTCGCCCTGGGGCCGAAGCGGTTCGTGCCCGTGCAGCGCAAGATCGAGGGCTTCGTCCGGGCGATGCACGAGCAGCTCGGGCTCGCCGCGCAGACCGTCGAGACGGAACTCGTCCAGCACTCCCTGTACACGCTGGAGGGCGGCCAGGCGGCGGCGACCGCGCTGATCGAGCGGAACTGCACGGCGGTGGTCTGCGCCAGCGACATGATGGCGCTGGGCGCGATACGGGCGGCCCGGCAGCGCGGCCTGGAGGTCCCCCGGGACGTGTCCGTGGTCGGCTTCGACGACTCCCCGCTGATCGCCTTCACCGACCCGCCGCTCACCACGGTCCGCAAGCCGGTCCCCGCGATGGGCCAGGCGGCGGTGCGCACGCTGCTGGAGGAGATCGGCGGGACACCGGCGCCGCACAGTGAGTTCGTGTTCATGCCGGAACTGGTGGTGCGCGGTTCGACCGCATCGGCCCCGCATGTCCTCCGTACGTCGTAGAAGGTGCGCTGCGGAACCAACCTTGGGATGATCGGCCGAGGAGGCCTTTTCTGGCAGACTCTGTGCCTATGAGTGACTCGACCGTGACGCAGCCGGAAGGTCGCGAGGAGGTGGCCGTTCCGCGGGCCGTCACGGGCGAGGACCGACAGGCTCCGCCGAGCCGGCTGCGCCGCCCGCGCCGGCCCCGGCTGTGGTTCGAGATCCTTCTGATCGGGGTGAGTTACTGGACGTACTCGCTCATCCGCAACGCCGTGCCGGAGCAGCGGGCCGCGGCGCTGCGCAACGCGGACTGGATCTGGCGCACCGAGCACGCCCTGGGCATCGCCGTCGAGCAGTCCGTCAACCGCGCCGTCGACTCGGTGACTTGGCTGGTCGTCGGAATGAACTACTACTACGCCACGCTGCACTTCGCCGTCACGCTCGGGGTGCTGGTGTGGCTGTACCGGTGGCATCCCGGCCGGTACGCGGCGACCCGGCTGGTGCTGTTCGCGACCACGGGTGTGGCCCTGGTGGGCTACTACCTGTTCCCGCTCGCGCCGCCCCGGCTGATGCGCGGCGGGCACTTCGTGGACACCGTGATGGTGCACCACACCTGGGGCTCGATGGCCTCCGGCGACCTCAAGCACATGTCGAACCAGTACGCGGCGATGCCGTCGATGCACATCGGCTGGTCGCTGTGGTGCGGGCTGACGATCTTCGCGCTGGCGTCGGTGCCGTGGGTGCGGGTGCTGGGGCTGCTGTACCCCACGCTCACCCTGCTGGTGATCGTCGCCACCGCCAACCACTTCTGGCTCGACGCGGTGGGCGGGCTGCTGTGCCTGGCCTTCGGATACGCGGTGACCCGGGCCTGGTACGGCAGCCTGCCGTACGCGCTGCCGCGGGTGGTGCCGGGGCCCCGGGGCGACCGGCTCGGGGCCGTCCGGTCCGCGTAGCCGCTCGTCCGTTCCGGGGCCGTTCCTCCGGGGCCGTCTCAGTCCGCGTAGAACAGCTCCTCGACCACCGTGCGCGCCCGGCGGGTGGTACGACGGTACGCGTCCAGCATGTCGCCGGCGTGTCCGGCGCCGTAGCCCAGGTAGCGGCCGACGGCGGCCAGCTCGCGCGGGGCGGTGGGGAAGGTGTCCCCGGCCCGGCCGCGGACCAGCATGACCGCGTTGCGCACCCGGGTGGCCAGCACCCACGCCTCGTCCAGGATCTCCGTGTCCTCGCCGGTCAGCAGCCCGGCCTCGCGGGCCGCGGCCAGCGCCTGGCGGGTGCGGGTGGTGCGCAGACCGGGCACGCGGTGGCCGTGGCGCAGCTGGAGCAGCTGGACGGTCCACTCGACGTCGGACAGGCCGCCGGGGCCGAGCTTGGTGTGCAGCCGGGGATCGGCGCCGCGCGGCAGCCGCTCGGACTCCATCCGGGCCTTCAGCCGGCGGATCTCGCGGACGGCGTCCTCCGGCAGGCCCTGCCGGGGGTAGCGCAGCGGGTCGATCAGTTCCGTGAAGCGCCGGCCCAGGTCCTCGTCGCCGG
Source organism: Streptomyces tricolor (assembly GCF_002155905.1). Classification (GTDB taxonomy): domain Bacteria; phylum Actinomycetota; class Actinomycetes; order Streptomycetales; family Streptomycetaceae; genus Streptomyces; species Streptomyces tricolor. The sequence goes on along the minus strand of NZ_MUMF01000093.1, from coordinate 2,519 downwards.
CGACCGGCTCGGCCCGCAGCAGCGCCTGTGACTCCCAGACCAGGGACCAGCGGCGGTAGTACGCCTCGTACGACTTCAGGGTGCGCACCAGCGGGCCCGACTTGCCCTCCGGGCGCAGGTCGGCGTCGATGAGCAGCGGCGGGTCGGCGCTGGGCAGCTGGAGCAGCCGGCGCATCTCGGCGACGACCTTGTTCGCGGCGGCGGACGCCTCGTGCTCGTCCACGCCGTCCTGGGGTTCGTGGACGAACAGGACGTCGGCGTCGGAGCCGTAGCCCAGCTCGTGCCCGCCGAAGCGGCCCATCCCGATGATCGCGAACCGGGTGGGCAGGGTGTCGCCCCAGCCGTCCCGGACGACCGCGCGCAGGGTGCCGGCGAGGGTGGCCGCGGTCAGGTCGGAGACGGCCGCGCCGACCCGGTCCACCAGGGCGCCCTGGTCGGCCTCGGCGGGGCTGGCCTCGGTGCCGTAGGAGCCGACGATGTCGGCGGCGGCGATGCGGAACAGCTCGCGGCGGCGGACGCCACGGGCCGCGGTGACGCCCTGCGCGGCGTTGTCCGCGCGGCCCACGGCCGCCAGGATCTCCTGCTCCAGGGCGGCGCGCTGCCGCGGGGCGAGGCCGCCGCCGTCGCCGTCGCCGAGGAGGGCGACCGCCTCCGGGGCCCGCATCAGCAGGTCGGGGGCGAGGCGGCCGGCCGACAGGACGCGGGCCAGGTTCTCCGCCGCCGCGCCCTCGTCGCGCAGCAGCCGCAGGTACCAGGGGGTCTTGCCGAGCGCGTCGGAGACCTTGCGGAAGTTCAGCAGGCCGGCATCGGGGTCGGCGGAGTCGGCGAACCAGCCGAGCAGGACCGGCAGCAGGGTGCGCTGGATCGCCGCCTTGCGGGTCACGCCGGAGGCCAGGGCCTCCAGGTGGCGCAGCGCGGCGGCCGGGTCGGCGTAGCCGAGCGCCTCCAGGCGTGCGCGGGCCGCCTCCGGCCTGAGGCGGGCCTCGCCGGGGGCGAGCTGGGCGACCGCGTCGAGCAGCGGGCGGTAGAAGAGCTTCTCGTGCAGGCGGCGTACGACGCCGGTGTGCCGCTTCCACTCGCGGTTCAGCTCGGCCACCGGGTCGGTGCGCAGGCCGAGGGAGCGGCCGAGGCGGCGCTGGTCCGGTTCCGCCTCGGGGACGAGATGGGTGCGGCGCAGGCGGTACAGCTGGATGCGGTGCTCCATCGAGCGCAGGAAGCGGTACGCCTCGTCCAGGCGGGCGGCGTCCTCTCGGCCGACGTAGCCGCCGGCGGCGAGGGCCTGGAGGGCGTCCAGGGTGGTGCCGCTGCGCAGGGCGGGGTCCGTGCGGCCGTGCACCAGCTGGAGCAGCTGGACGGCGAATTCGACGTCGCGGAGGCCGCCGGGGCCCAGTTTGAGTTCGCGGTCGATCTCGGCCGCGGGGATGTTCTCCACGACGCGGCGGCGCATCTTCTGGACGTCGGGGACGAAGTTCTCGCGTTCGGCCGCCTGCCAGACGAGGGGGCCGAGCGCGTCGACGTACGCCTCGCCGAGGGCGGTGTCGCCGGCTACCGGGCGGGCCTTGAGGAGGGCCTGGAACTCCCAGGTCTTGGCCCAGCGCTGGTAGTAGGCGAGGTGGCTGCTGAGGGTGCGGACGAGGGGGCCGTTGCGGCCCTCGGGGCGGAGGTTGGCGTCCACCGGCCAGATGGAGCCCTCGACGGTCGTCTCGGAGCAGATCCGCATGAGGTGGGAGGCGAGTTTGGTGGCGGATCTGAGCGCTGTGTGTTCGGGGGTGTCCTCGGCGGGTTCCGCCACGAAGATCACGTCGACGTCGGAGACGTAGTTCAGTTCGTGGCCGCCGCACTTGCCCATCGCGATCACCGCGAGGCGGCAGGCGGCGGCGTCCTCGGGGGCCGCGCGTTCGGCCAGGGACAGGGCCGTGCGGAGGGTGGCGGTGGCCAGGTCGGCGAGTTCCGCGGCGGTCTCGGCGACGTCCGTGGTGCCGCAGACGTCCCGGGCGGCGATGGAGAGCAGGCAGCGGCGGTAGGCGACGCGGAGGGAGACCGGGTCGGTGGCGTCGGCGAGGCACTGTTCGAACTCGGTGACGCCCGGGTGGAGGTCGTGGGGTTCGTAGGTGACCAGGGCGCGCCAGTCGCCGGGGTGGCGGGCGAGGTGGTCGGCGAGGGCGGCGGAGGCGCCGAGGACGCCCAGGAGGCGGTCGCGCAGGGGTTTGGCCGCGATGAGGGTGTCCAGCAGTTCGCGGCGGGTGGTGGGGCTGGGCTGGGCCTCCAGGAGGCGGACCAGGCCGTGCAGCGCCAGGTCGGGGTCGGCGGTGGCGCCCAGGGCTTCCAGGAGGACGGGGTCGTTGCGGACGGCCGTGAGTTCGGGGCCGTCCAGGAGGCGTTCGGCGGCGGAGGGGTCGGTGAAGCCGTGTCGCAGCAGACGGGTGAAGGTGCTGCTCGTGCGGCCCGGCGTCATGTCCGTGGTCTCCCCTCGGATCTTTCGGCGTTCTGGCCAGAGCCTAACCGGAGGGGGCGGGGGG
>NZ_MUMF01000932.1 GCF_002155905.1 Streptomyces tricolor | reverse complement strand
CCGCAGGGCTACGCCCCCGCCCCCGCCAGCCGCTCCCGGGCCTCCATCAGGGCGAAGCCCAGCAGGTTCTGTCCCCGCCAGCGTTCGGGGTCGAAGGCCGCCTCGTCGTCCGCCGCCAGGCCGATGCCCCATATCCGGTCCAGGGGGCTCGCCTCCACCAGCACGCGGTCCCCGGTGTTCAGCAGGAACAGGCCGAGGTCGTCGTGGGCCGCGAACTTGTGCACGCTGCCCTCGACCACCAGCCCGAAGCGCTCGCGCTCCCAGGTCTCCTCGTCGAAGCCCCGCACCAGCCGCCCCGCCTTCTTCGCCGCGGCCGGATGCTCCGCGGCCAGCACCCGGCGCTCCGCCTCCGCGTCCCCGAAGAGCCGGGCCTTGCCCGCCATCATCCAGTGCTCGGCCGTCGCGTACTCCACCCCGTCCACCACGAACGGTGCCGGCCACCACTGGCTCAGACAGCTCGCGCCGATCCGCCCGTCCGGCCGCGGTCGGTGCCCCCAGAAGTGCAGATACCTGATCCGGGACCCCGCCCGGACCTCCCTGATCAGGGCGTCCACCCCGTCGATCTTCCCCATGCACGCGAGTGTGGCACGCACCACGGACACTCCGTCCGCCCTTTTCC
>NZ_MUMF01000931.1:396-1216 GCF_002155905.1 Streptomyces tricolor | reverse complement strand
CTCGCCCTCCGCCTTCTCGCGCTCCGCCTGCTCGGCCCGGCCACCCTGCGCGAAGGCGTCCGCGGCCTCCCGGCGCTTCTTCGCCTCGCGGGTGATCACCTTGAGCACCTCGTCGTCCGACAGCTGCCGCTTCTCCTTGCCCGCGACCTCCTCCTTGGTGATCGCGGCGAGCGTCAGCCGGAGCGTCGAGGAGCGCAGCTCGTCGCGCTCCTTGATCGCGGCGTTGAGGTCGTCCTGCAGCTTCGACTTGAGCGTGGTGGTCATGGCCCGATTGTCGCAGGTGTACGCCCGGCCCCGCCCGCCCATTTAATCGGCGGCCGGTCTCACCGCGTCCAACCGGTCTGACACGATGGGCACATGCGCGCGCGATACGGAATCCCCCTGGGAATCGTGGCGGCCGGGGCCGCCGGCCTGGTCTATGCGGCGGGCTTCGAGGCCCGTTCCTTCCGCCTCCGGCGGGTCACCGTCCCCGTCCTGCCCCCGGGCATGCGCCCGCTGCGTGTGCTGCAGGTCTCCGACATCCACATGGTGAGCGGTCAGCGCAAGAAGCAGCGCTGGCTGCAGTCGCTGGCCGGGCTGCGTCCCGACTTCGTGATCAACACGGGCGACAACCTGTCGGACCCCGAGGGCGTCCCCGAGGTCATGGACGCGCTGGGTCCGCTGATGGAGTTCCCGGGCGCGTACGTCTTCGGGTCCAACGACTACTACGGCCCCAAGCTCCGCAACCCCGCCCGCTACCTGATGGAGAAGGCGAGCGGACGGCACGGTCTGAACGGCAACCCGCCGGCGGTGGGCGCGATCCACAACCCGTGGGAGGACC
>NZ_MUMF01000931.1:0-374 GCF_002155905.1 Streptomyces tricolor | reverse complement strand
CACACCCACGGCGGCCAGCTGTGCATCCCCTTCTACGGCGCCCTGGTCACCAACTGCGACCTGGACACCGACCGCGTGAAGGGCCTCTCCACGCACACGGCGGAGGGCCACACCTCCTACCTCCACGTCTCGGCAGGCTGCGGCACCAACCGCTACACCCCGGTCCGCTTCGCCTGCCCGCCGGAGGCGACGTTGCTGACGTTGGTGGGGCGGGAGTAGGCGGTAGCGGTACGAGCGGCACTGTCGGTACTGGCGGTACTGGCGGTACTGGGCGCGGGCAGGCGGGGCGGCGGGAAGGCCGGACGGCCAGCCGTCAGGCCAACCGTCAATCCGGCCGAAGGGCCGGGCCGGGCGCGCGACGGCGTGGGCTGCGG
>NZ_MUMF01000930.1 GCF_002155905.1 Streptomyces tricolor | reverse complement strand
GGCTACCCCCAGGTACGCGTCGCCCTGCCCAGCCGACGCCTCGCCGCCGCCCTCGTCGCGCACCGCCCCGACGTGATCCACCTGGCCAGCCCCTTCGTCCTCGGCGTCCGCGGCATGGCCGCCGCCGCCCGGCTCGGCATCCCCGCCGTCGCCGTCTACCAGACCGACCTGGCCGGCTACGCCCGCACCTACATGGGCGCCGGAGAGGCCGCCGCCTGGCGGCGGATCCGCTCCGTGCACGGCGCCGCCGACCGCACCCTGGCCCCGTCCAGCGCCGCGCGGTCCGACCTGGAGGAGCACGGCGTACCGCGGGTACGGCTCTGGCCGCGCGGCGTGGACACCGTACGTTTCCGGCCGGAGCACCGGGACGAGGCGCTGCGCCGCGAACTCGCCCCGAACGGTGAACCCATCGTCGGCTACGTCGGCCGGCTCGCGCCCGAGAAGCACGTGGAACTCCTCTCCGGGGCGTGCGCGCTGCCCGGTGTACGGGTCGTGGTCGTCGGCGACGGACCCAGCCGGCCCCAGCTGACCGAGGCCCTGCCCGGCGCCGTCTTCCTGGGCCGCCGTACCGGCGCGGACCTCGCCCGGATCTTCGCCTCGCTGGACCTGTTCGTGCACACCGGCCCGTTCGAGACGTTCTGCCAGACCGTGCAGGAGGCCATGGCCAGCGGGGTCCCGATCGTCGCGCCCGCCGTCGGCGGCCCGCTCGACCTGGTCGACCACGGCCGTACCGGCCTGCTGGTCCCGCCGTTCGACGCCGCCGCCGTTCAGGAGGCCGTCCGCGCCCTGGCCGCCGATCCCGCGCGGCGGGCCGCGTACGGCGCCGCCGCCCGCGCGACGGTCGAGGGGCGCACCTGGGCCGCCGTGGGCGACCAGTTGCTCACGCACTACGACGACGTCCTCGCGGCCCGGAAGACGGCGGTGGCGGCATGACCGGACCGTCCCTGCGCATCGTCCGGCTCGCCAACTTCGTGGCACCCGCATCCGGCGGCCTGCGCACCGCCCTGCGCGAACTCGGCAAGGGCTTCCGGGCCGCGGGCCACGAACCGGTCCTGATCGTCCCCGGCGAACGGCACACCGACCGGGACACCGAGCAGGGCCGGGTCATCACCCTGCCCGGCCCGCTGCTGCCCGGCACCGGCGGCTACCGCGTCCTCACCGACAAGCGGCGGGTGGCCGCCCTGCTGGAGGAGCTGGCCCCCGACCGCCTGGAGGTCTCCGACCGGACCACGCTGCGCTGGACCGGCCGCTGGGCCCGCCGCGCGCGCGTGCCCGCCGTGATGGTCTCCCACGAGACCGCCGACGGCGTGCTGCGCACCTGGGGCCTGCCCGAGCCGCTCGCCCGGCGCGCCGCCGACTCCCTCAACACCCGGACCGCGCACGTCTACGCGCGCGTGGTGTGCACCACCGAGTTCGCCGAGCGCGAGTTCCTGCGCATCGGCGCCCGCAACGTCGTACGCGCCCCCCTGGGCGTCGACCTGACGGAACGCCACCCCGCGCTGCGCGACCCCGGGCTGCGGGCCCGGCACGCGCGCGTGGACGAGACGCTGCTCGTGCTGGCCTCCCGGCTGTCCGTGGAGAAGCGCCCCGGCACGGCCCTGGACGCCCTCGACGCGCTGCTGCGGCGCGGGCGGCGGGCGGTGCTCGTGGTGGCCGGGGACGGGCCGCTGCGGGCCCGGCTGGAGCAGCGCGCGCGGGACCGCGGGCTGCCGGTGACCTTCCTCGGGCACGTCTCCGACCGGGCCGCCCTCGGCGCGCTCCAGGCGTCCGCCGACGTGTGCCTCGCGCCCGGGCCCGCCGAGACCTTCGGGCTCGCCGCGCTGGAGGCCCTGGCGTGCGGCACGCCCGTGGTGGCGAGCGCGTCCTCCGCGCTGCCCGAGGTCATCGGGTCCGCCGGGGCCACCGCGGCCGACGGCGGGGAGGCGTTCGCGGACGCCGTGGAACTGCTCCTGGAACGCGACGAGCCCGAGCGGCGGGAAGCCGCACGCGCGCGTGCGG
>NZ_MUMF01000929.1 GCF_002155905.1 Streptomyces tricolor | reverse complement strand
CGGGCGCGGACGGGTACGGGTACGGACAGGACGGCCCCGGGATGAGGACGGAACTGCGGGAGGCCGCCGTGATCACGGTCGCGGTGGCGCTGAGCGGGGCGCTGCTGGGGCTGCTGTGGTGGTGGCTGGCGCCGCAGGTGCCGCTGGTCGGCGACCGGATCGGCAAGAACTGGGTCGTCTACCTCAAGGACACCGAGGGGGAGCAGGCGGTCGGGGTGGACGGTGTGTTCACCCTGCTGGGGCTCGCCTTCGGGCTGGCCAGCGCGGTTGTGGTGTTCCTGCTGCGGCGGCGCGGGGGTGTGCCGGCGGTCGTGGCACTGGGCCTCGGCGGCCTGCTGGGGTCCGTGCTGGCCTGGCGGCTCGGGGTGTGGCTGGGCCCGGAGTCCGACGTGCTCGCGCATGCGCAGGCCGTGGGCAAGGGCGTGACGTTCTCGGCGCCGCTGAAGCTGTCGGCCAAGGGCGCGTTGCTGGCCTGGCCGTTCGCCGGACTGCTGGTGCATCTCGGGCTCACGGCGCTGTTCGGTCCCCGGGATCCCGAGCCGCCGTACCCGCCGGCCTGACCCCGGGGCTCCGCCCCGGA
>NZ_MUMF01000928.1:387-806 GCF_002155905.1 Streptomyces tricolor | reverse complement strand
CCCTGGACGCGGGACGCGGCGATGTGAGCGTGTCCGGCCGGAACGTGGACATCCAGGGCCGGGTCGGGGTGAAGATCGGCGGCCGGTCGGTCGGCGTCACCGGCAGCTCGGACGTCACCGTCGACGGCGGCCTGCTGGGCGTCCTGAAGGCCAAGCTCATCCGGATCAACTGACCCCGGCCCCGCCCCCGTACCTGTCCCCGTCCTGCCCCTGGTCCTGACCCCAGTCCCTACTGCCGTAAGGAGCGCCGCATGCCGGCCGCAGCCCGTACCGGTGACCCCACCGACCACGGCGGTGTGATCGCCACCCCGCCGCCCGCCGCCGCCAGGGCGGTCGCGACCGTGCTGATCGGCGGCCGGCCCGCCGCCGTCGTGGGCAGCCTGCACACCTGCCCGGTGCCGCCGCACGCGGCCACGGGC
>NZ_MUMF01000928.1:0-367 GCF_002155905.1 Streptomyces tricolor | reverse complement strand
GGGGGCGTGTGATGAGCGAGCGGTTCATCGGCCGCGGCTGGGCGTTCCCGCTGCGGGTCGGGCCGACCGGCGGCATCGCCCTGGTCGAACGGGAGCGGGAGATCGAGGAGGCGATCCGCCTGGTGCTCGGCACCGCGCCCGGCGAGCGCCCCATGCGCCCCGAGTTCGGCTGCGGCATCCACGACTACGTCTTCGCCCCCGGCGACGGCGCGACCGCCGGACGCATCGCGCAGCACGCCGCACGCCGTCCGGTCGCGGGCCCGCGCGGCCGGCAGTCCGCCGACGAGGACCTGGCCCGCGGCGGCCGAGGCGGGGTTCGGCAGGATCACGTTGGCCGGGCCCGTGGCCGCGTGCGGCGGCACCGGGC
>NZ_MUMF01000927.1 GCF_002155905.1 Streptomyces tricolor | reverse complement strand
GGCCGCGCAGCCCGCGCCGCCGGCCGGCGACCCCGTCCCGATGCCGCGGCTGCCCGAAGGTTTCGAGCCGCAGCAGCCCCAGCCCGCTCAGCAGGAGACGCCGGCCGCCTCCCCCGCGGTCGAGCCGGAGACCGGCAACGGTGACCTGGAGAGCGGGGCGACCATGCGGTTCTCCGCCGTCGCCCTGAAGCGCGAGATGGCCGAGATCGCCGAGCGCGCGGCAGCCGCCGGACAGCCGGCCGGGTCCGGGAGCGAGGGCTCCGCGGAGGGGGCTGCTCCGACGGGTGACGAGGGCACGGCCGCCGCCTCCGGTGCGGAGGGGACGAAGAGTGCTGAGGGCACGGACGGTACGGAGGGGTCGTCCGGCTCCTCCGATGCGTCCGGGGCCGAGCGCGCCGAGAGCGGCGAGGAGTCCGGTGACGGGACTGCCACGCCGGAGGGCTCGGTGGTGGCGGAGGCCGCCGGTTCGGACGGCTCCGCGTCCGACGGGGGCGAGGAGCGGGCCGCGGATCCGGTCGCGCCGGACGCCACCGACTCGGGCGACGCCGAGACGGCCACCGCGGAAGCGGGCGGCGCCGGAAAGGCCACGGCCCAGGAGGCCGTTGCGGAGAAGGCCACGACCGAGGAAGGCGGTGCCCAGGAGGACGGCGCCGAGAAGGCCGACGCCGTCGCGGCCGACGCCGAGG
>NZ_MUMF01000926.1 GCF_002155905.1 Streptomyces tricolor | reverse complement strand
CTCGGCCCGTTCGGCCGGGACCGTGCTGGACGGCGTGACGGTGGAGGACGCGGCGACCGCCGACTACACCGGCCTGGACATCGTGCTCTTCTCCGCGGGCGGCTCGACGTCCAAGGCGCTGGCCGAAAAGGTCGCCTCGCAGGGCGCCGTGGTGATCGACAACTCCTCGGCCTGGCGCAAGGACCCGGACGTGCCCCTGGTCGTCTCCGAGGTGAACCCGCACGCCATCGCCGACCGCCCCAAGGGCATCATCGCCAACCCGAACTGCACGACGATGGCCGCGATGCCGGTGCTGAAGCCGCTGCACGAGGAGGCCGGTCTGGAGGCGCTGGTCGTCGCCACGTACCAGGCGGTGTCCGGCTCGGGTCTCGCGGGCGTGGCGGAGCTGCACGGCCAGGTGCAGAAGGTGGCGGCCGAGGCCGACAAGCTCACCCACGACGGCGCGGCGGTCGACTTCCCCGAGCCGAACGTCTACAAGCGCACCATCGCCTTCAACGTGCTGCCCTTCGCCGGCAACCTCGTCGACGACGGTCTGAACGAGACCGACGAGGAGCAGAAGCTGCGCAACGAGTCCCGCAAGATCCTGGAGATCCCGGCCCTGAAGGTCTCCGGCACCTGTGTGCGCGTCCCGGTCTTCTCCGGCCACTCCCTCCAGGTCAACGCCCGCTTCGCGCGCCCGATCTCCCCGGAGCGGGCCACCGAGCTGCTCGCGAAGGCGCCGGGCGTCGCCCTGTCCGACATCCCGACCCCGCTGCAGGCGGCCGGCCAGGACCCGTCGTACGTCGGCCGCATCCGCCGCGACGAGACGTCGGAGAACGGCCTCGCGCTGTTCATCTCCAACGACAACCTCCGCAAGGGCGCCGCGCTGAACGCGGTGCAGATCGCGGAGCTGGTGGCGGCGGAGCTGTCGGCGAAGTAACCCGGCTCACCGGACCCCGAGGGGCGGCCCCGCCCGGGCCGCCCCTTCGCCATGTCCGGCCGCCCCTCACCCGCCCGGCCTCACGCACGCCGACCGCGCCACCCGCGCCACCGCCACCCGCGCCGACCGCGCCGCTCGCCCGCCGGTGCCGCCGCGGGTGTCGCCGCCAGCGCCGCCGCCAGCGCCAGCAGCGCGCCCGCGCCCAGGACGGCCGTCAGCCCCGGTCCGTCCGCGAGCCGGCCGCCGGTCAGGGCGCCGAGCGCGATGGCCGTGTTGAACACCCCGGCGAACAGCGCGGAGGCCGCCTCCGGGTCCTGCGGGGCGGCGGCCGACAGCAGGTTCTGGGCGCTGACGGACACCCCGCCGTAGGCCACCCCCCACACCAGCAGCAGCGCCGCCGAGACGGCCACCGAGCCGGCTGCGGGGATCAGCAGCAGCACGACGGCGCCGAGGAGCGCGGCGATCAGCCGCAGCCCGCGGCGCGGGTCGCGGGCCGCGAGGGCGCCGCCCGCGAAGTTCCCGGCGACGCCCGCGAGGCCGTAGCCGAGCAGCAGGGCGCTGACCAGGGCCGGGCCGGTGTCGGGGGTGCGCTGGAGCACGGGGCGGACGTAGGTGTAGGCGGCGAAGTGGCCGGTGACCAGCAGGGCGACGGTGGTCAGGGCGCGGCGGACGGGCGGGCGGCGCAGCAGGCCGGGGAAGGTGCCGAGGCGGACCGGCCGTTCGGCGGGCAGCGGCGGCAGCAGCACGGCCAGGGCCCCGGCGACGGCGAGCGCGCAGCCGGCCATCGCCGTGAACGCCCACGCGCGGCCCGCGAACGAGCCGAGCAGGGTGCCGGCGGGCACACCGAGCACCGAGGCGACCGCGATACCGCTGAAGATCACGGCGGTGGCGCGCCCGGCGGCCGGCCCCGGCAGCAGCCGGCCGCCGAGCCCGGCGGCCACCGCCCATACCCCGCCGATGCACACCCCGACCAGCAGCCGGGCGGCGAGCAGCACCTCGAAGACGGGGGCGTGGGCGGTGAGCAGGTTGGCGGCGGCCAGCAGGAGCAGCAGCACCCACAGCACGGTGCGCCGGTCGGCGCGGCGCACGGCGACCGGCAGCAGCGGGGCGGCAGCGGCGGCGGCCAGCCCGGGCAGGGTGAGCGCGAGCCCCGCGGTGCCGGCGGAGACGTGCAGGTCGCGGGCGAGGGAGGGGAGCAGGCCGACGGGCAGCATCTCGGTGGTGACGACGCTGAAGGTGGCGGCGGCGAGAGCGAGTACGGCGGCCCAGGGGCG
>NZ_MUMF01000925.1 GCF_002155905.1 Streptomyces tricolor | reverse complement strand
GGCACGCGTGCCGCCGGGAACCGGTCCCGGCCCGGCCCGCTCCGCGCGCCTCGCGGACAGGGCACACCGAGATGAGTATTTTGTCCGATATACTCCCTCGGGCCGCTCTGGAGTCGCCATGCCCATGCTGTTGATCAAAGGCACGTTCCGCCTGAAGGGCACGCAGCCGGACGGGGACACCGTCCATTTCGTCGCGGACGACCCGGAGGAATGGAAGCTCGTCCGGGCCAGGAACCCGGTCCAGGTCGCCGGCGGCGGCGAGGTCAAGCTGCGGTTCGAGGGCATCGACGCCCTGGAGACGCACTACCACGGAGAACACCAGCCGCTGCCGCTCGGCCGCGCCGCCGCGGCGGAACTGCTCACCTGGCTGGGCTTCAACCAGGTGCTGCGCGACCACGACGAGACCGTGACGGCGTCGACGCCCGAGAGCACGCCCGGCTACATCCTCACGCAGGGCACCGACATCTACCATCGGGTCGTGGCGCTCGTCGGCCGGGGCGCCCCGCCGGTGCCCAGCGGCACGG
>NZ_MUMF01000924.1 GCF_002155905.1 Streptomyces tricolor | reverse complement strand
CACCTAGCCCCCGCTCACCTGGCCCCCGCTCACCGCACCCGCACCTCCAGCACGCGGTCGTCCCCGTCCTTCGGGTCGCCCCGGCCGTCCGTGTTGCTCGTCACCAGCCAGAGCCGGTCGCCGCCCGCGGGGACGACCGTGCGCAGGCGGCCGTGGTCGCCGGTGAGGAACGCCTGCGGGGCGGCCGAGGCCGAGGTGCCGTTCAGCGGGACGCGCCACAGGCGCTTGCCGCGCAGGCCCGCCATCCAGATCACGCCGTCCACGTACGCGATGCCGCTGGGGGAGGCCTCGTCGGTGCGCCACTGGGCGAGCGGGTCGTGGAAGCCGGCGCCGGAGGACTTCCCCTCGGCCTCGGGCCAGCCGTAGTTGTCGCCGGGCCTGATCGCGTTCAGCTCGTCCCAGGTGTCCTGCCCGAACTCCGCGGCGAACAGCCGCTGCCGGTCGTCCCAGGCCAGGCCCTGGACGTTGCGGTGGCCGTACGAGTACACCGGCGAGTCGGGGAACGGGTTGCCCGGTGCCGGTTCCCCCTCCGGGGTCAGCCGCAGGATCTTGCCGCCCGGCGACGTCCTGTCCTGCGACAGGCCCTCCCGCCCGCTCTCGCCGGTGCCCGCGTACAGCATGCCGTCCGGGCCGAACGCGATCCGGCCGCCGTTGTGCACGAAGCCCTTCGGGATGCCCTTGAACACCGTGTCCGGGGCGCCCAGTTGCTCACCGGCCGGCCGCCGCTCGTCGTACCGCATGCGCACGATGCGGTTGTCCGAGGCCGAGGTGAAGTAGGCGTACACCATGCGGTCGGAGGCGAAGTCGGGGGAGAGGGCGATGCCCAGCAGGCCGCCCTCGCCGGCCGGCGAGACCCCGGAGACCGTGCCCAGCTCGGTCGTCCGGCCCGTCCTCTCGTCGATCCTGCTGATCGTGCCCTCGTCCCGGGACGACACCAGCAGCCCGCCGCCGGGCAGCGGAGCCAGCCCCCACGGCGTCTTCAGCCCCTCGGCCACCGTGCGCAGCACCCGCACCGAACCCTTGGCCGGCGGCACCGACGCGGTGGCCCGCGGGGCGGAGGCCCCCGGAGCCTTCCCCGTACCGGCC
>NZ_MUMF01000092.1 GCF_002155905.1 Streptomyces tricolor | reverse complement strand
GCGGGCGCCCGGCTAGCCGGCCAGCGCCGTCGGCCTCAGCTCGCGGACCTCGACCACGTCCATCCGCGCGGGCGCCCCGAGCACGGCCGCGCCACAGCTCTCCGGGCGGGGCGGCAGCGACGCCCCCTGCGCCACGGTGACCCGCCACCGGCGGCCGTCGGCGTGCCCGACGGTGACCTCCCACCGCGGAGCCGCGCCGTCGGTCCGTACGACGCTCAGCACGCCCGCCCGGTACTCGTCCGCGGCCGACCGGACGGCCAGCTCCGCCGCCTGGCCGGGCCGTTCCCACGCGGAGCACCCCCGGCACCCCTCCACGACCACACGCCCCTCCTGGACGCCGTGCAGGGCCTCCTTGACGGTGTGCGCCTCGGCGCGGCCGTAGGCGTAGCCGTACGGCAGGACGAGCACCGTGGGCGCGAACCGATGTCCACCCAGATGGGTGACCTCCCAGACCCCGTGCACCCCGGAGGCGACCAGCTCCGTGGCCAGGGGGCGGCCCAGGAGGGCGCAGCAGCGGTCGCGCTTGCCGTTGGTGCACACAAGGGCCAGCGGGTCGCCCTCGTGCGGCCGTCCGCCGAGCACCGCGCCGAAGGAACGGTGGTCGCCGGCCCCGAGGCCGGCGAAGTCCAGGTCGAGCAGCCGCTGCGGATCGCGGGTGGTGGCACCGTGCAGCCACACGCGCCCCGGAACGGTGTGGGCCGCGTACACCTGCCGGACCGGAGGCGTGCCGGGGTCGGCATGGCGCCCGGGGCGGCGGATGAGCGCGATACGCACGCCGGTTTTGTCGGCGGCGGCCTCCAGCGCCCGGCCCAGCGCGGGCTCCAGGTGGCTGGATGTCAGCGCCTTGGCGCCCCACGGGCCGGGCTGTTCCAGCAGCAGCCACGTCGTCGCCGTGGCCGCCGTACCGGAAACCGGCTCGTCAAGGCTCCGGGAGACGGTCGCACACCTACTCACAGAGGTGAGCCTAACCTGACTCCGCGCGGGGCGACTTCCGGCCCGGGCTGTGTCCTACTCCGGGAGGGTTTGCGGCGGGCGCGGACCGACGTAGTGGCCGCTGGGGCGCATGCGCAGCGGGCGCTCGCCGTACTCCTCCAGGGCGTGGGCGATCCAGCCCGCGGTCCGGGCCACGGCGAAGATCGTCTCGCCGGCCGCGGCCGGCATGCCGGCGGACGCGGTGAACACCGCCAGAGCCAGGTCCACGTTGGCGTGCAGCGGGGTGTGCCGGGCGGTCGTGGCGACGATGTCGCGGGCCGCGAGCAGCGCGGACTCCGCGCGCGGGACTTGTTCCAGAAGGCCGAACAGCACCCGCGCGCGCGGGTCCTCGCCCTCGTACAGCCGGTGGCCGAGGCCGGGGACGCGGCGCCCCGCGCGCAGTTCCGCGGCGATCACCGGGACCGCCGTGCCCTGGTCGAGCACGTCCAGGAGCATCCGGTGGGCCACACCGCTGGCGGCGCCGTGCAGGGGGCCCTCCAGCACGCCCAGTCCGGCCGAGACGGCCGCGTACGCGTGCGCGCGGGCCGAGGCGGCGACCCGTACCGCCAGCGTGGACGCGGCCAGGTCGTGGTCGGCGAGCAGCGCCAGCGCGGTGTCCAGGACGCGCAGCGACGCCTCGTCGGCCGGGCGGCCGGTCAGCCGGTACCAGAGGCGGTGGGCCAGCGGACCGTCGTCCGTGCGCTCGTACGCGGCCGGCGGCAGCGCGGCGACGAGGGTGGGAATGAGGGTGCGCGCCGTGTTCAGCACGGCCTCCTCGGACAGGTCGAACCGCAGCGGGTCCTCGGCCGCCGCGGCGATCGCCGCCACCCGCAGCCGGTCGACGGGGGAGGCGTGCTCGGACAGGGCGTCCACGGCGCGGCGGGCGACCTCGACGGTGGTATCGGGCGCGGAGAAGGCCGCCCCGGGGGTCAGCCGGCCGGTCCACAGCCACTCGGCGACCTCCTCGTAGGTGTGGCGGGTGGCCAGTTCGACGGCGTCCGCGCCGCGGTAGAAGTACCGGTCGCGCCCGATCAGCGTGATCCGGGTGCGGACCGACAGGTCCCCGCCCGAGCCCGGAGTCCCGGCCGCCTCGCGCCGGTTGCGGCGCGCGAGGGCCTCCACCTCCCCGGCCTCGAAGGTGCTGGCCCGGCCGCCGGGCTCACGTCTGCTGCTGAGCAGGCCGCGGCTCACGTACGCGTAGACCGTCTCGGGCTTCACGCCGAGGAGTTCGGCGGTCTCCTTGGTGCTCAGCCGGCGCCCGGGGCCGTGCGGAGCGGTGTCGTGATCGCGCATGGGGGTCACCGTAGCCGCCTCTGCACATGTTGATGGTCATGCATTGACTCAATCAACGTTGACAAGAAATGAGTCAAGCATGGACAGTCGGATCAAGTCCAGGGAGGGAAACCATGGCCATCGACAGGACCGCCACCCCGCTCATCGACGCCCCGCGCGGTCTCGCGGGCGTCGTCGTCGCCGAGACCGAGATCGGCGACGTCCGGGGCCGGGAGGGCTTCTACCACTACCGCCAGTACTCGGCCGTCGACCTCGCCCGAACCCGCAGCTTCGAGGACGTCTGGCACCTCCTGGTCCACGGCACGCTTCCGGACGCCCGGCGCGCCGCCGCCTTCGCCGCCGAGACCGCCGCGCTGCGCCGGCTGCCCGAGGAGGTCCGCGAGGCCCTGCCGGCGATCGCCGGGGCCGGCCGGCTCTCCGGCCCGCTGGCGGGGCTGCGCACGGCCCTGTCCCTGCTCGGCGCCGCCCGGGGCTTCCGGCCGGTGTACGACATCGACGCCGGCCGGCGTCGCGTCGACACCGTGGCCGCCTGTGCTGCCGTACCCACCCTGCTCGCCGCGCTGTACCGGCTCGGCCGGGGCCTGGAGCCTGTGGAGCCGCGTGAGGACCTTCCGTACGCGGCCAACTACCTGTACATGGTGACCGGTTCGGAACCCGATCCGCAGCGGGCCCGTGCGGTCGAGCAATACATGATCTCCACCATTGATCACGGATTCAATGCGTCAACCTTCACCGCACGCGTCATCGCCTCCACCGGAGCCGATGTGACGGCCTGCCTGACCGGTGCCGTCGGCGCCCTGTCCGGCCCCTTGCACGGCGGCGCGCCCAGCAGGGCCCTGGACACGCTCGACGCGATCGGCACGCCCGACCGGATCGACCCCTGGATCCGCGAACGGGTACTCGCCGGAGACCGGATCATGGGCTTCGGGCACGCCGTCTACCGCACGGAGGACCCCCGCTCGCGCATGCTGCGGGAGATCGCCCTCGGCTTCGGCGGTCCGCGGGTGCACTTCGCGGTGGAGGTCGAGCGCCGGGTGGAGGCGATCCTCGCCGAGCTGAAGCCGGGCCGCGAACTCCACACGAACGTCGAGTTCTACGCCGGTGTGGTCATGGAACTGTGCGGCCTGCCCCGGGAGATGTTCACCCCCACCTTCGCCGCGGCACGCGTGGTGGGCTGGAGCGCCAACATCCTGGAACAGGCGGCCGACCCGAAGATCATCCGTCCGGTGGCGCGGTACGTGGGCCCCCAGCCGCAGGCGGCGGTGCCGTCCGCCGGATGACGTGAGCCGCCGCCCGGCCGGCCGCCGGGGAGGCCGGCCCTCGCGGCCGGCGAGCACCGGGACGGCTCTTCTGCCGCTCGTATCCTGGACGCGCAGTCCATGCCCGTCCGCACACCGGCACGCGAGCCGGTGTGCGCTGGTACGTCAGAAAGGTCGCCCGTTGGGGAACAGCTTGGGAAACAGCGGCAGTCCGCAGCAGATCCCGGTCGTCGTGCTCGCCGGTTTCCTGGGCTCCGGGAAAACCACGCTCCTCAACCATCTGCTGCACCGCAGCGGAGGCAGCCGGATCGGGGCCATCGTCAACGACTTCGGCGCCATCGAGATCGACGCGATGGCCGTCGCGGGCGCCCTCGGCGACTCCACCGTCTCGCTCGGCAACGGCTGCCTGTGCTGTGCCGTCGACGCGAGCGAACTCGACCTCTACCTGGACCGGCTCGCCGCGCCCGCCGCCGGCATCGATGTGATCGTCATCGAGGCCAGCGGGCTGGCCGAGCCGCAGGAACTGGTGCGGATGGTGCTCGCCAGCGAGCACCCGGGCATCGTCTACGGCGGTCTGGTCGAGGTCGTCGACGCCGCCGAGTTCGACGACACACGGGCCAAGCACCCGGAGATCGACCGGCACCTCGCCCTCGCCGACCTGGTCGTCGTCAACAAGCTCGACCGCGCCGCCGACGCCGACCGGGTCCTGGGGCTCGTCCGCGCGCTCACCGACCGCGCCGCCGTCGTCCCCGCCACCTACGGCCGTATCGACCCCGAGTTCCTCTTCGACTGCCGGCCGAGCGAGGAGCGCATCGGGCAGCTGTCCTTCGACGACCTGCACGAGCCCGGGCAGGACGAGCACGAGCACGCCGGGCACCTGCACACCGGCTACGACAGCCTGTCCTTCACCTCCGACGTGCCGCTGGAGCCCCGCCGGCTCATGCGGTTCCTGGACAGCCGGCCCGAGGGGCTGTACCGGATCAAGGGTTACGTCGACTTCGGGCCGTACGACCCGCTCAACCGGTATGCCGTGCACGCCGTCGGCCGGTTCCTGCGCTTCTACCCGGAGCCCTGGGCCGCCGGGGACGCCCGTCTCACCCAGCTCGTGCTGATCGGCTCCGGCATCGACGCCGACACCCTCGGCAAGGAACTCCAGGGGTGCAAGAACGACGCCCCACACGCCGACGAGCACGGCATGTGGGGCGTCCTGCGCTACGTACAGGGCCCGGACGACGCGGAAGCCGACGTGGAGGACCCG
>NZ_MUMF01000923.1 GCF_002155905.1 Streptomyces tricolor | reverse complement strand
CCGGCGAGCAGCAGGGCCCGTGCGTCGGATCCTGCCAGCTCGCCGGTGCCGTGCCGGATGCCCAGCTCGCCGGTCTGCACCGACCAGCCGTAGAGCCCGAGCGGGGAGCGCGGGCCGGCCTCCCGGTCGCCGAGCCACAGGCAGCGCACCGCGTCGGCGCCGGTCACCCGGACGAGCGCGAGGTCGGGGAACGGCCACGGGTCGCGCGGCGGCTGCGCGCCCGCGGGCCGGGGCGCGACGACGACGGCGGTCCCGGTGCCGCTGCGCGGCTCCCAGACGCCGGCGGCGGTGCGCTCCTGCCAGCTCACGCTCAGGGCGCTCTCCCCTCGGCACACCGCGGCTCCCCCCTTTCCCACGACGTGGGCGCAGGTCAACAGCCAGCCCGGGGCTATGAAGAACCCCGACCCCCAGTACGCGTCACGGTCCGTTGCATACCCGTCACCCGGTGCGCCGATGCGTGCGAGCGAGGGGCGCACCATCTCGCCGAAGGCGCTCATACGGCGCCGGGAGCCGGGGACTGCGGCGGTACGACGCCGCCGCCCTGCGTTCCGGTACGGGCGCCGTCCGCCGCCGTGGCGGGCTCGGTCCAGGTCAGGGACACGGTGAGGGAGGAGGTGCCACCGCCCTCGGCGATGGCGCTCACGATCTTGCCGGACTGCGCCGTCAGTTCGATTCCGAAGCTGACGGAGACCTCGACGGGGGCCGGTGTGTCCAGACCGGCGCGCAGGGAGCGCACGACGCCGCCGACCGTGCCGGCCAGTCCCCCCGCCATGTCGATGACCCGGTCGCCGAGTCCGGTGTCCCAGTAGCCGCCCTCGTCCAGCGCCTCCTCGTCGGCCGCGCGGATCCTGGCCCAGACGACGGTGCCGTCGTCCAGGCGTACGCGTTCGACTCCTCCAGCCATGACGCCCCCGTTCGCCGATGGGAGGAGAAGGCTAACTCCCGGGGCGGGAGAGGGCGAGGGGTCTATTCATCGTCCTCGTCGTCGAGCCGCGCGAGCCAGGTGGCCAGCCGCTCCACGGGCACCTCGAAGTCCGGGTTCAGGTCCACGAACGTCCGCAGCTGCTCCGCGAGCCACTCGAAGGTGACCTCTTCCTCGCCACGCCGCTTCTCCAACTCCTCGATACCGCGGTCGGTGAAGTACATAGGCCCACGTCTCCTGCGCAAACGTCCGTCCTGCCAACAACTCCCACCAGCCTAAGCGCCCCACCCGCACCTCACGGCCACGCCCGGGGCGCCGCCACCGGCCCGACCGCCCACGGCCCCTCCCCGGAAGAGTGCCTTGACTTCCCGAAGCCGCGATATATCGTGTTTCTCAGAAGAACGCGATATGGCGCGTCGCGACCGTGACCGCCCGAGGAGGCCCCATGTCCGAGTGGTCCGTCACCGACCCCCAGAAGCTGACCTTCGACGCCCCCGTCCGCGACCTGCGCATCCGCATCGTCAACGGCACGGTCAACGTGGTCGGCACGGACGCCCCCTCCGCCCGCCTGGAGGTCTCGGAACTGGAAGGCCCGCCCCTGGTGGTCACCCAGAACGGCACCACCCTCACCGTCGCCTACGACGACCTGCCCTGGAAGGGCTTCCTCAAGTGGTTCGACCACAAGGGCTGGCGCCGCACCGCCGTCGTCTCCCTGGCGGTCCCCGCCGACACCCGCGTGGAGGTCGGCGTGGTCGGCGCCGGCGCGGTCGTCTCCGGCATCCGCGGCCCCGCGGTGATCAGGGGGGTGACCGGTGACACCACCCTGGTCGGCGTCTCGGGCCCGGTCCGCGCGGAGACCGTCTCGGGAAACCTGGAGGCCCAGGCGGTCACCGGCGACCTGCGCTTCCACTCGGTGTCGGGCGACCTGACCGTGGTCGAGGGCTCCGGCACCTCGGTACGCGCCGAGTCCGTCAGCGGCTCCATGATCGTGGACCTGGACCCGGACGGTCCCACGGACATCGGTCTCACCAGCGTCTCCGGCGAGATCGCCATCCGTCTGCCGCACCCGGCGGACGCCGAGGTGGAGGCGAACACCGCGAGCGGCACCCTCTCCAACGCCTTCGACGACCTGCGGGTGCACGGCCAGTGGGGCGCGCACAGGATCACCGGCCGGCTCGGCGCGGGCACCGGCAGACTGCGCGCCACCACGGTCTCCGGCTCGATCGCCCTGCTGCGCCGCCCGCCCCGGGACGAGGAGGGCACCCCCGGGGAGACAGAGCCCCCGACGCCC
>NZ_MUMF01000922.1 GCF_002155905.1 Streptomyces tricolor | reverse complement strand
ACCGGTGCGGGGGCGGCGGAGTCCATCGCGTCCGCCGCCCCCGCACCGGTTCCGGTCACACCGACCGCCTCCCCGCCCTGCCCGCACGCCGTCGAACGGGCGCCGGTACGAACATCAACTCGGAGAGACCGTACAACCGGTGGCCGAAACCCGTCAGACCCTGTGGAAAACTCCGGCCCCCGGCAGAGACCGGTGTGGCGATTCCCCGCTGCGGGTACGGTGGTTGACGACCGGGGGGAACGTGAAGTCATTGAACACAGAACTGCTGATGTGCGATGCCGAGAACTTCCGCATCGACTACGTCATCAACCCGTACATGCACACCGGCCGTCAGCCGGACCGACTCGCGGTCCTCGCCGAGCACGAGGCCATCGCCAAGGCGCACGCCGCGGCCGGCCGCACCGTCCGGTTCATGAAGTCGGCCCCCGAGTGCCCCGACATGGTCTACACGGCCAACGGCGCCCTCGTGGCCGGCGGCCGTGCGGTCCTCGGCGCCCCGCCCGCACCCCGCCGCCCCGAAATACCGTATTTCCGCGCCTGGTTGACCGCGTACGGCCTGGAGGTGCACGACGCCCCGTACGCGTTCAGCGGCCAGGGCGACGCCCTGGTGTGCGGGCCGCTCCTGCTGGCCGGCCACGGGCAGCGCACGGACCGTCGTATGCACGCCGTCCTGGCCGACCTGTTCGGCCACGAGATCGTGCCGCTGCGCACGGCGGGCGAGCAGTGGTACGACCTGGACCTGGCCGTGGGGGTGATCGACGCGCGCACGGTGGCGTACTGCCCGCAGGCCCTGGAGCCGGAGAGCGCGGCGCGGCTGCACGGCCTCGGACTGGACCTGATCGAGGTGTCGCTGGAGGAAGCCGCGGGCTTCGCGCTCAACCTGGTGAGTGACGGCACGACGGTGACGATGACCGCCGGCGCCCCCCGCTTCGCCACCGCGCTGCGGGAACGCGGCCTGGACGTGGTCGAGCTGGACACGACGGAACTGCGCAAGGGCGGCGGGGGCGTGCGCTGCACGGCGCTCACGCTCGACCACCCGGCCCCGGGCACCCGCGGCTGATCCGGACACCGACCACCGCCTGAGAGCTTCCTCACACCCGGCCCGGCGCAGCCGTCCCCACGACTACCCACGACACGGCTGTGCCGTACGGCACGTGTGACATACACGACTCACGCGTGGCATATACGACCAAGGGCCCATCGTTTTCACGATGGGCCCTTGGCCTTCTGTGCGCGAGGGGGGAGTTGAACCCCCACGCCCTTGCGGGCACTGGAACCTGAATCCAGCGCGTCTGCCTATTCCGCCACCCGCGCATTGGGTGTGTCTTCCGGTTCCTTCCCTTTCGGGCTGGCCCCTTCCGACACCCAGAACATTAGCACGTCGTACGGGGTGGATTCACATCGCTTCCCGTCCGCCCCCCGCCCCCAACC
>NZ_MUMF01000921.1 GCF_002155905.1 Streptomyces tricolor | reverse complement strand
CCCCTCCCCGGGCCCGCAGCCGCCCCGGAGTCGCCACGCGCCCTGCGAGCCGCCAAGGCCATCGCGTTCGCCCGGGCGCAGATCGGGAAGCCGTGCGTCTGGGGGGCGAGCGGGCCGGACTCGTACGACTGCTCCGGCCTCACCCAGGTCGCGTGGCGGGCGGCCGGTGTCACGCTGCCGCGTACGGCGCACCAGCAGGCGCTGGCCGGTACCCCGGTGACGCTCGCCGGCATCGAGCCCGGTGACCTCGTCCTCTTCTTCGACGACGACCGGCATGTGGGTCTGCACGTCGGCGACGGCATGATGGTCCACGCCCCGGGACCGGGCTCGTCCGTCCGCGAGGAGTCGATCTACGGCGCCGGTGAGGCGGCGANNGCGGCACGCGGCACGCGGCAGCCAAGGGTCGCGTGAGCCTCCCCCGCCGGCCCGTACGCCGCCCGGCGGGGCCCGCATAAGCAACCCCTGGGAAACCCATAAGATCGGCTTATGAGGTCATAGACGAGACCCCGGTACCAACTTAGGTCTGCCTTAGTTTAGGCTTCCTGATCAAGTCGCCCATTCACGCTCGAAGGGAACCTGATCATGCCGCGCCCCCTGCGGGTAGCCATCGTCGGAGCCGGCCCCGCCGGGATCTACGCCGCCGACGCCCTGCTCAAGTCCGAGGTGGCCGCCGACCCCGGTGTGTCCATCGACCTCTTCGAGCGGATGCCCGCCCCGTTCGGCCTGATCCGGTACGGTGTCGCGCCCGACCACCCGCGCATCAAGGGCATCATCACCGCCCTGCACCAGGTCCTGGACAAGCCGCAGATCCGCCTGTTCGGCAACGTCGACTACCCGACCGACATCAGCCTGGACGACCTGCGCGCCTTCTACGACGCGGTGATCTTCTCCACCGGCGCGATGGCCGACCGCGAACTGCCCATACCCGGCATCGACCTGGACGGCTCCTACGGCGCCGCCGACTTCGTCTCCTGGTACGACGGCCACCCGGACGTGCCGCGGACCTGGCCGCTGGAGGCCGAGAAGGTCGCCGTGCTCGGCGTCGGCAACGTCGCCCTGGACGTCGCCCGCATCCTCGCCAAGACCGCCGACGAGCTGCTGCCGACCGAGATCCCGCCGAACGTCTACGACGGCCTGAAGGCCAACAAGGCCGTGGAGATCCACGTCTTCGGCCGCCGTGGCCCGGCGCAGGCGAAGTTCAGCCCGATGGAGCTGCGCGAGCTGGACCACTCCCCGAACATCGAGGTCATCGTCGACCCCGAGGACATCGACTACGACGAGGGCTCGATCGAGACCCGGCGCGGCAACAAGCAGGCCGACATGGTCGCCAAGACGCTGGAGAACTGGGCGATCCGGGACGTCGGCAACCGCCCGCACAAGCTGTTCCTGCACTTCTTCGAGTCGCCCGCGGAGATCCTCGGCGAGGACGGCAAGGTCGTCGGCCTGCGCACCGAGCGCACCGCCCTGGACGGCACCGGCAACGTCAAGGGCACCGGCGAGTTCAAGGACTGGGACGTCACGGCCGTCTACCGCGCGGTCGGCTACCTCTCCGAGAAGCTGCCCAAGCTGCCCTGGGACATCGACTCCGGGACCGTCCCCGACGAGGGCGGCCGGGTGATCGAGGAGGGCGGCACCCACCTGCAGTCCACCTATGTCACCGGCTGGATCCGGCGCGGCCCCGTCGGTCTCATCGGCCACACCAAGGGCGACGCCAACGAGACCGTGGCCAACCTGCTGGACGACTACGCGGGCGGCCGGCTGCACACCCCGGCGACGCCCGAGCCGGAGGCCGTGGACGCCTTCCTCGCCGAGCGGAACATCCGCTTCACCACCTGGGAGGGCTGGTACAAGCTGGACGCCGCCGAGCGTGCCCTGGGCGAGCCGCAGGGCCGTGACCGCGTGAAGATCGTCGAGCGTGAGGACATGCTGCGGGAGAGCGGGGCGTAAGGTCCCTCCTTCCTTCGGGTCCCCGGGGGCCGGCGCCGGTGCGCCGGCCCCCGCTGCCGTTCAGGCCCGCGCCGCCCGGGCGAACAGCTCGTGCAGCGGCACCGGTGACAGCAGCCGGGTGAAGGGGCCGGACACGCCCTTGCCCGCCCGGACCGCGCCGTGCATGCTCAACTTCCCGGCCTCCACCGGCAGATGGGGTGCGTCGAGGGTCTCCCAGGTGTCGTGGGCGAAGGCCGTGCGTCCGGCCCCTGCAC
>NZ_MUMF01000920.1 GCF_002155905.1 Streptomyces tricolor | reverse complement strand
AGCGTGATCGGGGGCAGCGCGCAGGCGGAGTCACCGGAGTGGATACCGGCCTCCTCGATGTGCTCCATCACCCCGCCCAGATACAGCTCCTGGCCGTCGTAGAGGGCATCGACGTCGATCTCGATCGCATCGTCGAGGAACCGGTCGACCAGGACCGGCCGGGACGGGCTGATCTCGGTCGACTCCGCGATGTAGGCCTCCAGCCGCGTCTCGTCGTAGACGATCTCCATCCCCCGCCCGCCCAGCACATAGGACGGCCGCACCAGCACCGGATACCCGATCTCGTCCGCGATGGCCTTGGCCTCGGCGAAGGTGGTGGCGGTGCCGTGCTTGGGGGCGGGCAGGCCCGCCTCGGCCAGCACCCGGCCGAACGCACCCCGGTCCTCCGCCGCGTGGATCGCCTCCGGAGACGTCCCCACGATCGGCACACCGTTGTCCTTCAGCGCCTGCGACAGACCCAGCGGAGTCTGGCCGCCGAGCTGGACGATCACACCCGCGACCGGCCCCGCCTGCTGCTCGGCGTGCACGACCTCCAGCACGTCCTCCAGCGTCAGCGGCTCGAAGTACAGGCGGTCGGAGGTGTCGTAGTCGGTGGAGACGGTCTCCGGGTTGCAGTTGACCATCACCGTCTCGTACCCCGCCTCCGACAGCGCGAAGGAGGCATGCACGCACGAGTAGTCGAACTCGATGCC
>NZ_MUMF01000919.1 GCF_002155905.1 Streptomyces tricolor | reverse complement strand
CCCTGATCCCCGTGCTGCCGCGCTCGAGTGAGGTGGTGTCCGATGGCAGCAGATCCCTCCTCCCCGACCCCCTCAGGACCGGCAGCGGACGGGCGGCGCTCCGGCCGTGGCGGGCGGCTGACGCTGTGGGGAGTGGCGGCCGTCTTCCTCGCCGTCAGCATGTTCGGCGGTCATGAGACGCCCGATGAGACACCGGCGGCGCCCCGGGCCTCGGGCGCCGGTGCCGTCGCACCGGCCGACCCGCGGCAGCCCGGCGAGCCACGGCAGTCCGGCGAGCCACCGCGGTCCGCCGAGCCGCTGCCCCGGTCCGCGCCGACCCGCCTGCGGATCCCGAAGATCTCCGTGGACGCCCCGTTCACCGCCCTGGCCATCGGCGCCTCGGGCCAGTTGCAGCCGCCGCCCGCCGCCGACACCAACCTCGTCGGCTGGTACGCCGACGGCACCTCGCCCGGCGAGGAGGGCACCGCGATCATCGCCGGGCACGTCGACACGATGACCTCCGCGGCCGTCTTCGCCGAGCTGGACCGGCTGCGGCCCGGCGACCGGTTCTCCGTCGAGCGGGCCGACGGGCGCACGGCCGAGTTCGTCGTGGACAGCGCCGAGACCTTCGCCAAGGACGACTTCCCCAGCGAGCGGGTGTACGCGGACGCCTCGCGCCCCGAGGTCCGGCTCATCACCTGCGCCGGGGACTACGACCGCACGGTGCGGGACTACACGGACAACCTGGTCGTCTTCGCCCACCTGGAGTGAGCCGCCGGGGCCCCGGTCAGGCGGCGCGGCCGGCGAAGGGGCCGTCCGCGGCGAAGGCCAGCGCCGCGAACCGTTCGCCGATCCTGCGGTGCCCGGCGGTGTCCGGGTGCAGTCCGTCGGGCAGCGGCAGCTCGGCGAAGTCGGCCTCGCCGTACAGCTCCCGGCCGTCCAGGTGGTACAGCCGCGGGTCCTCGGCCGCCCGCTCGCGCACGATCCGGGCCAGTTCCTCGCGGACCGCCTCCAGGGTGAGCTTCCCGGCCGCCCGCTCGGCCGGATCCCCGGTGGCCCGGTACCGCACCCGCCCCTCGCCCAGCGCTGCCAGGTCCATGGCGGTGGGGCCGGGGGTCTCCTCGTGCATCGGGCACAGCACCGGCGAGACGACGAGCAGCGGGGTGTCGGGGTGGCCCTCGCGGACGGTGTCGAGGAAGCCGTGCACGGCCGGGCCGAAGGCGCGCAGCCGCATCACGTCGGTGTTGACCACGTTGATGCCGAGCTTGACGCTGATCAGGTCGGCGGGTGTGTCACGCAGCGCGCGGGCGGTGAACGGGTCCAGCAGCGCGCTGCCGGCCAGTCCGAGGTTGATCAGCTCCACGCCGCCCAGGGACGCGGCCAGCGCCGGCCAGGTGGTGGTGGGGCTCGCCGCGTCGGAGCCGTGGCTGATCGAACTGCCGTGGTGCAGCCACACCCGGCGGCCCCGGTCC
>NZ_MUMF01000918.1 GCF_002155905.1 Streptomyces tricolor | reverse complement strand
TAAGAGCCAGCCCAGGTACGCGCCCCCGTCCCGCACCCACTCCAGCGCCGGCTCGCCGAGCACCGCCGCGTCCAGCACCGCGTCCACACTCCCCGGCAGGCCCCCCTCGGCCGTGAAGCCCACGGCACCCAGCGAACGCACCAGCTCCTCGTCGCCCGCCCGCGCGTGCCCGGTCACCTCGATCCCCCGGTGCGCGGCCAGCTGCACGGCGAAGGCGCCGACGGCACCCGCCGCCCCGGTCACCAGCAGGGACGCACCCGGCGCGAGATCCAGCAGATCCAGCGCCTGCAACGCGGTCAGCCCGTTCAGCGGCAGGGTCCCCGCGTGCACGGCGTCCACCCCGGCCGGCGCCTTCGCCACCGCACCCGCCCCCACGACGACGTACTCGGCGTGCGCCCCCAGCGGCTCGGCCACCCCCGGCACCAGCGCCACCACCGGGTCACCCACCTGCCAGGCCGCCGCCACACCGACCGCGTCCACAGTCCCGGCCACGTCCCAGCCGAGCCCCAGCGTCTTGCCGGCCCCGCCGAAGAAGCCGGCGCGCACCCCGGCGTCCACCGGGTTGAGCGCCCCCGCGGCCACCTTGATCCGCACCTGCTCCGCCCCCGGCTCCGGCACCGGCACCTCCGCGATCTCCACCGCGTCCGGACCGCCGAACGTCCTCACCACCGCAGCACGCATGACAACTCTCCCTCGAAAACAAGCCAGTTGGCGATGTCCGCGACCCGTTCCGGCCGCACCACCAACCGTAGGAGAGCTACTATCCATGGGTAAGTAGTTACCTGAGAGTGCGTAGCCTTCCCGGAGGAGAGCCATGGCGACCATGACCGCAGCCCAGCGCCGCGAACAGGCCCGCGCCGACTACGACGCCTTCCTGCGCAGCTGCCCCACCAACCAGCTCCTCGGACGGCTCAGCGACAAGTGGGTCAGCCTCGTCGTCGCCGCCCTCGCCCCCGGCCCCCTGCGCTACAGCGACCTCGGCCGCAAGATCGCCGGGGTCAGCCCCAAGATGCTCACCCAGACCCTGCGCGCACTGGAACGCGACGGCATCATCAGCCGCACCGTCACCCCGTCCGTCCCCGTCCGCGTCGACTACGCGCTCACCCCGCTCGGCACCAGCCTCGCCGCCCTGCTCACCGCCGTGAAGGACTGGGCCGAGACCCACTTCGACGAGGTCCGCACGGCCCGCGAGCGCTACGACGCCGAGAACCCCGACTGACCGCCGCACCGCCACACCGCCGCACCGGCGCGACGGCTCAGAAGGCGTACGCGTCCCCGGTCGCCAGCACCAGCACCGTCATCCGGTCGTTCGTCCGGTCCTTGTCCGTCGCCCCCGCGCTCCACGCCGTGTCGACCTCCAGCGTCAGCTCCGACGTCCGCTCCCGCAGCCGTACCGGAACCAGCAACGGCTCCCCCGCCGCGTCCACGGCCAGCGGCCCCGTCCCGCACACCACCGACCGCTCGTCCTCCCGGGCACACCGGGCGGGCAGCGCCTGCTCGTCGGCCAGCTCCGCCGACCAGCGCAACCGCACCGTGGCGTCCGCGACCGCGGCGGGCCCGTGATTGCGCGGGGTCAGCCGCACCTCCACCCGGTCCCCCTCCAGCACCGCGCTCCCGTGAAAGGCCAGATCCGCCTCCGGCACCGGAGCGGCCACCGCGGTCCCCGGCACCAGCACGGCACCGGCACACAGCCCGGACAACACCCACGCCCGCATCCGCACGCCCCTCACCACTCCTCGCTCACGCGCCGCACCAACCGTGGGTACGACGTCCGTACGGATGTATGCCACGCGAGCCGCCCGCCAGGCGCCCTCCAACAGGTGACACCACTCCCGCCTGGGAAGCTGGGCCCATGTCCGTCCTCCGTTCCGCCGCCCTGTTCGTCGTCGCCGCCCTCCTGGAGATCGGCGGCGCCTGGCTGGTCTGGCAGGGCCTCAGGGAACACCGGGGCCGGCTGTGGATCGGCGGAGGCGTCCTCGCCCTCGGCGCGTACGGCTTCGTCGCCACCTTCCAGCCGGACGCCCACTTCGGCCGCGTCCTCGCCGCCTACGGCGGGATCTTCGTGGCCGGCTCGATCCTGTGGGGCGCCGTCGCCGACGGCTACCGCCCCGACCGCTGGGACATCACCGGGGCGCTGATCTGCCTCGCCGGGATGGCCGTGATCATGTGGGCGCCCCGGAACGGCGGCTGAAGGTCACTTACGCTGGACCGCACCGCAGTCACGCACCACCCCGACGCAGCCCCAGGAGCAGCCATGGCCACCGCCGCCCCGTCCGCCGCCTCCCGCATCGCCGTCGTCACCGGCGCGAGCAGCGGCATCGGCGCCGCCACGGCCCGGCAGCTCGCCGCGGCCGGCTACCGCGTCGTCCTCACCGCCCGCCGCAAGGACCGCATCGAAGCCCTCGCCGAGGAACTCACCCAGGCCGGCCACTCGGCCGTGGCCTACCAGCTGGACGTCACGGACCGCGCCGCCGTCGACGAGTTCGCCACCGCCTTCCAGACCATCGGCGTCCTCGTCAACAACGCGGGCGGCGCCCTCGGCGCCGACCCGGTCGCCACCGGCGACCCGGCCGACTGGCGCACGATGTACGAGACCAACGTCATCGGCACCCTGAACCTCACCCAGGCCCTGCTGCCCAAGCTGATCGCCGGCGGCGACGGCGTGATCGTGGTCGTCTCCTCCACCGCCGGCCACGGCACCTACGAGGGCGGCGGCGGCTACGTGGCCGCCAAGCACGGCGCCCACGTCCTCGCCGAGACCCTCCGCCTGGAGATCGTCGGCCAGCCCGTCCGGGTCATCGAGATCGCCCCCGGCATGGTCAAGACCGAGGAGTTCGCGCTGACCCGCTTCGGCGGGGACGCCGAGAAGGCCGCCAAGGTCTACGCGGGCGTCGCCGAACCCCTCACCGCCGACGACGTCGCCGAGACCATCACCTGGGCGGTGACCCGCCCCAGCCACGTCAACGTCGACCTCCTGGTGCTCCGCCCCCGCGCCCAGGCGTCCAACACCAAGGTCCACCGGGACCTGTGATGACCCCCGAGGAGCTGGAGAAGCGGCGCCTGGCGCAGGAGACCAGGAACGAACGGCAGGTCTGGTACTTCCTGGCCTACTTCCTCTTCGGCATCCACTTCATCGCGTTCGTCATGATCTACGCGGTACGGCACGCGAAGTAGCGCCCGCGCGCAGCGCCCGGCCGAGCAGCGCCTAGGCGAACGCGGGAAGGTGGCGCGCGACCCACTCCGCGAAGGGCGCCGCCGGCCGGCGCAGGACGGCCTCCACATCGGGGCTGACCCGCCGCTCGGCCGGCAACGGCGCCCCGAGCACGTCCAGCGTGCCGGCGACGACCCCCGCCGGCATGAACCGCGCCATCCCCGCGTACGCCTCCGCCCGCGACAGCTCCACGAACCGCACCTCCTCGCCCAGGGCCGCGGAGAGGACCTCCGCCTGCCGGCGCGGACCGATCGGCTCCGGGCCGGTCAGCTCGTACACCCGGCCCGCGTGCCCGTCCTCCCGCAGCGCGGCGGCGGCCACGGC
>NZ_MUMF01000917.1 GCF_002155905.1 Streptomyces tricolor | reverse complement strand
CCTCCCCGCCCGCCGTGCCCGCCTCGCCCGCCGCGTCCTGGAGCGCATCGGGCCCAACGGCCTGATCCCGGCCCCCGGTAGCAGCCGTGTCCTGGAGTCCGCCCTCCTGCTGGCCCTGCTCACCAAGGAGGACCTCGCCCCCGCGGCAGCCGATCTGACCCGCCGTTACCTCAAGCACACCCTGGACACCGATCCGCCCGACGCCCTCCAGTGCGCGTTCGCCCACGCGGCCCTCGGCGACGCCCTGACCGGGAGCACCACCGTCCGCGACGCCCTCGCCTCCTTCGACCACTTCAGCACCCCCCGCAAGCTGCTCACCTTCCAGACCCTGCTCACCGAGATCACCGACGGCGCCCACCGCCGGGACCTGCCCGCCGACGCCTTCGACGCGCACGGCCAACAGGCGTGGCTGCAACTGCAGATGCTCGCCCTCAAGACCATCACCGCCCCCCGTGCGGCCACGAGCGACGACTGGTCCCGCCTGGCCCTCGCCCTCCGCCCGGGGCCGCCCTGGCAGGCGAACCACCTGGCCCGCCTCGTGGCCCTGCTCGCCCTGCGCAAACACCCCACCCATCAACCCGCCGTCCGTGAGGCCCTGCTGCGCATCTCCGCCGATCAACAGCCGGGAGGCGGACTTCCGTTCGTCACCGGGATGGACGTCTTCGCCAGTGCCGTCGCCGGTATCGCCCTCACCCGGACCCGCCCCCTCGACC
>NZ_MUMF01000916.1 GCF_002155905.1 Streptomyces tricolor | reverse complement strand
GGGATCCGTCCGGTCTACAAGACGGTGGACACCTGTGCGGCGGAGTTCGCGGCGAGGACGCCGTACTTCTACTCCTCCTACGACGAGGAGAGCGAGGTCGCGTCCCGTGAGAAGCCCGCCGTCATCATTCTGTGCCCGATCCGGTTCGGCCCCGACCCCAGAATGATGACGGCGGGCTTCTCACGGGACGCGACCTCGCTCTCCTCGTCGTAGGAGGAGTAGAAGTACGGCGTCCTCGCCGCGAACTCCGCCGCACAGGTGTCCACCGTCTTGTAGACCGGACGGATCCCCAGCGCATGGCGGACCTCGCGCACCACGTCCTCGCGCAGACCACGGATCTCACCGATCTGCTGATCGGAGAACCCGTGCCGCTTCGCCTCGGCCAGCAGCTCACGGGTCAGCTCGGGCGCCTCGGCCAGCTCGTCCGCGATCTCCTTGATCAGGAACAGCTGGTCCACGAACCACGGATCGATCTTCGTGTACGCGAAGACCTCCTGCGCCGTCGCCCCCGCGCGGATGGCCTGCATGACGGTGTTGATCCGGCCGTCCGTGGGACGCACGGCCTCCCGCAGCAACGCCTCCTTGTCGCCGGGCTCGCCGACGAACGTGAACTGGCTGCCCTTCTTCTCCAGCGAACGCAGCGCCTTCTGGAACGCCTCGGTGAAGTTCCGGCCGATCGCCATCGCCTCACCCACCGACTTCATCGTCGTCGTCAGCGTGGAGTCCGCCTGCGGGAACTTCTCGAACGCGAACCGCGGCGCCTTGACCACCACATAGTCCAGCGTGGGCTCGAAGGACGCCGGAGTCTCCTGCGTGATGTCGTTCGGGATCTCGTCCAGGGTGTAGCCGACGGCCAGCTTCGCCGCGATCTTCGCGATCGGGAAACCGGTGGCCTTGGAGGCGAGCGCCGACGAACGCGAGACGCGCGGGTTCATCTCGATCACGATGACCCGGCCGTCCTCGGGGTTGACCGCGAACTGGATGTTGCAGCCGCCGGTGTCGACCCCCACCTCACGGATCACCGCGATACCGATGTCCCGCAGGATCTGGTACTCACGGTCGGTCAGCGTCATCGCCGGCGCCACCGTGATCGAGTCACCGGTGTGCACGCCCATCGGGTCGAAGTTCTCGATCGAGCAGACGACCACGACGTTGTCGTGCTTGTCCCGCATCAGCTCCAGCTCGTACTCCTTCCACCCCAGGATCGACTCCTCCAGGAGCACCTCGGTGGTCGGGGAGAGGGTCAGGCCCTGGCCGGCGATACGACGCAGCTCCTCCTCGTCGTGCGCGAAACCGGAACCGGCACCACCCATCGTGAACGACGGACGGACCACCACCGGGTAACCGCCGAGCGTCTCCACACCCTTCAGAACATCGTCCATCGAGTGGCAGATGACTGAACGGGCCGACTCACCGTGCCCGATCTTGCGGCGGACCTCCTCCACCACGACCTTGAACAGATCCCGGTCCTCACCCTTGTGGATCGCCTCCGGCCGCGCACCGATCAGCTCCACGCCGTACTGAGCGAGAACTCCGCTGTCATGCAGGGCGATGGCGGTGTTCAGGGCCGTCTGGCCGCCCAGGGTGGGCAGCAGGGCGTCGGGACGCTCCTTGGCGATGATCTTCTCGACGAACTCGGGAGTGATCGGCTCGACGTAGGTGGCGTCGGCGATCTCCGGGTCGGTCATGATCGTCGCCGGGTTGGAGTTGACGAGGACGACACGCAGGCCCTCGGCCTTGAGCACCCGGCAGGCCTGGGTGCCGGAGTAGTCGAACTCGGCGGCCTGGCCGATGACGATCGGGCCGGAGCCGATCACCAGGACGGATTTCAGGTCGGTGCGTTTAGCCATGGGCCGGCTCCATCAAGGATGCGAAGCGGTCGAAGAGGTAGGCGGCGTCGTGCGGACCGGCTGCCGCTTCGGGGTGGTACTGGACGGAGAACGCGGGGCGGTCGAGCAGCCGGAGGCCTTCCACCACACCGTCGTTGAGGCAGACGTGGGACACCTCGACCCGGCCGAAGGGAGTCTCCGAGACCCCGTCGAGCGGCGCGTCCACGGCGAAGCCGTGGTTGTGCGCGGTGACCTCGACCTTGCCGGTCGTACGGTCCTGGACCGGCTGGTTGATGCCCCGGTGCCCGTACTTCAGCTTGTAGGTGCCGAAGCCAAGCGCACGGCCCAGGATCTGCTGGCCGAAGCAGATGCCGAACAGCGGGGTGCCGCGCTCCAGGACGGCCCGCATCACCGCCACCGGGTGGTCGGCGGTCTCGGGGTCGCCCGGGCCGTTGGAGAAGAACACCCCGTCCGGTTCGACGGCGTACACGTCCTCCACGGTCGCCGTCGCGGGCAGGACGTGCACCTCGATGCCGCGCTCGGCCATCCGGTGCGGAGTCATCCCCTTGATGCCGAGGTCGATCGCGGCGACCGTGAACCGCTTCTCACCGATCGCCGGAACGACGTACGCCTCCTTGGTCGCCACCTCCTCGCACAGGTTGGCGCCCTTCATCTGCGGCTGGGCCTGCACCCGCGCCAGCAGCTCCGCCTC
>NZ_MUMF01000915.1 GCF_002155905.1 Streptomyces tricolor | reverse complement strand
CGCATGCCCAGCCGGCGGCAGGCGACGCCCACACCGATCGCGTAGGCGAGGCCGTAGGCGGCGGCCATGCAGGCGACCGCCCGGCGCGGCGGCAGCAGGAAGGAGCAGAGCGCCCTGGCGCCGGCTGCGCATGCGGCTGGGCGGGGACCTGGACGGGTCCCGGGTGCTGCGCACCTACGCGCGCCTGGGCATCGCTTCGGTGCCGGCGGCCCTGCTCAGCGGTGCGGCCTGCTACGGCATCGGGCACAGCCTCGGCCAGGGCGTCGTCGGCTCCTTCGCCGCACTGATCGCCGGCGGAGCCGTCCTGTTCGGCGTCTTCTTCGTCGCCGCCCGCCGGATGCGGATCGAGGAACTCAACTCGCTCGTCGGAATGGTGCGCGGGCGTCTGGGTCGTTGAGGCGGGGGTAGGCGCACAACCATCGTCCGCCGCCGTGTGTCGTGCATAGCGGCGGACTGTGGGCACAATTGGTTTCGGCGTCGGACAGCGTGCAACGGATGGGGAGGCAGGGACGACGGTGGCAAAACGGAGCACAGCTGCCGTCGACGTGGCAGACAACAGCGGTGAGCAGCCGCTGACCGCCAAGGCGGACCAGTCCACGGCCGACGGGGTGGCCAAGAACCCGGAGCGGGACACGGACAGCGACGAGGCACAGGGCAGCGGAGGAGCCGAGGGTCCCGGCCGGAAGGCCTCCCCTCCGGAGTTGCACAGCGGTCACAAGCTCGCCAGACGCTACCGGCTGGAGGAGT
>NZ_MUMF01000091.1 GCF_002155905.1 Streptomyces tricolor | reverse complement strand
CCGACGCCGTCGGTGGCCGCCAGCTCCTCCTCGGTCGCCTGTTCGATGCGGTCGATGGACCGGAACTCCCGCGCGAGGGCCTGCGCGGCGACCGGACCCACGTGCCGGATCGACAGCCCGTTCAGGAAGCGGGCGAGCGGGCGGGACTTGGCCGCCTCGATGTTCGCCAGCAGGGCGAGGGTGTTCTTCTTCGGCTCGCCCTTCTGGTTGGCGAAGACCGTGACGACCTTCTCCTCGCCGGTCCTCGGGTCGCGCTTGGGCAGGCCGCTGTCCGGGTCGAGGACATAGGCCTTGATGGGCAGCAGCTTCTCCACCGTCAGGTCGAACAGGTCGCCCTCGTCCACCAGCGGCGGGTCGGCCGGCTCCAGCGGACGGGTCAGCGCGGCGGCGGCCACCGCGCCGAAGTGCTCGATGTCCAGGCACTCCCGGCCGGCGAGATAGGAGACCCGCTCGCGCAACTGGGCCGGGCAGGTACGGGCGTTGGGGCAGCGGAGGTCGATGTCGCCCTCCTTCATGGGCCGCAGCGCCGTGCCGCACTCGGGGCACTCGCCCGGCATCACGAACTCCCGCTCGCTGCCGTCCCGCAGGTCGACCACCGGGCCGAGGATCTCCGGGATGACGTCACCGGCCTTGCGCAGCACCACGGTGTCGCCGATGAGCACGCCCTTGGCCTTGACGACCTCCTGGTTGTGCAGGGTGGCGAACTCCACCTCGCTGCCCGCGACCGTGACCGGCTCGACCTGGGCGTACGGCGTGACCCGGCCGGTGCGGCCGACGCCCACCTTGATGTCGACCAGCTTGGTGTTGACCTCCTCCGGCGCGTACTTGTAGGCGATCGCCCAGCGCGGGGCCCGCGCGGTGGAGCCGAGCCGTCCCTGGAGGCGGATCTCGTCCAGCTTGACCACGACACCGTCGATCTCGTGCTCGACGGAGTGGCGGTTCTCGCCGTAGTGCGCGATGAACTCCCGTACGCCGTCCAGGTCGTCCACCACGCGGTTGTGCCGGGACGTGGGCAGGCCCCAGGTCTTGAGCAGGTCGTAGGCCTCGGAGAGCCGGGTCAGGCCCGTGTAGCCCTCCAGGGCGCCGATGCCGTGGACGACCATGTGCAGCGGGCGGGTGGCGGTGACCCGCGGGTCCTTCTGGCGCAGCGAACCGGCGGCGGCGTTGCGGGGGTTGGCGAAGGGCTTGTCACCGGCCGCGACCAGGCGTTCGTTCAGTTCGAGGAACTTCTCCATCGGGAAGTAGACCTCGCCGCGGATCTCCACCAGGTCGGGCACCTTGTCGCCGCCCAGGCGGTCCGGGATCTCCGCGATGGTCCGCACGTTGGGCGTGATGTCCTCGCCGGTGCGGCCGTCACCGCGGGTGGCCGCGCGGGTGAGGCGGCCCTTCTCGTAGGTGAGGTTGACCGCGAGGCCGTCGACCTTCAGCTCGCACAGGAAGTGGTACTCCTGGTCGCCGAGTTCCCTGGCGATGCGGTCGGCCCAGGCGGCCAGTTCGTCGTCGTTGAACGTGTTGTCGAGGGAGAGCATCCGCTGGCGGTGCTCGACCGCGGTGAACTCCGTCTCGTACGACCCCGCGACCTTCTGTGTGGGCGAGTCCGGGGTGCGCAGCTCCGGGTACTGCTCCTCCAGGGCCTCCAGCGACTTCAGGAGCTCGTCGAACTCCGCGTCGCTGATGACGGGAGCGTCCTTCACGTAGTACCGGAAGCGGTGCTCCTCGACCTGCTCCGCCAGCTGCGCGTGCTTGTCGCGGGCCTCGGCGGGCACCGCCGTCGTCTCCGCTTGCTTGTCGCCGGCCACCGTGTTGTCCTCCCGTTACTCTGGGTTGTCCGCGAGGGATCTCGCCGCCCGGACGCAGTGGGCGAGCGCCTGGCGTGCGTAGGCGGGGGAAGCGCCCGCCAGACCGCACGCCGGGGTCACCGTGACGGCCTCCGCGAGCAGCCCGGGGTGCAGACCCAGCCTGCGCCACAGCGTCCTGACACCCATGACGCTACCGGCAGGGTCTGACAACGGACCCTCCGTGCCCGGCACGACACCGGCGAACAGCCGCGTCCCGGCCTCGACGGCCTCGCCGATCGCGTCGTCGTCACGCTCGGTGAGGAGGGAGAAGTCGAAGGAGACGGCCGCCGCGCCGGCCCGCCGCAGCAGGGCGAACGGGACGTCGGGGGCGCAGGAGTGCACCACCACGGGTCCGCCGCCGTGCGCGCCGACGACGTCCCGGAGCGTGGCCTCCACGATCTGCCGGTCCACGGCGCGGTGGGTGCGGTAGCCGCTCGCCGTACGGACCTGTCCGCGCAGGACGGCGGTGAGGGAGGGCTCGTCGAGCTGGAGGACGATCCGGGCGTCCGGGACGCGGCGCCGTACCTCGGCGAGGTGCAGCCGCAGCCCCTCGGCGAGCGAGGCGGCGAGGTCCCGGCAGGCGCCGGGGTCGGACAGGGCGGCCTCGCCGTTCTTCAGCTCCAGGGCGGCGGCCAGCGTCCACGGCCCGACCGCCTGCACCTTGAGATCGCCCGCGTAGCCCTGGGTGAACTCCTCCAGCGCGTCCAGGTCCTCCCCCAGCCAGGACCGCGCCCGCTTGGTGTCCCGGCCCGGCCGGTCCCCGATCCGCCATCCGCTGGGCTCCACGCGCGCGTACAGCTCGACCAGCATGCCGGCGGTACGCCCGATCATGTCGGCGCCGGGTCCGCGCGCGGGCAGCTCCGGGAGGAAGGGGAAGTCCTCGAACGATCCGGTGGCGGTCTTGGCGGCCTCCCGGGCGTCCCCACCGGGCAGCGACCCGACACCGGTGGCCCCCGGGAACCTGAACTGGCTGTTTTCGCTCACCCCGGCAGGGTACGTAACGCCGGCCGCCGCGCCGACCACCAGTGGGCGCCGTACCGGCGCGGAGGATCCGCCACGGACCGGCCGGCCGCCGGACCCGGGCCACGGGGGCCGGCGGCACCGCGGACGGACCGGACGCCGCCGGCCCGGCCGTCACCGGCCCGGGCGCACCGTCAGGTCGTTGACCTCCGCGTCCCTCGGCAGGTCCAGGGCCATCAGGATGGTCGTGGCGACGGACTCGGGGTCGATCCACTTCGAGGCGTCGTACTCCTTGCCCTCCTGCTGGTGCACCTTGGCCTGCATGGGGCTGGCGGTGCGGCCGGGGTAGACCGAGGTGACGCGGACGCCGTTCGCGTGCTCCTCCTGGCGCAGGGAGTCGGCGAGGGCCTTCAGGCCGTGCTTGGAGGCGGCGTACGCGGACCAGCCGGCGTTGGCGCTCAGACCGGCGCCGGAGTTGACGAAGATCACGTGACCGCGGGAGGCCCGCAGCTGCGGCAGGAAGTGCCGGGTCAGCTCGGCGGGCGCGATCAGGTTGACGTTCAGCTGGTGGCGCCAGGACTTCGGGGTCAGCTCGCCGACCTCGCCGAGGTCGACGACGCCTGCGACGTGCAGCAGGGAATCCACCCGGTCCGGGAGCGTCTGGTGGGAGAACGCCCAGGACAGCCTGTCCGGGTCGGCGAGGTCGCCGACCAGGGTGCCCGCGCCGGGGAACTCGGCCGCCAGCTCCTTCGCGCGGCCCGCGTCGCGCGCGTGCAGCACGATGTCGTCCCCGCGCGCGTGCAGGCGGCGGGCCACGGCGGCGCCGATGCCGGACCCGGCCCCGGTGATCACATGAGTAGCCATGCCTGCCATGCTCGCATCAGTGGACGCCGAGCTGCTCCTCGAGGTAGGCCAGCGCCCCCACCGGCTCGTCCGCGAAGAAGACCAGCTCGGCGAGCGGGCGGGGCAGGAAGCCCTCGGCCTCCATGCGGCGGAACTGCTCGCGCAGGCCGTCGTAGAAGCCCGCCGTGTTCAGCAGCACGACCGGCTTCTCGGTGCGGCCGTGCTTCTTCAGCTCCAGGATCTCGGTGGCCTCGTCCAGCGTGCCGGTGCCGCCCACCATGATCACCACGGCGTCGGCCTTCTCCAGCAGCAGCTTCTTGCGCTCGGCGAGATCGGCCGCGATGACCATCTCGTCGGCGCCGGGCCGTGCCTTGTTCGCCAGGAACTCCACCGAGACGCCCAGCAGCCTGCCGCCCGCCTCCTGCACGCCGTCGGCGACCACCTTCATCAGACCGACGTCGGAGCCGCCCCAGACCAGGGTGTGACCGCCCTTGCCGAGCAGTTCCGCGAACTCGCGCGCGGGGCGCGTGTAACGCTCGTCGAGGTCGGCGGCGGACAGGAAGACGCAGATGTTCATGGCCCCTACCGTACGTTCCCGGGCCCGGACGGGAAGAAGCGCGGGCCTCCCGGCGCTGAACCGGCATGAGCCGAGGACACACGATCACGATCGAGAAGAGCGGGCGGCACGTGCGCGTGGTGCACGGCGACCAGGTGCTCGCCGAGTCCGACCGATCCCTGGAACTGCGCGAGACGGGCTGCCCGGTGCGGTACTACATCCCCGCCGAGGACGTACGCCTCGATCTGCTGACCCCCTCCGACACGCACACCGTCTGCCCCTTCAAGGGCACGGCGTCCTACTGGTCGCTGCCGGACGCGCCCGACCTCGTCTGGGCGTATCCGGACCCCGAGGACGGGGTGGCGGAGATCAAGGACCACTACTGCTTCTACGACACCGACGTGTCATGACCGGTGAGTCCCGTGTCGTAGGGCAGTCTGCACGGGCATGGACAAGAAGACGACTTCGCGAGACGGCACCTCCCTCGCGTACCACGTGACCGGCCAGGGGCCCACGGTGATCCTGGTGAGCGGCGCGATGTCCACCGGCGGCACCGTGCTGCCCCTGGCGCAGCGCCTCGCGGACCGCTGCCGGGCCGTCGTCTACGACCGCCGGGGGCGCGGCGAGAGCGGCGACACGGCGCCGTACGCGGTCGACCGCGAGGTGGAGGACCTGGCCGCGCTGCTCGACGCGGTGGGCGGCGACGCGGCGCTGTTCGGGGTCTCCTCCGGCGGCGCGCTGGTGCTGCGCGCGGCGGCGGACGGGCTGCCGGTGCGCCGGGCCGCGGTGTACGAGGTGCCGTACGCCGACCACCTGGCGCACGGCGCCGAGCGCGAGGCGGTCTACAAGGAGCAGCTGAACAAGGCGCTCGCCGAGGGCCGGCGCGGGGACGCGGTGGAGCTGTTCCTGCGCCTGACGGGCCTCGCCGAGGAGATGATCCAGCGCGCCCGCCAGTCCCCGATGTGGGCGGGCATGGAGGCCGTCGCCCCCAGCCTCGCCTACGACGACGCGGTGATGGGCGACGGCCTGCTGCCCCGCGCGCGGCTGGCCGGGATCTCCGTGCCCGTGCTCGCGGTCGCGGGCGGCGCCAGCCCGGAGTGGATGCACCGGGCGAGCCAGGCGGTCGCGGAGGCCGTGCCGCAGGGCACGTACCGGGTCCTGCCGGGCCAGACCCACATGGTGGAGCCGGACGTGCTGGGGCCGGTGCTGGCGGAGTTCTTCGCCGGGTAGGCGGGCCGGGCCGGGGTCAGACCGACGCCGTCGCGCGCGTGGTGGACGCGATCGTCGCCGAGCCGACCACGCGCGTGCCGTCGTACAGGACGATCGCCTGGCCGGGGGCGACGCCGCGGACCGGCTCGGCGAAGGTCACCCGCAGCTCGCCGTCGACCGGCTCGGCGGTCACCTCGGTCTCGCCGCCGTGGGCGCGCAGCTGGGCGGTGTAGGTGCCGGGGCCGGTGGGGGCGGTACCGCACCAGCGGGGCTTGATCGCGGTGAGGGCGGTGACGTCCAGCGCGGCGGCCGGGCCGACGGTGACCGTGTTGGTGACCGGGGAGATGTCGAGGACGTAGCGCGGCTTGCCGTCCGGGGCCGGGGTGCCGATGCGGAGCCCCTTGCGCTGGCCGATGGTGAAGCCGTACGCGCCCTCGTGGGTGCCGAGCTTGGTGCCGGACTCGTCCACGATGTCGCCCTCGGCCTTGCCGAGCCGCCGGGCCAGGAAGCCCTGGGTGTCGCCGTCGGCGATGAAGCAGATGTCGTGCGAGTCGGGCTTCTTGGCCACGGCCAGGCCCCGGCGCTCGGCCTCCGCGCGGATCTCCTCCTTGGTGGTGACCGTGTCGCCGAGCGGGAACATCGCGTGCGCGAGCTGCTTGTCGTCCAGCACGCCGAGGACGTACGACTGGTCCTTCGCCATGTCGGAGGCGCGGTGCAGCTCGCGGGAGCCGTCCTCGTTCACGATCACCTTGGCGTAGTGGCCGGTGCAGACGGCGTCGAAGCCGAGGGCCAGCGCCTTGTCCAGCAGCGCGGCGAACTTGATCTTCTCGTTGCAGCGCAGGCACGGGTTCGGGGTGCGGCCGGCCTCGTACTCGGCGATGAAGTCCTCGACGACGTCCTCGCGGAAGCGGTCGGCGAGGTCCCAGACGTAGAAGGGGATGCCGATGACGTCGGCCGCGCGGCGGGCGTCGCGGGAGTCCTCGATGGTGCAACAGCCCCGCGCGCCGGTTCGGAAGGACTGCGGGTTCGCGGAGAGCGCGAGGTGGACGCCGGTGACGTCGTGGCCTGCTTCCGCGGCCCGCGCGGCGGCGACGGCGGAGTCGACTCCGCCG
>NZ_MUMF01000914.1 GCF_002155905.1 Streptomyces tricolor | reverse complement strand
CGGCGCCGGCGCCGCACGTGACCACCGACACCACCCCCGCACCCGTGAAGGAGACCGCCGCATGAGCACCACCCTCCGCCCCGACCTGTACCCCACCCGTGTCACCGGCGAGGCCGTCCCGCAGCCGCGCGTCGACCCCACCGTGTGGGGCCAGGGTCCCGGCCCGCTCAGCGGCGAGCAGCTGGCGGCCTACGAATCCAGCGGCTACCTGGTCCTCGACAACCTGCTGAGCGCGGACGAGGTGGAGACCTACCGCGCCGAGCTGCAGCGGCTGGGCCAGGACCCGGTGCTGCGTGCCAGTGAGCGCGTGGTGCTGGAGCCGGACTCCGACCGGGTGCGCTCGGTCTTCGAGGTGGAGAAGGTCAGCGAGGTCTTCGCCGGGCTGCTGTTCTCCTCAAAGCTCACGGACATCGCCCGGCAGGTGCTCGACTCGGACGTCTACATCCACCAGAGCCGGGTCAACTACAAGCCCGGTTTCGGCGTGCCCCGGCCGCGCGCGTTCAGCGTGTCGATCGCGCTGAGCGAGAACCACCCGTTCAACGGCCCGCTCCTGGTCATGCCGGGCACGCACAAGACGTTCATCCCGTCGGTGGGCCAGACGCCGCCCGACTTCCACAAGGAGTCGCTGCGCGTGCACCGCATCACCGTCGGCTCCCCGGGCCCGGAGCACCTGACGCGGATGGCCGAGCGGCACGGCAT
The DNA here is from genome assembly GCF_002155905.1 of Streptomyces tricolor. Taxonomy (GTDB): domain Bacteria; phylum Actinomycetota; class Actinomycetes; order Streptomycetales; family Streptomycetaceae; genus Streptomyces; species Streptomyces tricolor. Next base: position 124 of record NZ_MUMF01000914.1, on the reverse strand, counting down.
CGAGCAGATCACCGGCCCCGCCGGCTCCGCGGTGATGTTCGACTCCAACCTGCTGCACGGCTCCAACGGGAACATCACCCCGTTCCCGCGCTCCAACATCTTCATCGTCTACAACAGCGTGGAG
>NZ_MUMF01000913.1 GCF_002155905.1 Streptomyces tricolor | reverse complement strand
AGATGTGTATAAGCGACCGGCCACGCTCACGTTCACCCCGTACGAGCCGCAGGCGCCGCACGACGAGCACGAGGAGGGCTTCGCCGAGGCGGTCTGCGGCGCGCTCCCCCTGCCCGTGCTGGAGCCGGAGCCGAGGTGGCTGGCGAACTGGGCCGCGCTGCTCACCACGCAGGGGGGAGCGGAGATCCCCGGTGCGGTCGCCGGGCTGGGGCGCCCGCTGCCGGCGGACGCCGAGGACCGTACGGACGTCGGCCTGCTGTCCGCCGAGGAACTGGTCCTGCGGTTCCGGGCGACCGCCTCCCCGGAGGCGGTCCGGCTGGCCGGCCATCTCGCGGTGGGCCGCCCCGACCTGCCGGTGATGCGGCTGGTCCAGGCGGCGGTCGCACCGGATCCGCGCCCGCAGCACCTGGCCGAGGTCATCCTCAGCGGCATGCTCACCGCCGTCCCGGGCGCCCCGCCCGGCTCCTACGCCTTCCGGGAGGGGGTGCGCGAGCTGCTCCTGCTCGGCCTGCCCCGCACCGAGCGCCACCGCACCACGGAACTCCTGGACCGCATGGGCGAGTTCATCGACCGCCGGGCGGGCCGCGCACCGGGCGAGTTCCGGGCCACGGTCCCCTCCGCACGGGGCACGGCACCGGCCGCGGAGGGCGCCCCGTTCGCCACCCTCAGCACGGACAGCGTGCGACGGCTGGCGGCGGCCGGCACACGCGAGGCCCCCCTCGCCTTCTCCCTCCTCGGCCCGTTCCACGCGACGCGCGACGGCCGTCCCCTCGCCGTCGAGATCCCCGACGAGAGGGCCGTCCTGTGCATGCTGCTGCTGCGCGAGGGCCGGCCCGCCACGCGGGACGAACTGTCCGCCGGCGTGTGGGACGGCCCCGTCCCCCTGGTGCCCGGCGGTCTGCTGAACGCCCACGTCGCCCGCCTCCGCGACCGGCTGGGCCCGGACGTCCTGACCGCGGACGAGACCGGCTACGCCCTCCGCGCCGGTGACGACACCGATGTCTTCCGCTTCCGCCGGCTGGCCGCCGAGGCCGAGCGGGCCCGGGCCGCCGGGGACCTGACGCGCGCCCGCGACCGGGCGGCCGGACCGGGCACATCCGCCAGAGGTTCGCCGCGCCACAACGCCAGTGCGCCGGCCGCCCGGTCGCGGGC
>NZ_MUMF01000912.1:772-924 GCF_002155905.1 Streptomyces tricolor | reverse complement strand
GGTTGGCGAGGACGAACAGGACCGTCCACTTGGCGAGCATCGCGGCCTTGCCCAGGCCGTGGCCCTTCCAGTCGAAGCGCAGGCGGATCCGGAAGCCGGTCTCGCGCAGGTAGGGGATCATCGCGAGTGCCTGGACGACCAGGCCGAGCAGC
>NZ_MUMF01000912.1:290-759 GCF_002155905.1 Streptomyces tricolor | reverse complement strand
ACCGGGGTCCACATCATCGCGCCGAACTTGCCGCGGGCGTTGAGGATCTGCCCCATCACCACGTGGATGCCCATGAAGAAGATCGAGGGCAGGAAGTAGCGGGTGAAGGTGACCGCGACCTCGTTCGCCGCCGGGTCGCTCGCCACGGGGTTGGCCAGCATCCGCACCAGCAGCGGTGCCGCGAACATCGCGAGTCCGGTCAGCGCGGCCAGGGCCACCATCACGAGGGTCAGCAGCCGGTTGGCGAAGGCCTCGCCGCCGTCCTCGTCCTCCTTCATGGAGCGCACCAGCTGCGGCACGAACACGGAGTTCAGGCCGCCGCCGACGGTGAGGATGTAGATCATCGTCGGCAGCTGGTAGGCCACCTGGAAGGAGTCGGCGAGGAAGCCGAGGCCCAGCGCGGCGGCGATCAGCGCGGAGCGGATGAAACCGGTGAGGCGGGAGACCATCGTGCCCGCCGCCATGACGG
>NZ_MUMF01000912.1:0-254 GCF_002155905.1 Streptomyces tricolor | reverse complement strand
GGCGCGGCGGCCGGTCCGGGGACGGCCGGGGGGTCCATGGGCGCGTGCCCGCCGCTGTGCTGCTGGTCCTTGAAGAGATGCGCGAAGGCGTCCGGCTCGTGGTACTCCTCGCCGGAGTGCGTCACCAGGTCGTCCACGCCGACGAACTGGGTGGTGCGCGGGTCCTCGCCGTACGGCAGGTACTGGGTGGCGCCCCCCGGCTCCGGTGCCGGGGGCTGCGCCCACACGTTCGGGTCGGGGGCGTAGGGCGACTG
>NZ_MUMF01000911.1 GCF_002155905.1 Streptomyces tricolor | reverse complement strand
CCCTCGCCCTGCCCGGCGTCCTCGCCGTCCTCACCCCCGACGACGCACCCCGGCTCGCCGAGCCCGAGGACGGCACGCTCGCCGTGCTGCAGAACCCGGAGGTGCCGCACCGGGGCTGGTGCGTCGCCCTGGCCGTCGCCGACACCCTGGAGACCGCCCGCGCCGCCGCCCGCGCGGTCCGGGTCGGCTACGACCCCGCTCCCCCCGACACCGGCTTCACCGAGGACCACCCGGGCGCCTACGAACCCCAGGAGGCCAACGCCGGCTATCCGGGCCGCGTCGAGCAGGGCGACCCGGAGGCCGCCTTCGCCTCCGCCGAGGTCCGGATCGACACCGTCTACCGGGTGCCGCCGCTGCACAACCACCCCATGGAGCCGCACACCAGCACCGCCCACTGGGACGGCGACCGGCTCACCGTGTACACCTCCAGCCAGGGCGGCGGCACCGTCCGCTCCGTGCTCGCGCAGCTGTTCCAGCTGCCCGAGGAGCAGGTCACCGTCGTCTGCGAGCACGTCGGCGGCGGCTTCGGCTCCAAGGGCACCCCGCGCCCCGACGTCGTCCTCGCCGCCATGGCCGCCCGGCGCACCGGCCGCCCCGTCACCCTGGCCTACCCGCGCCGGTACCTGCCGACCACCGTCGGCCACCGCGCCCCCACCCGCCAGCGGCTGCGCCTCGGCGCGCACGCCGACGGCAGGCTCACCGCCGTCCTGCACGAGGCGACCACCCACACCTCCCGGGTGCGGGAGTTCGTGGAACAGGCCGCCGTCCCCTCGCGGGTCATGTACGCCACCCCCGCCCTGCTCAGCACCCACCGCGTGGTCCCGCTGGACGTGCCCAGCCCCTCCTGGATGCGCGCCCCCGGCGAGGCGCCCGGCATGTACGCATTGGAGTCGGCCGTGGACGAACTCGCCGACGCGCTCGGCCTGGACCCCGTCGAGCTGCGCCTGCGCAACGAACCCGACCGGGAGCCGGGCAGCGGCAAGCCGTTCAGCAGCCGGCACCTCGTGGAGTGCCTGCGCGAGGGCGCCCGCCGCTTCGGCTGGGACGGCCGCGACCCGCGCCCCGGCGTCCGCCGCGAGGGCCCGCTGCTCCTCGGCACCGGCGTCGCCGCTGCCACCTACCCCGCCGCGGCCGTCCCCGCCACCGCGACCGCCCGGGCCCTGCCCGACGGCACCTTCGTCGTCCGGACCAACGCCACCGACATCGGCACCGGCGCCCGCACCGTCCTCGCCCAGATCGCCGCCGACGCCCTCGGCGTCCCCCTGGACCGGGTCCGCACCGAGATCGGACACACCGACCTGCCCCCGGCCTGGCTGGCCGGCGGCTCCATGGGCACCGCCTCCTGGGGCTGGGCCGTGCACGAGGCGTGCACCGCGCTCACCGCACGGCTCGGCGGCCCGCTGCCCGCCGAGGGGATCGAGGCCCGCGCCGACACCGCCGGCACGGCCGACGCCGACAGCCCCTACGCGCGGCACGCGTTCGGCGCGCACTTCGCCGAGGTCGCCGTCGACACCGTCACCGGCGAGATCCGGGTCCGCCGGCTGCTGGGCGTCTTCGCCGCCGGCCGGATCCTCAACGCCCGCACCGCGCGCTCCCAGTTCACCGGCGCCATGGTCATGGGCCTCGGCATGGCCCTCACCGAACACAGCACCCTGGACCCCGCGTTCGGTGACTTCGCCGAGGCCGACCTCGCCTCCTACCACGTGCCCGCGCACGCCGACGTGCCGGACGTCGAGGCCCACTGGATCGACGAGGACGACCCCCACCTCAACCCCATGGGCAGCAAGGGCATCGGCGAGATCGGCATCGTCGGCACCGCCGCCGCCGTCGGCAACGCCGTCCACCACGCCACCGGCATCCGCTTCCGCGACCTCCCCCTCACCCCCGACCGGATCCTCGCCGGCCTGCTGTCCGAGGGCTGACGGTGGACGGGCCCACCTGGGAGTACGAGGGGTACCGGCCGGCGGAGGAACGCCTGCGGGAGTCGCTGTGCACCCTCGGCAACGGCTACTTCGCCACGCGCGGCGCCCTGCCCGAGTGCACCGCGGACGAGATCCACTACCCGGGCACCTACGCGGCCGGCTGCTACAACCGGCTCACCTCCGAGATCGCCGGGCGCCGGATCGAGAACGAGGACATGGTCAACCTGCCCAACTGGCTGCCCCTGCGCTTCCGCCCCGCCGGCGGGG
>NZ_MUMF01000910.1:282-510 GCF_002155905.1 Streptomyces tricolor | reverse complement strand
AGCAGTCCGGCGGCGGCGACCGGGCCGGGGTGCGGCGGCAGGAAGGCGTGGGTCATGGAGAGGCCGGCGAGGAGCGGGAGGCAGTAGAGGAGGATCGAGCGGCCGGAGCGCCTCGCGGCCGCGTAGACGATCGGGGCGAGGACGAAGATGCCGACGTCGAAGAAGACCGGGATGCCGAAGACCAGGCCGGTCAGGCCCATCGCCAGGGGGGCGCGGCGCTCGCCGAAC
>NZ_MUMF01000910.1:0-224 GCF_002155905.1 Streptomyces tricolor | reverse complement strand
CAGGCCGGCCAGCAGGCCCACGGCCACGGAGACGGCGAGCAGGGCGACGAACGGCTGGAGCCGGACCTTGATGATCAGGAAGAGGAGCAGGGCTATGCCGAGGGCGGCGACCGTGAGGAGTCCGGGGGTGCCGTCGAGGAGCAGGAGCAGGCCACCGGTGTGGGGTGGCGGCGCGGCGGGGGCGGGCGCGGCGAGCGGGAAGGACATAAGGGGGTCCTCTGGGT
>NZ_MUMF01000909.1 GCF_002155905.1 Streptomyces tricolor | reverse complement strand
CCGACGCCGGCACCCGCCGGGCGCTGCTGGCCTGGCGGCCCGCCGGCGACGACGGCCGCCGGATCCCCCGCGCCCTGGCCGAGCCGTACACCCCCGCCCCGGACGACCCGCTCCTGCTGGTCTGCGTGCGCAGGTCCGACCTCAGCTACGCCGGTGCCCTCGAACTCCAGCACCGGGCGGGCGAGCTGGGCGGCTGGCTGGCACCGGGCTGCCGTGGCCAGGGCCTGGGCGGGGAGCTGTTCCGCGCGGGCCTCGAACTGGCCCACACCCACCTCGGACTGGTCACGGTCAGGGCCGGGGCCGAGCCGGGGAACACCGCGAGCCGGCGGGCGCTGGCCCGCGCGGGCTTCGCCCCCGACCAGGGCCCGCGCCGGCACACGCTCCCCGACGGCCGCGTGGTCGACGCCGTCTGGCACCGGCACGACACGGCGGCGGCCGGCCGCTGCCACTGAGCGCGGTCCACGTACGTGCGCGGTCGGCACCGGTCGCCGGCGCGGTCGCCGCTGAACGCGTGTGCGGTCGCACCCGACGGCCGCAAGGGGGACCGGCCCGGGGTCAGGAATCGTCGCGGCGGCGTCCGGTCACCCGGCGCCGGTCCGGCCAGCGCACGTCGTAGGCCCAGCCGAGGCGTTCGAACCAGCGGATCAGCCGGGCGCTGGCGTCGAGCTGGCCGGTGAGCACGCCGTGCCGGGCGCTGGTGGGGTCGGCGTGGTGCAGGTTGTGCCAGGACTCGCCGAAGGAGAGCGGGGCCAGCCACCACACGTTGCCCGAGCGGTCCCGGCTGCGGAAGGGGCGGGAGCCGGCCGCGTGGCAGATGGAGTTGATGGACCAGGTGACGTGGTGGACCAGGCAGATCCGCACCAGTCCGGCCCAGAAGAACGCGGTGAGCGCGCCCTGCCAGCTCTGGGTCAGCGCCGCGCCCAGCAGGGCGGGCAGGACGAGGGAGGCGAGGACCAGGACGCCGAAGCGCCGGGAGATCAGCATCAGCGTGCGGTCGCGGATCAGGTCGGGCGCGTAACTCCGGGGCGAGGCGTGCTCGGTCTCGAACAGCCAGCCCAGGTGGGCGTAGAGCATGCCCTTGGCGAGAGCGCGCGGCGAGTGGCCGTACCGCCAGGGCGAGTGCGGGTCGCCGTCCCGGTCGGAGTACTTGTGGTGCTTGCGGTGGTCGGCCACCCAGGTGATCAGCGGCCCCTGTACGGCGAGGCTGCCGGCCAGCGCGAGCGCGATCCGCAGCGGGCGTCGGGCCTTGAACGAGCCGTGGGTGAAGTGCCGGTGGAAGCCGACGGTGATGCCGAGCCCGCTGACCAGGTAGAAGGCGAGGGCCAGCGCGAGGTCCACGGGGCTGAGCCCGTGCCGCCAGGCCAGCGGCACCGCGGCGAGCAGGGCGAGGAACGGTACGGCGACGAAGGCGCCGATCATCACCTGCTCGCCCGTGGGCCAGGACCGGGTGCCGGCCGCCAGCGGGGTGGATCCGGAGAACTCCGAGGACAATGGCGACCCTTTCTCGGCCGGGCGGACTAGTCGACGGCGGTGAAGGCGAGCACGGCGTTCTGGCCGCCGAAGCCGAAGGAGTTGCTGACGGCGGCTCGCATCCGGTGCGGCCGGGGCGCCTTGGTGACGACGTCCAGGTCCATCTCCGGATCGAGGGTGTCCAGGTTGGCGGTGGGCGGGATCAGCTGGTGGCGCAGGGTGAGTACGGTGCAGGCCGCCTCGATGGCGCCGGCGCCGCCGATGGCGTGCCCGATGGTGCCCTTGACCGCGGTGACGGGCGGGGGGCGGTGGAAGACCCGGTGCAGGGCGTTGTGTTCGGCGGCGTCGCCCTGCGGGGTGGCGGTGCCGTGCGCGTTGACGTGGTCGATGTCCTCGGGGGCCAGGCCGGCGTCGGCGAGAGCGCCGCTCAGGGCGCGGGCGGCGCCGTCGCCGTCGGGGTGCGGGGCGGTGAAGTGGTGGGCGTCGCAGGAGGCGCCGTACCCGGCGAGCAGGGCCTCGGGCCGTACGCCCCGGGCGCGGGCGTCCTCGGTGCGCTCCAGGACGAGGACGGCGGAGCCCTCCCCGAGGACGAAGCCGTCACGGTCGCGGTCGAACGGGCGGGAGGCCGCGTCCGGGGTGTCCGCGCGGCGGGACAGGGCGCGCATCTGGGCGAAGCAGGCGGCGGTCATCCGCAGCCGGGCGGATTCGCTGCCGCCGGCCAGGACCAGGTCGCAGTGGCCGGACAGCAGCCAATCGCGGGCCAGGCCGAGCGCGCTGGTGCCGGAGGCGCAGGCGGTGCTGACCACCATGTTGGGGCCGCGCGCGCCGAGGTCCAGGGCGATCTCGGCGGCGGCCATGTTGGGCACGCTGCGCGGCAGCGCGAGTGGGGAGACGCGTTCGGGTGTGTGGTCGGCGAGCCGGTCGAACTCGGCCTGCCAGCCCTGCATGGAGCCGGTGCCGACGCCCATCACGACGCCGACCCGGGCGCCGTCCCAGTCGTCGGTGTCGAGTCCGGCGTCCGCGACGGCTTCGCGGGCGGCGAGCAGCGCGAAGGTCGTGAACCGGTCGAGCCGGCGGGCCAGCCGGTGGCCGAGCAGGC
>NZ_MUMF01000908.1 GCF_002155905.1 Streptomyces tricolor | reverse complement strand
GGCGGGGCGGGCGGCCCGGCCCGGTCAGCCCAGCCGGGTCAGCTTGGCGCCGAATCCGGGCTCGGCCAGATCCTTCTCCAGGGCCACCGGGACCTTCACCGCGGCGGGCGTACCGTCACCCACGGTGAGCGTCCCGACCCGGGTGCCGGCCTTCGCGGTGTGCGGCACGGTCCCGGAGGCGAAGGACAGCTTCACCTTCAGACCGGCCCAGCCGGCCGCCGTGACGTCCTTCGTGACCACGATCGGGGTGTGGCCGCCGAGCCGGTCGTCCACGTAGCCGACCACGTCGCCCTTCTTCAGGATCTTCTTCGAGGTCAGCGCGTCCTGCGCGGCGAGCAGCGCGGTCTTGCTGACCGCGTTGACCGTCGCGAGGATCTCCCGCTTGTGCTGGCCGAGGATCGCGCCGACCAGCGTGACCGTCCGCCCGCCGACCTCCTTGCGGGAGGCGAAGAGCAGGTTGCCGCCGGCCGCGGTGGTGCTGCCGGTCTTGATGCCGATCGCGCCGATCTTGAACGGCAGCTCGTTGTAGTTCGGCCAGAAGCGGCCGGAGGGGTCCGTCCAGCTGGCCGCGCTGCTGATGGCGACCAGGGCCGGTACCTTGACGAACGCGCGGCCGAGCTTCACCTGGTCCTCGGCCGTGGAGACGGTGGTCTCCTTCAGGCCCGACGGGTCGGTGTACGTCGTGTCGGTCATCCCCAGCTCCCTGGCGGTGGCGTTCATCTTCTTCACGAACGCCTCCTCCGAGCCCGCGTCCCAGCGCGCGAGGAGCCGCGCGATGTTGTTGGCGGAGGGGATCATGACGGCCGACAGGGCCTGCTTCTCGGTGAGGTGGTCACCGGCCTTGACGGTGTCGAGGGTGGACTCGCCGGCCTTGTTGTAGCCGCCTTCCTTCTCCGCCGTCGCGTCGACCTTGATCTTCGGCCCCTCCTCGCCCGGCTTCAGCGGGTGCTCCTTGAGGATGATGTACGCGGTCATCGTCTTGGCGACCGAGCCGATGGCCACGGGGGTCTGCTTGCCGAAGTGGCCCATCGTGCCGACGCCGTCCACGTCCATCCAGCCCTGGCCCTCGCCGGGCCACGGCAGGTTCGTCCGGCCGCCGTCGAAGGTGTAGGTGTCCTCGCCGGTGAGGGTGAGGGTGGGGGACGGCAGCGGGCGGAAGGCCTGTACGACCGCGAAGACGATCACCAGGAGCAGGACCAGGGGGGTCCAGATCTTGATCCGGCGCACGAGCGTGCGGACCGGGGTCTCCGGGGGCGGCGGCGTGTTCGTCAGCTCCGCCAGCAGGTCCAGCGGGGGCTTGGGCGGCAGCGGCTGCTGGGT
>NZ_MUMF01000907.1 GCF_002155905.1 Streptomyces tricolor | reverse complement strand
GCCGGCCGCACCGACGACGCGCTGGAGGACCTGGTCGGGTTCTTCGTCAACACCCTCGTGCTGCGCACCGACACCTCCGGCGACCCCTCCTTCACCGAACTGCTCGCCCGGGTCCGGGAGACCGACCTCGCCGCCTACGCCCACCAGGACGTGCCCTTCGAACGGCTCGTCGAGATCGTCAATCCCACCCGGTCACTCGCCCACAACCCGCTCTTCCAGGTGGTCCTGGGGCTGGAGGAGGCGTCCGAGGGCGGCCTGGTCATGCCGGGCCTGGCGGTCGAGGGCGCCGGGGTGGAGACGGGGGCGGCGAAGGTCGACCTCGCGGTGAACTTCCAGGAGACGTTCGACGGCACCGGCGGGGCGGCCGGTATCCGGGGGGCGGTGGAGTTCGCCCTGGACCTCTTCGACACGGAGACCGCGGTGGCGTTCGCCGCCCGCCTCGAACGCGTTCTGCGCGCCGTCTCGGCCCGGCCCTCGCTCCCCCTCAGCCAGGTCGACGTCCTCTCCCCCGACGAGCGGCACGAGATCCTGCACTGCTGGAACGACACCGCCCGCGACGTCCCGCAGGCCACCTTCCCCCAGCTCTTCGAGGCGCAGGTCGTCCGGACACCGCGGGCCGTCGCCGTCGAGCACGGCACGGACACCCTGACCTACGAACAGCTGAACGCCCGCGCCAACGC
>NZ_MUMF01000906.1 GCF_002155905.1 Streptomyces tricolor | reverse complement strand
GCCGGCCGCACCGACGACGCACTGGAGGACCTGGTCGGGTTCTTCGTCAACACCCTCGTCCTGCGCACCGACACCTCCGGCGACCCCTCCTTCACCGAACTGCTCGCCCGGGTCCGGGAGACCGACCTCGCCGCCTACGCCCACCAGGACGTGCCCTTCGAACGGCTCGTCGAGATCGTCAACCCCACCCGGTCACTCGCCCACCACCCCCTCTTCCAGGTGATGCTGGTCCTCCAGAACGCCACTCAGGGCGACTTCGCCATGGACGGCCTCCGGGTGACGGAGGACGAGGACGTGCACGCCGGTATCGCCAAGGTGGACCTGGCCGTCAGTCTCGGGGAGCGTTTCGACGCGCAGGGTGCGCCGCGCGGGCTCACCGGCGTCGTGGAGTTCGCCACGGACCTGTTCGACCGGGAGACGGCAGTCACGCTCGGGGAGCGGCTGGAGCGGCTGCTGCGATCGGTGGTCGCCGCCCCGTCCCGGCCGCTGAGCACGCTGGAAGTGCTCTCCGCGGACGAGAGGCGGCTGCTGCGGGAGTGGAACGACACCGCGCGTCCGGTGTCCGGGGCCACCCTGCCGGAGCTGTTCGAGGCGCAGGTCGTCCGGACACCGCGGGCCGTCGCCGTCGAGCACGGCACGGACACCCTGACCTACGAGCAACTGAACGCCCGCGCCAACGC
>NZ_MUMF01000905.1 GCF_002155905.1 Streptomyces tricolor | reverse complement strand
GGGTGTAGTCGGCGTACTGCACCGGCAGTGGTTCCCACTCGGGGGCACGGCCGGCCCGGCGCGCGGCGTAGGCCACCGACAGGTCGTGGGCCAGCGGGTCGGTCGACCAGCCGTCACTGGCGATGTGGTGGGCGAGCAGCAGCAGCACGTGCTCGTCCGCGGACAGGCGGAGCACCGTGGCCCGCACCGGCAGTTCGGACACCAGGTCGAAGGGATGCCTGATCGCCCGGGCCAGGGCCTCGCCGTAACCGGCGGAGTCGGTCTCCACGACCTCCAACACGGGCCGCGCGGCGTCGCCGTTCCGGACGTGCTGGTACGGCGTGCCGTCCGCCTCGGGGAACACGGTCCGCAGGCTCTCGTGCCGCTCCACCAGGTCGTGGAATGCGGCGCGCAGGGCGGTGAGGTCCAGTTCGCCCTTCAGCCGCAGCGCCAACGGCACGTTGTAGGTCGCGCTGGGTCCCTCCAGCCGGTGCAGGAACCACAGGCGCTGCTGCGCGAAGGACAACGGCAGCCGCTCGCTCCGTGCCATCGGCACCAGCGCCGCGCGGGCGCCGCCGCCTTCACCGAGACGCGCCGCGAGACCCGCGACGGTCGGTGCTTCGAAGAGGTC
>NZ_MUMF01000090.1 GCF_002155905.1 Streptomyces tricolor | reverse complement strand
CGGCCTGCGCGGCGGGGCCGGTGAGGGCGAGCACGGCACCGGCGGCGAGGGCGACGGACAGGGCGCGGGCGGTGCGGCTCATGGGAGGGACTCCTCGGCGGACTTGCGACGGTACGGCCGTACACCGGCGCACCGGTACGACGGCAACGCCGTGCGGCGTCCGGGTACGAGGACACGGGGCGTGCCCTCGCTGCCATGACAGCCCGCGCCCGGCCGTACCGCGCGCGGCCGGAGCCCATTCGCGGGACGCGCGGGGCCGGGCGGGTGACGGTCCCCCGCGCGGCACGGGCGCCGCCGCCCGGAGGTTTTCCGTCCCCCGCGCAGGTGACTCGGTAGGCGCTGACCGGATCGTCCGCTTCGCACTGCACCGGAGGTCTCTCCATGAGCACCAAGGTCTCGGACCACATCCTGGAGCGCCTGCGCGCCTGGGGCGTGGAACACGTCTTCGGCTATCCGGGCGACGGCATCAACGGGCTGCTCGCCGCCTGGGGCCGCGCCGAGAACCAGCCGCGGTTCATCCAGTCCCGGCACGAGGAGATGTCCGCCTTCGAGGCGGTCGGGTACGCGAAGTTCAGCGGCCGGATCGGTGTGTGCGCGGCGACGTCGGGACCGGGCGCCATCCATCTGCTCAACGGCCTGTACGACGCGAAGCTGGACCATGTGCCGGTACTGGCGATCGTCGGCCAGACGAACCGGACCGCGATGGGCGGCTCCTACCAGCAGGAAGTGGACCTGCACACGCTGTACAAGGACGTCGCCTCGGAGTTCGTGGAGACGGTGACGGTGCCCGAGCAGCTGCCGAACGTGCTGGACCGGGCGATCCGTACGGCGTACGCCCGGCGCTGCCCGACCGCGCTGATCATCCCCGGCGATGTGCAGGAGCTGGACTACACGCCGCCGACGCACGAGTTCAAGATGGTGCCGTCCAGCCTGGGGATGAGCGACTACACGGCGACCCCGACGGACGAGGCGCTGCGCCGGGCGGCGGACGTGCTGAACGCGGGCGACAAGGTGGCCATCCTGGTCGGTCAGGGCGCCGCCGGGGCGGTCGCGGAGGTACGGGAGATCGCCGAGCTGCTCGGTGCGGGCGTGGCGAAGGCGCTGCTCGGCAAGGACGTGCTGAGCGACGAGCTGCCGTACGTGACGGGGCCGATCGGGCTGCTGGGCAGCCGGCCGTCGTACGAGCTGATGCGGGACTGCGACACGCTGCTCACGATCGGCTCGTCGTTCCCGTACACGCAGTTCATGCCGGACTTCGGCAAGGCGCGCGGGGTGCAGATCGACATCGACGCGCACATGATCGGCATGCGCTACCCGTACGAGGTGAACCTGGTCGGTGACGCCCGGGCCACGCTGCGCCGGCTGATCCCGCTGCTGAACCCGGACCGCGGCGGGCGCGAGTGGTACGACACGGTGTGCGCGAACGTGAAGCGCTGGCACGAGACGATGGAGCGGCGGGCCGGGCTGTCGGCCGATCCGATCAACCCCGAGTACGTGGCCCGGGCGCTGGACCCGCTGCTGCCGGACGACGCGATCCTCACCTCGGACTCCGGTTCGGTCGCCAACTGGTACGCGCGGCACATCACGATGCGGCCGGGCATGCGCGGTTCGCTGTCCGGGACGCTGGCGACGATGGGCCCGGGGGTGCCGTACGCGATCGGGGCGAAGTTCGCGCACCCGGACCGGCCGGTGGTCGCGCTGGTCGGGGACGGGGCGATGCAGATGAACGGCCTGGCGGAGATGATCACGGCGGCGAAGTACCGGGACCGCTGGTCGGATCCGCGGCTGGTGGTGGCCGTGTGGAACAACCAGGACCTGAACCAGGTGACGTGGGAGATGCGGGCGATGGAGGGCGCCCCGTCGTTCCTGCCGTCGCAGGCGATTCCGGACGTGCAGTACGCCGCGTTCGCCCGTTCGCTGGGGCTGACCGGGATCCGGGTGGAGAAGCCGGAGGACGTGGAGCCGGGCTGGCGGGCCGCGCTGGCGGCGGACGGGCCGGTGGTGATCGAGTTCCTCACCGACCCCGCCGTGCCGCCGATCCCGCCGCACGCCACCTGGGAGCAGATGGAGGCGACGGCCGCGTCGATCCTGAAGGGGGACGCCGACCGGGGCTCGGTGATCAAGCAGGGGCTGAAGGCGAAGATGCAGGAGTTCCTGCCCGGCCGGGACAAGCACTAGCCGTCCGGCACGTACCCCGTGTCGCCCGCGCGGCACCGGGTACGCGGTGCGGACCTTCGACCCTCTGGAGGGAGACATGCAGCGAGGCAGTGACCGGCTGAGCGTCCACCGGGACGACGAGATGAAGCACGAACTGAAGGGTCTGCTCCGGTCGGGCCACCCCACCCGCGTGGAGGAGTGGCACGACCCGGAGCCGGCCGCGGACGACGACCCGGAGGTCTGGAGCGGCCCCGTCGGCGGCCTGGGGTCCCCGGCGTCGCTGGAGCGGACCCGGCTGGAGCTGGCCCGGCACCTGAGCCGGCACGCCTTCCCCGCGAAGCCGGGCGAGCTGGCCCGGGCGCTGCGCCGCAACAACGCGCCCGGCGGGCTGATCGACGCGGTGGCCGGGCTGCGGCACGGGCACCGCTACGAGAACGTGCAGCAGCTGGCCGAGGCGCTGGTGGGCGGCGCATGAGGCGGGACCAGGCGGCGGAGATCGCGCAGGGCACCACGGCCGACGTGAGCGACGTGACCACGCGGTTTCTGCTGTACGGGCTGCTGCCCGGATGGTTCCTGCCGGGGCTCGCCGACTGGGCGATGCACCGGCGGACCCGGATCGAGGACACGGCGGGGACGAAGGAGTCCCTGATCCACTCGCTGATGATGGCCGAGGTGGGCGTGCCCATCGCGCTCACCCTGCGCTACGAGGTCAACCCGCTGCTGCTGTCCGTGCAGCTGGGCGCGGCGGCGGTGCACGAGGCGACGGCGCTGTGGGACGTCCGTACGGCCGTCGACAGCGACCGGGAGGTCAAGCCCGTCGAGCAGCACATCCACAGCTTTCTGGAGTCGCTGCCGTTCGGCGGGCTGGCCTCGCTGATGTGTCTGCACGCCGACCAGGTGCGGTCGCTGCTGCGCGGCGGCCGCGGGGATCCGGACGCCTGGCGTCTGGTGCCGCGCCGGCGCCCGCTGTCGCCCGGCTATCTGGCGGCCATCGGGGTCGCGATCGGCGCCTGCGTGCTGCTGCCGTACGGCGAGGAGCTGGTGCGCTGCCGGCGGGCGGCCCGGGCAAGGAAGCGGCGCGCCCGGGCGCACCGGGCGGCGCTGCGGAGAGTGAAAGGAAGCTGAGGATCATGCGTATCGCGTTTCTGGTGGCACCCGAGGGCGTCGAGCAGGTCGAGCTGACCGAGCCGTGGCAGGCGGCCTCGGACGCGGGGCACGAGCCGGTGCTGGTGTCGACCGAGTCCGGGAAGATCCAGGCGTTCAACCATCTCGACAAGGCGGACACGTTCTCCGTGGACGAGGTCGTGGGTGAGGCGTCGGCCGGGTCGTTCGGCGGTCTGGTGCTGCCGGGCGGGGTCGCGAACCCGGACTTCCTGCGGATGGACGAGAAGGCCGTCGCTTTCGTGAAGGACTTCTTCGAGCAGGGCCGTCCGGTGGCCGCGATCTGCCACGCGCCGTGGACGCTGGTGGAGGCGGACGTCGTACGGGGCCGGGTGCTGACGTCCTGGCCGAGTCTGGCCACGGACATCCGCAACGCCGGCGGCACCTGGGTGGACGAGCAGGTGAAGATCTGCGACCACGGCCCCAACCAGCTGGTGACCAGTCGCAAGCCGGACGACCTGAAGGCGTTCTGCGACGCGTTCCTGCACGTGTTCGCCGGCGAGGCCGGCTGACCGTGTCCGCGCGCGTCCGCGCGGGAGAAGGGCCGGCCCGTCAGGGGCCGGCCCTTTTCGGTGCGGTTCCGGGTGCCGTGGTGGCCGGGTCGGGTGTCAGGGGCGTGCTGGTCAGGTCGCGGGCGTGCCCGGGGTCGCCGCCTCGCCGCAGCCGCGTTCACGGGCGCCCTCGCGGGTGCGTCCCGCGCTCACCAGGCGGCGGGGGTTGCGGCGCAGATACTCGCCCTCCAGCTGCGCCATGCGCTCGTTGTGGGCCCGCAGCGCGTCGTTCGAGCCGTACAGGAGTGTGTCGTGGCGCGTGCGGTGGATCGTCTCCAGCTCCTTCATGAGCTGCTGGTCGTCCAGCCGGCTGGGGTCGACTCCGGTCATGGTGGTGCCCCGCTCGTCGTGTTCGTTCATGGGCTACGGGTACCCGCCCGGCATGCACTGCCCCCGAGTGATTTCCGGGAGGAATCCATGGAGCTCGCGTTCCTGAATCCACTGTACGAACATCCGGGGTCCTGGGCCTCCGCATACGTCGACCTGTCACAGCACGACGAGGACATGCACCACCAGCGCCGGCTGACCGCGCAGGCGGTGTCCCGGCAGCTGCGGGAGCAGGGCGCGGACGAGGCCACCTGCCGGGCGGTGTACGACGCCGTCGAGGCGCTGCAGCGCAGCACGGAGCCGTACGGGAGGGCCCTGTTCGCCCGGGACGGCGAGGTGGTGCTCCAGGTGCCGCTGACCCAGGCCCCGCCGCACGGTCTGGTGCACTGGGGCACGCTGCCCCACGTCACCCCGCTGCTGGACCTGGCGGGCGAGGACCCGGTGTCGCTGGTGGCGTACATCGACCGCACCGGTGCCGACTTCGAGCTGCGCAGCGCGGTGCTGCAGGAGGAGGCCGGGCATGTCACGGGCAGCCGGCAGTGGCCGATGCACCGGGCGAAGGCCTCCGACTGGTCCGAGCGGCACTTCCAGCTGAAGGTGGAGAACACCTGGGAGCACAACGCGCGCGAGGTCGCCGAGGCGCTCGCGGCCTGCCAGGCCGAGACCGGGGCCGACCTGCTGATCCTGTGCGGTGAGGAACGGGAGTGCCGGTCGGTGCACGAGCAGCTGCCCAAGCACGTGCGGGACCGGGCGGTGGAGACCGCGCACGGCATCGGCAGCCGGCTGCTGCCCCGGGAGGTGGAGGAGATCCGGGCCCGGCACGTCCGGGAGCGGATCCTGGCCGAGGTGGACCGGTACCGGGCCGCCCGGACACCCGACGAGGAGCGGCGGACGGCGGCCGTCGAAGGCGTGCCGCAGCTGATCGAGGCGGCCCGTGAGCACCGGCTGGCCGAGCTGCTGATCCGCCCGGACGCGCCGGACACGCAGCGCGAGGTGTGGATCGGCGAGGACCCGGACCAGCTGGCGGCCCGCCGTACGGAGCTGCGGAACCTGGGCGAGCAGCATTCCTGGGCGGCCCGCGCCGACGACGCCCTGGTCCGGGCGGCCGTGGTGACGGACGCGCCGGTGCTGTCGCTGACGCCGGTGCTGGCGGAGACCGGCGACGAGGTCCCGGCGGGTGGCATGGGCGCGCTGCTGCGCTGGAAGGAGTAGCCGGCGGGGCGGAGCGGCGAGCGGGCCCGGGCTACCGGGCTCGCTCCACCCGCCGTTCGTCCCAGACCGGCTCCGGGGTCTCGCGGACCCGGCCGTCGCTGCCGAAGACCAGGAAGCGGTCGAAGGAGCGGGCGAACCAGCGGTCGTGGGTGACGGCGAGGACCGTCCCCTCGAAGGCCTCCAGCCCCTCCTGGAGGGCCTCGGCGGACTCCAGGTCCAGGTTGTCGGTGGGCTCGTCCAGGAGCAGCGCGGTGGCTCCCCGCAGCTCCAGCAGCAGGATCTGGAAGCGGGCCTGCTGGCCGCCGGAGAGCCGGTCGAAGGGCTGCTCGGCCTGCTGGGTGAGTTCGTAGCGGCGCAGCCGGGACATGGCCGCGCCGCGGTCCTGGGCGTACTCCTTCCACAGGACGTCCAGGAGGGTGCGGCCGTGGAGTTCGGGGTGGGCGTGGGTCTGCGCGAAGTGTCCGGGCACGACGCGGGCGCCCAGCTTCCACTCCCCGGTGTGCGCGACGTCCTCGCCGGCCAGCAGTCGCAGGAAGTGCGACTTGCCGGAGCCGTTGGAGCCGAGGACGGCGACCCGTTCGCCGTAGAAGACCTCCAGGTCGAACGGCCGCATCAGGCCGGTCAGTTCGAGGTTCTTGCAGGTGACGGCCCGTACGCCGGTACGGCCGCCCTTCAGGCGCATGGTGATGTCCTGCTCGCGGGGCGGCTCCGGCGGCGGGCCTGCCTCCTCGAACTTGCGCAGGCGGGTCTGCGCGGCCTGGTAGCGGGAGGCCATCTCGTGGCTGACGGCCGCCGCCTGGCGGAGGTTGAGGACCAGCTTCTTCAGCTGGGCGTGCTTCTCGTCCCAGCGGCGGCGCAGCTCCTCGAAGCGGGCGAAGCGTTCGCGGCGGGCCTCGTGGTAGGTGGCGAAGCCGCCGCCGTGCACCCAGGCGTCGGCGCCGGCCGGGCCCGGTTCGACGGAGACGATCTTCTCGGCGGCGCGGGCGAGGAGTTCGCGGTCGTGGGAGACGAACAGGACGGTCTTCCTGGTCTCCTTCAGCTGCGCCTCCAGCCAGCGCTTGCCGGGCACGTCGAGGTAGTTGTCCGGCTCGTCGAGCAGCAGGACCTCGTCGGTGCCGCGCAGCAGCGCCTCCAGTACGAGCCGTTTCTGCTCGCCGCCGGAGAGGGTGCGCACCTGCCGCCACTGGGCGCGCTCGTAGGGCACGCCGAGCGCGGCGGTGGTGCACATGTCCCACAGCGTCTCGGCCTCGTAGCCGCGGGCCTCGGCCCAGTCGGCGAGGGCCTGCGCGTACCGCAGCTGGGCGGCCTCGTCGTCGACGGTCATGAGGGCGTGCTCGGCCTCGTCGACCGCCTTCGCCGCCTCCCGGATGCGCGGCGGGGCGACGGAGACGAGCAGGTCCCGTACGGTCGTCTCGTCCCGTACGGAGCCGACGAACTGGCGCATCACGCCGAGGCCGCCGCCGACGGTGACGCTGCCGCCGTGCGGTTTCAGCTCGCCGGAGATCAGCCGCAGCAGGGTGGTCTTGCCGGCGCCGTTCGGGCCGACCAGGGCGACGGCGGCGCCTTCGCCGACCCGGAAGGACACATCGCCGAGCAGCGCCCTCCCGTCGGGGAGGTAGTACTCCAGGTGCGCGGCTTCCAGATGTCCCATGGGCAGGCATTCTGCGAGGCGGCCCGTGTCCGGGGCAAACGCTTATCGGCGGCACCGCCCGGCGGGGCCGAATCTGCGTGTCGCCAGGCGGCGGTCCCGCGCGGGAGACGGGTCCGCGCAGCCGGCTACCCGGCCGTCCCCAGGGCCTCTCCCGCCGGGCCGCCCTCGCCCGCCGGTTCCACCGTGGCGCCCTCCCAGGACAGGGCCTTCCAGCCGTCCGACGGGGAGCCCTCCAGGATCACCACGCCGGTGTTCTCCAGGGGCCGGGACGCGGCGAAGGCGACGTCGACGTTGTCGGCGCGGGCGGCGGTCCACACGCGGATCGCCGCGCCGTGGCTGACCATGGCGACGGCCCGGGCGCCGCTCGCGGCTGCCTCGGCGACCACGGCGTCGTACCGGGCGAGGGCCTCCTCGCCGCTCTCCCCGCCGGGCATGCGCAGCGCGGTGTCGCCGGCCGCCCAGGCGAACACCGTGCGCAGGTACAGCCGGCCCTCCGGGGTGTGCCCGGGCAGCATCTCCAGGTCGCCCGCCGACAGCTCGCGGATGCCGTCGCGCACGGTCACGCCGAGGCCGCGGGCGGCGGCCAGCGGGGCGGCCGTCAGCTGGGTGCGGATCAGCGTGGAGGCGTACAGGGCCTCGATGTCCTCGCCGGCGAGTGCCTCGGGCAGCGCGGCGGCCTGCGCCTCGCCGAGCGGGGTCAGCCCCGGTCCGGGTACGGCGGTGTCCAGCAGATGGTCCACGTTGGACGGGGTCTCGCCGTGGCGGACGAGGAGCAGGCGCATCCGGGTTCTCCTCTCGCGCCGGCGACCGGCGCCCGGGGACACAAGAAGCGGGCACTTCAGGGTAACCGCACCCCATGAGCCCAGACCTGGACCTGACGGGGGCCGCGACCGCCGCCCGCACCCCGCTGCGCACGCTGCTCGCTCTCGACGGCCGGCTCTTCGAGGCAGCCGCCGCCTGGCACTGGCCCGGCGCCGAACGCGTCCTGCCCCGCCTGAGCCGCAGCGCGAACCACGGCGTGCTGTGGTTCGCGACGGCCGCCGCGATGGCCGCGAGCCGCACGCCCCGGGCCCGCCGGGCGGCGGCCCGGGGGGTGGCCTCGCTCGCCCTGGCGTCGCTGACCATCAACACGATCGGCAAGCGCTCGGTGCGCCGGGCCCGGCCGGTGCTGGACCCCGTGCCGCTGGTGCGGCAGCTGAAGCGGCAGCCGATCACCACGTCCTTCCCGTCCGGGCACTCGGCGTCCGCGGCGGCCTTCGCGACCGGGGTCGCCCTGGAGTCGCCGGGCTGGGGGGCGGCGGTGGCGCCGGTGGCGTTCTCGGTGGCGATGTCCCGGGTGTACACCGGGGTGCACTTCCCGAGCGACGTGCTGGCGGGGGCGGCGCTCGGCGTGGGCGCCGCCTTCCTGGTACGGCGCCTGGTGCCGGCCCGCGCCCAGCTCCGGCGGCGCGCCCGGCCGCGGGCCGAGGCCCCCGCACTGCCCGAGGGTGACGGCCTGGTGGTGGTCGCCAACCGGGCGTCGGGGACCGCGGAGCGGGTGCGGGCGCTGCACGACGCGCTGCCGCGGGCGGAGATCGTCGAGTGCGCGCCGGAGGACGTCCCGGACGAGCTGGCGAAGGCGGCGGCCCGGGCGCGGGTGCTCGGGGTGTGCGGCGGCGACGGCACGGTGAACGCGGCGGCCCAGGCCGCCGTGCGGCACAACCTGCCGCTGGCGGTGCTGCCGGGCGGCACCCTCAACCACTTCGCCTACGACCTGGGGGTGGAGGACGAACGCCAGCTGGCCCGGGCGATCCGGCACGGCGAGGCGGTCCGGGTGGACGCGGGCCGGTTCGCCACCCGGGACACCGAGGGCCTGTTCCTCAACACGCTGAGCCTGGGCGTGTACCCGGAGCTGGTGCGCGTGCGCGAACGCTGGTCGCGCCGGATCGGCGGCTGGCCGGCCGGGGTGCTCGCCGCGGTGCGCGTGCTGCGCGCCGACCGGCATCCGCTGGAGGTGGAGCTGGGCGGCGAACGGCGGCCGCTGTGGCTGCTGTTCGTCGGCAACGGCGTCTACCACCGGATGGGGCTCACGCCGGGCCGCCGTACCGATCTGGCGGACGGACTGCTGGACGTGCGGGTGGTACACGGCAGCCGCAAGCCCGCGCTGCGGCTGCTCGCGGCGGCCGTCGCGGGCCCGCTGACCCGGTCGCCGGGGCACGCCGCGGTGCAGGTGAACCGGCTGCGGCTGACCGGCCTCGCCCCGGAGACCCCGCTGGCGTACGACGGCGAGGTCACGGCGGTGTCGGGCGAGGTGGAGCTGGAGAACGTCGTCGCGCTGGTGGCGCGGAACGCGGACACCGACGATCCGCGCACGGCCGCCCATCTCTCGGCGCTCGTACGGCTGTTGTTCCCCTATGTGCAGCGCGGCGGACGGGTCGCCGAGATGGAGGTGCTGGGGCGGGCCGGGCTCGGCGCGGCGCGGCGGCTCGGGGACCCGGCGGCCGAGGCGTACGCCCTCGGCGACCTGGCGGGCCTGCACTTCATGACCGGCCGGCAGAACGACGCCCTCGCCCTCACCGACCAGGCCCTGGCCATCTGGGAGCGGCTGGGCAGGGCCTCCCGGATCCGGCGCTGCCTGAACAACCGCGGGCTGCTGCTGGAGGGGCTCGGGCGGTTCGAGGAGTCGGGGGAGGCGCTGCGGCAGAGCCTCGCCTACTCGCGGCTGCTGAACGACCCCTACGGCGAGGCCGTCACCCGCAGCCACCTCGGCAACCTCTACGAGCACACCGATCCGCGCGCCGCCATCGAGGAGCACCGGCGCTCGCTGGCGATCGGGGACGCGATCGGCGCGGTCATCGTGCAGCACTCGGCGCACTGCAACATCGGCTACGCCTATCTCACCCTCGGCGAACCGCACGCCGCCGCCCGGCACTTCGAGGAGAGCCTGCGCATCCTCGGCGGCCACGGCGACTGGCACGGCGAGTCGCAGACCCGGCTCGGCCTGGTCCGCGCGCTGCGGCAGCTGGGGCAGGCCGGGCGGGCGGCCGGCGAGTGCGCCGAGCTGCTGCGCCGGGCCGATGCCCGCGCCGACCGCTACATGGGCGGGCTGGCCCTGCACCAGCACGGGCTGCTGCTGCGCGAGCAGGGGCGGGAGGCGGAGGCGTACGACGCCTGGCGCGCGGCCCGCGCGGCGCTGGACGGCACGGACGCGCAGACGGTCCTGGCGGAGCTGCGGGAGCTTTTGGAGGGCTGACCGGGCCCGGCGCGCCAGCTCACTTGGCGTCGGCGTAGCACTCCACCACCGCCGTCGTGAACGGGAACCGCACGGGTGTGTCGCCGAAGGTCAGCCGTCCGGCGAGGGCGGCGGACTCGCGGATGGCCTGCACGACGGTGTCGGCCTCCTCGGCGGGGCAGTGCACGATCACCTCGTCGTGCTGGAAGAAGACCAGCTCGGCCGCCATGTCCCGGAGCGTCCGGCGCAGCGCGGCGAGCAGCAGCAGGGCCCAGTCGGCGGCGCTGCCCTGGACGACGAAGTTGCGTGCGAAGCGGCCCCGCGCGCGGGAGTCGGTGGAGGCGTAGCCGGGGACCCAGGCGGTCTGGCCCTCCGGCTCCTCCTCGCCGGCCGGGCCGACCGGGATGCCCGCCTCCTCCGCCGCGTCCTCGCCCGCCCGGGCGGCCGGCGGGCAGGTGCGGCCCAGCCAGGTGCGCACCAGCCGGCCCTCCTCGCCGGCGCGGGCCGCCTCGTCGACGTAGGCGACGGCCCGGGGGAAGCGGCGGCGGAGCGCGGCGAGGTTCTTCAGGCCGTCGCCGGAGGTCTGGCCGTAGACCGCGCCGAGCACGGCGAGCTTGGCCTGGTTCCGGTCGCCGGAGAAGGCGCGGTCGGAGACCGACTGGTAGAGGTCGGTGTCGCGGCCGGCCACCTCCATCAGGCCGGGGTCGCGGGAGATGGCGGCGAGCACGCGCGGCTCCATCTGGTCGGCGTCCGCCACCACCAGCCGCCAGCCGGGGTCGGCGACCACGGCCCGGCGGATCACCTTGGGGATCTGCAGGCCGCCCCCGCCGTTGGTCACCCAGCGTCCGGTGACCGTGCCGCCGGCGAGGAACTCGGGGCGGAACCGGCCGTCGCGCACCCAGTCCTGCAACCAGGACCAGCCGTGCGCCACCCAGATGCGGTACAGCTTCTTGTACTCCAGCAGCGGCTCGACGGCCGGGTGGTCCACGGACTGGATCTCCCAGCGGCGGGTGGACTTCACCTTGATGCCGGCCTGCGCGAAGGCTTTGACCACGTCGGCGGGCAGGTCGGGCCGCACCCGGCGGCCGAAGGCCGCGGACACCGCTTCGGCCAGCTCGGCGAGGCGGCGCGGTTCGCCGCCGCCCGCGTACCGCTCACCGAGCAGGTCGTGCAGCAGCCCGCGGTGGACCTCGGCGCTCCAGGGCAGCCCCGCGTGGTTCATCTCGGCGGCCACCAGCATCCCGGCCGACTCGGCGGCGGTCAGCAGCCGCATCCGGTCGGGGTGGGCGGTCTTCGCGTGCCGTCGCAGCTGTTCGGCGTAGACCGCGAGCAGGTCCGGCAGGGGCAGGCGGATGCCGGTGGGCTCGAACAGCGGGGACTGGGCGCCCGGTTCGGCCGCGCGCTGCGGCGGGTCGGGCGGGACGGGGCCGCCGCGGAGGCGGGCCAGGGCGGCGGCGGCCGAGCGCGGCTCGCCGTACCGTCCCTCGTGGCCCAGCAGAAGTGTTTCGGCGTCCTCGATGTCGTAGCACCGCTCCACTCGCACCCCCGTGGCGAGCAGACGCGGATAGACCTCGGGGGTCGACCGCCACACCCAGCGCGTCACCTCCGGGCGGCTCCGTACCGCTTCGGCGAGATCGCTCTCCCGCCGCACCGGTCCGGCGGGCAGCCCGTCCGGGCCGAGGGGGGCGACGTCCACGCCGCCGTCCTCGGCCGGTGCGAGCGCCCACCGGTCGGTCATGGGTGCGAGTGTGGCAGGGGGGTCTGACAATCGGCCTGACCTGCGGCTTACTGCTGCTGCTCGCCGCCTGCCCCGGTCTGCTGGTCCAGCAGCAGCGCCAGCATCCTGCCGACGTACTCCTCGGTGCCCGGCTTGGTGATGCCGAGGCCGCTGAGGACGCCCTGTCCGTTCTCGTGCTCCAGCAGGGCGAGCAGGAGGTGCTCGGTGCCGATGTAGTTGTGGCCGAGCCGGAGCGCCTCGCGGAAGGTGAGTTCCAGGACCTTCTTGGCCTCGGGGCCGTACGGGACGAGGTCGGGGACGTCGTCGGCGGCGGGCGGGAGCGCGGCGGTCGCCGCCTGGCGTACGGAGTCCAGCGGGACGCCCTGCGCGGTGATCGCCTTCGCGGCCAGGCCGTCCGCCTCGGCCAGCAGCCCGAGGAGCAGGTGCTCGGGGCGGCCCTCGGCGTTGCGGGCGGCCACCGCCTCGTTGTGCGCGGCCATGACCACGTTCCGCGCGCGCGGGGTGTAGCGGCTGAAGCCCTGGGCCGGGTCGAGGTCGGTGGACTCCTTGGGCACGAACCGCTTCTGCGCCGCCTGCCGGGTCACGCCCATGCTCCGCCCGATGTCGGTCCAGGACGCGCCCGAGCGGCGCGCCTGGTCGACGAAGTGCCCGATCAGATGGTCGGCCACGTCGCCGAGGTGATCGGCGGCGATCACCGCGTCCTGGAGCTGCTCCAGGGGCTCGCTGTGGGCCTTCTTGATCGCCTCGATGAGGTCGTCGAGGCGTACGGATGCCGTGATGTTCGGGTTGGTCGCCATACTGTCAACCGTAGGTTGCGCCCTGGGGGCTGTCAACCGATGGTTGACAGTTGCGGAGAAGGTGTCGGTGTCCGTTCACGGCCGGCGCCCCCGGCCCGCTGTCCACAGCCTGTGGACGACCGCCCCGCACTGTCGGCGGGCCGTGGCACGATCGACGGCGTGACCAGTACCGCCAGCACCGTCGAGCGGGCCTTCCGGGCCGCCCTCTACGACGACACCGACACCGGCCTCGACACGGGCGCCTCCCTGCTCGCCGCCGACCCGGCCGCCGACGCCGAACTCACCCGGCGCGGCGAGGACTTCGTGGCGACGGCCTGGCAGCGCGGCTGGCAGCCCGCCGACGTCGTACGGCTGGTGCGGCGGGAGCTGGACGAGGCGCACGTCCGCCTGGCCGCCGCGCTGATCCGCGCGCAGGCCGGGCGGGACCGTCCGCGCGGGCGCCGCTGGGCCGATCAGCTGGCGGCGCTGCCCGCCGGCCCCGAGCGCACCGCCGACCGCTTCTCGCACGCCACGGCCGTCCTGGAGCTGTACCGCCTGCTGCTGCGGCTGCCCGCCCTGGAGCCCCTGGAGGAGGAGTCCCGCCGCGCCCCCGGCCCGGCCGCCTCCCGCATGCTCACCCGCATCCGCGCGCTGCTCGCCAAGGCCGAGGCGACCGGCTATCCGGAGGAGGCCGAGGCGCTCACCGCCAAGGCGCAGGAGCTGATGGCCCGGCACAGCGTCGACGAGGCGCTGCTCGCCGCCGAGGCGCCCGCACCGGACGCGCCCGGTGCCTGCCGCATCGGGGTGGAGGCGCCGTACGAACAGGCCAAGGCGGTCCTGCTGGACGCGGTGGCCACGGCGAACCACTGCCGCGCGGTGTGGAACGAACCGCTCGGCTTCTCCACCGTCGTCGGCTTCGAGGCGGACCTGGAGGCGGTCGAACTGCTCTACACCTCCGTGCTGGTGCAGGCCACGCACGCGATGACCACGGCGGAGGCGGCCCAGAGGGCCGGCGGGAGAAAGCGGACCAAGACCTTCCGGCAGTCGTTCCTCGCCGCCTACGCGCACCGCGTGGGCGACCGGCTCAGGGCCGCCGCCGAGACCCAGGTGACCCAGGACCTGCTGCCGGTGCTGGCCACGCGCGCGACAGCCGTCACCGGCCGGCTGGAGCGGATGTTCCCGGAGACCACCACGACCCGGCTGCGCGGGGTGAGCGACGCGGCCGGCTGGACCGAGGGCGCACGCGCGGCGGACCGGGCGCAGATCAGGGCCCGGCCGCGGCTGGAATGAGGGCCGGGCCCGCGGCCGGCGCGGGGTCAGTCGCCGACCTGCTGGAAGGCGCTCACCGAGGCGTCCGGTCCGCTCCCGTCGGCCTTGCCGGCGATCGGACCGTACTTCCACGGGAAGCTCTTGGAGGTGTCCGTGCCGGGCAGGGTGATCTTCACGGTCTGCGCCGCCAGGGCGTTCTCGGCGCCGTCCGCGCCGCGCACGTAGCTGATGGAGAAGGACGCGGAGTCGCCCTTGGCCAGCTTCAGCTTCCGCGCCTTCGCCCCCTTGAGCGCGGGCACGGTGGCCTCCTTGCCGCCGCCGCTCAGCACGGCGCTCGGGAAGTGGTCCAGGGTGCAGGCGGCGCTCTGGTTGGTGATGCTCACCGGGATCTCGCCGGTGTCCCCGGCGGCCGGGGCCACACTCGCCGACCCGATCTGCACCGAGACCTCGCCGATCTCACAGGCGGAACCGCTCTTCCCGTCCCCGCCGCCGCCGTCGCAGGCGGTCAGCAGCAGGGCGGCGGCGAGAACGGGGACGGTGAGCGGAAGAGCGCGCATGAGCATTCCCATCGAGGTCGTGACGGTCTCCCCCGCATCATGGCCCCCGCGCCCGGGGCGCGCGCACGCGCCCCGCCCGATGCGCCGCTTCAGCGCCGCCGCCTTCGCCCCCAGGACCCCCACGAGCCCGCACCGGCCTCGGCCCCGCACCGGCCTGCGGCCCCGCACAACCCACAGACCTGCACGGGCCGCAGGCCCGCACAACCCGCAGGCCCGCACTGGCCCGCAGGCCCGCACAACCCACACACCTGCACGGGTCACAGACCCGCACGGCCACCGACTCGCACAACCCGCAGGCCCGCACAACCCGCAGGCCCGCACTGGCCCGCAGGGCCCGCACGACCCACACACCTGCACGGGTCACAGACCCGCACAACCCGCAGGTCCGAACCGGCCCACAGGCCTGCACTGGCCCGCAGGCCCGCACAACCCACAGGCCCGCACAACCCACAGACCTGCACTGGCCCGCAGGCCCGCACAACCCACAGACCTGCACGGGTCACAGACCCGCACGGCCACCGACCCGCACAACCCGCAGACCCGCACCGGCCCACAGGCCCACACCGGCCCGCAGACCCGCACAACCCACCGGCCCGCACCGGCCCACCGGCCCCCGCCGGTGCCCTCAGCGCGGCACCGGTGCCGTGGGCAGTCCCGACGGGAGCTTGCCGCCCTCCGCCTTGGTGTACGTCTCCTGGCCGGTCTCACCCGACCAGGTCACCTTCAGCGTCGTGGCGTCGACGGAGTCGACCGTCCCGGTGGTCCGCTCCTTGCCGCCGTCGGGACACGTCAGACGGATCGTCCGCAGGCCGCCCTCGGCCCCCGCGCTCCCGCTGCACATCGTCCCGCCGGTCGCGAAGATCCCGGCCCGCTTCCCGGTGATCACCAGGGCCACGATCTTGCCGTCCGCGGTGGTGATCCAGCTGCCCTGGAGGTCGGCGGAGGCGCCGGTCGCCCCCGGGGAGGCCGTGCCCGCCGACGCGGACGCGCCCGGCGAGGCCGAGACCGACGCCCCGTCCTTGCCCGCGGAACCACCGTCTCCGGAACCCTCGTCCCCGGAGCCGCCGCTGCACGCCGTCAGCGCCAGCGCGCCCGCCAGCCCCGCGGCCAAGGCCGCGCCCCGCACCCTCGCACTCGCAGTAGTCACCGGAAAGCTCCCTCCGCGGTAGCGGCCGGCCGTCCTCGCCGGACGGCCCGCAGCGCAAGCTACCAGCAGTTACCAGGAGGCCTTCCGGACTCCGGGCAGATATCCCTGGTGGGCCTGTTCGCGCAGGCCCACCCGGGACAGCCCGAAGGCGCGCAGATAGCCGCGCGGGCGGCCGTCGACCTGGTCGCGGTTGCGCACCCGGGTGGCGCTGGCGTCCCGGGGCTGCCGGCGCAGCTCCCGCTGTGCGGCGAGCCGTTCGGCCTCGGGCGTGGCGGGCCGGCGGATGATCTCCTTCAGCTCGGCGCGGCGCTCGGCGTACCGGGCGACGATCTCCTTGCGCCGCTCGTTCTTCGCGATCTTGCTCTTCTTCGCCATCAGACCCGCACCCCCCGGGCGCGGATGCGGGCGACGGCCGCCTCGACACCGATCGTGTCCACCGTCCTGACCGCCCTCGCGCTCAGTCGCAGCCGGACGTACCGGCCCTCGCTGGGCAGCCAGTAGCGCTTGCTCTGGATGTTCGGGTCGAAGCGGCGGGACGTGCGCCGGTGGGAGTGGGAGATGCGGTTGCCGAAGCCCGGCTGGGCTCCGGTGAGCATGCAGTGCGCGGACACGGTGACGTAGCTCTCCTCAACAGTTGACGCTAATGGAATTCATTTTCAGTAAGATAGCAGCATGGCACGCAACGAACTCCGCCCGGTGATCAAACTCCGGTCCACCGCCGGAACCGGCTACACCTACGTGACCCGCAAGAACCGCCGCAACGACCCGGACCGCATGACCCTGCGCAAGTACGACCCGGTCGCCGGCCGGCACGTCGACTTCCGAGAGGAGCGCTGAGCCCGCCGTGCGCGAGGGAATCCACCCCGAATACGGGCCGGTCGTCTTCCGCGACCGCGCCGCCAACCACGCCTTCCTCACCCGCTCGACGCTCGCCGGCCGGCCGACCGGCAAGACGATCGAGTGGGAGGACGGCCGGACCTACCCGGTCGTGGACGTCGAGATCTCCAACGTCAGCCACCCCTTCTACACCGGTACCGCGCGCGTGCTGGACACCGCCGGACGCGTCGAGCGCTTCGAGCGCCGGTACGGGAAGCGGGGCGGGGCGTGAGCCTGCCGGTGGCCGTCGTGGCGGGGCTGCACTCCGCGGCCCGCGCGGCGGCCGTCGACCGGCTGCTCGCCGACGTGCCCGGGAGCGTCGTACTCCACCACGACCTCGCGACGGCCGCCGCCGGCACGGTCGTGCGGACGGTCCGCGACCGCGGCGGCGTGCTGTCGACGGGGGAGACCCCCCTGGTCAACGACTGCGCCTGCTGCGCGCTGCGCGAGGACCTCGTGCCCGAGCTGCGCCGGCTCGCCGACGCCGGCGCGACCCGGCTGGCGATCGTCGAGCTGTGGGACTCGGTCGAGCCCAAGGCGATGGCCGAGGTGATCGCGTCCGGCGGACTGACCGTCACCTCCGTGATCACCGCCGTCGACCCGGCGCTGGTGCTGCCGTACCTCGGCAACGGCGACGATCTCGCCGAGGCCGGGCTCGCCGCGGCGGCCACGGACCAGCGCACGGTCGCCGACACCTTCGCCCGCCAGCTGGAGTACGCCCCCGTGCTCGCCGTCGCCGACTCCCCGGAGGCCGACGACGAGGACCGTGAGCTGCTCGCCCAGCTCCACCCGACGGCCCGCCGGGTCCCGATCGGCCACGGTGATCCGGCGGGCGCGCCCGCCCCGGAGACGCTCGCGCGGGCCGCCCTCGCCGGTTTCGACGTGGAGGCCGCGGCGGCGGCCCAGCACCCGGCCTGCGCGCTGCTGCCCCAGGAGGCCGACGACCACGGTGTCTCCACCTTGGTCTGGCACCGCCGCCGGCCCTTCCACCCCGAGCGGCTCTACGCGGCGCTGGAGGACCTGACCTGCGCCGCCGCGCGCAGCCGGGGCCGGTTCTGGCTCGCCGACAAGCCGGACACGCTGCTGCACTGGGACGCGGCCGGCGGCGCGCTGTGCGTGGAGGGCGCGGGGCCCTGGCTGGCCGCGCTGCCGGACGCGGCCTGGGAGATGGTCCCGCCGGTGCGCCGGGCCGCGGCGGCCCTGGACTGGCACCCCGAGCACGGCGACCGCTGCAACCACCTGGTCTTCACCTCGCCCGGCCTGGACCGCGAGGGACTCGCGCACCTGCTGGAGTCCTGCCTGCTCACCGACGCCGAGTACGCCGCCGGACGGGACTCCTGGAGGAAGCTCCCGCCCGCCTTCGACACCCTGCTGGAGGTCTGATGCCTCGCAAGAGCGACCGCAAGCCCGTACGGAACCGCCCCAACCCCCTGGACCAGGCGGGCGTGACCTACATCGACTACAAGGACACCGACCTGCTGCGGAAGTTCATCTCGGACCGCGGCAAGATCCGCAGCCGCCGGGTCACCCGGGTCACCGCCCAGCAGCAGCGGCTGCTGGCCCGCGCCGTGAAGAACGCGCGGGAGATGGCCCTGCTGCCGTACGCCGGCCGCTGACCCGCCGCGCACCTCCCCTCGGCCGCGCTCCCCGTCCCGAGCAGGCCCCGGCCGCGTCCCGCGCCCCGAGCGGGCCGCCCGCCCGGACCGCCTCCGCTCCGCGTCGGCCACCGGTACCGGATGGCCTGCGTCCGGCGGCTCGGCCTCCGCTTCCCGGTGTCGTAGAGAGGGAGGCGCCGGGCTACGACAGCGAGCGGACGCTGTCCCTCCGGCGGGCGGATGCCGATCCGGCCAACCCCTTCCGACCGCACCCGCACCGCGCCCCTGGAACACCAGGGGCGCGGTGCGCGTCTTTTCCTGTGCACGAGGGTCCGGAGCATGCCCTGCCGGCTCCGGGGCAGACGCTGGAGCGGCTTCGGTAAAGCGGGCGTCAAAACTGTAATCGCGGGACCACTCCTCGTGCACGTGCATCTGCTCATGCATCGGCACGTGAACAGAGTTATGATCCGGGTCAGTTGACCACAGCATCTATGGCCTCACCAGCCAGTGCACCACCGGGGAGCGACCTGTGGACCGCGACGTCGACGGCGTGTACGGGGGGTACGACGTGTACAACGGCATGGCTGCAACGCAGCTGAACGGAGTGGCCTGGCAGAAGAGCAGGTACAGCAACTCACAGGGCTCCTGCGTGGAGTTCGCGCGGCTGCCGGGCGGCGACGTCGCCGTACGCAACTCGCGCTTCCCGGACGGGCCGGCGCTCGTCTACACGCGCGCGGAGATCGAGGCGATGCTCCTCGGCATCAAGGACGGCGAGTTCGACCACCTGATCGCGAGCTGACACCGGCCTCCGTCCGGGCGTCGGCGCTGGCAACGATGTCGGCTCGCACAGGTATATGCACGTGAACGGTGGACGCGCGTAGACAACAGCGCGTCCACCGGTGCGTACCGGATCAGCCGGCGGTGTGCAGCCGGAACATCGCCCAGACCACCTTGCCCTCCAGAGCCCCCGCGAGCGGGTGCCAGCCCCAGCTGTCGGCGAACGAGTCGACCAGGAACAGCCCGCGGCCCGACTCGGCGGAGAAGTCGTCCGAGTCGCGCGGGACCGGGGACTCGTGACTCGGGTCGCGCACCGCGCACACCAGCCGCTCGCTCCAGCGCATCAGGTGCAGGCGCACCGGCGGCTGGTGCGCCTCGGCGCGGCAGGCGGTGGCCGGCACCGCGTGGCGCAGGGCGTTGGTGACGAGTTCCGAGACGACGAGGCAGATGTCGTCGAAACGCTCGCCGGCGTCCCACTGCTCCAGCGTCTTCCGGGTGAAGCGCCGGGCCTCGCCCACCGCCTCGTAGCGGGCGGGCAGGGCGCAGGAGGCGGCATCGGACGCGGCCGCGGGGTCCAGCGGCGGAAGGCCCTGCCGTAACGGCTTGAGCATGGTCGATCCATTCGTCCCCATGCGAGGCACTCCCGGGAATTCGCGGTCGTTGCGATGCAGCGGTGGCGCGGCACCATGGTTTCGGATGCGCAGAGCAGATGCAAGGGCAGATGCACGTGCACGCGACCGAAATGGCACTGCCCGTACCACTTCTTGGCCATTTTTTCTGCCATCTTCCCCAGGGGCCCGCCAGAGGTCCGGACCTCTCCTTCTCCGGGACCCCGCGAAAACGGCCGAGCCTTTCCGTTTCCGTAACCGGCCGAGTACTGCACGGAGCGTTTTAGTGGCAGACTTCGGCCCCTGAAGACGGTTGGGGAGGCTGGCGAACGTGAGCGCGGGAGAGCCCGGATCGGTGGTGCGGCGGATGCTGCTCGGCTCGCAACTCAGGCGACTGCGTGAAGCACGGGGCATCACGCGCGAGGCGGCGGGATACTCGATCCGCGCCTCCGAGTCGAAGATCAGCCGGATGGAGCTGGGCCGGGTGAGCTTCAAGACCAGGGACGTCGAAGACCTGCTGACCCTCTACGGCATCACCGACGAGGCCGAGCGCGAGTCGCTCCTCTCCCTCGCCCGGGAGGCCAACGTGGCGGGCTGGTGGCACAGCTACACCGACGTCCTGCCCAGCTGGTTCCCCACCTACGTGGGCCTGGAGGGCGCCGCCTCGCTGATCCGCGCCTACGAGGTGCAGTTCGTGCACGGCCTGCTGCAGACCGAGGAGTACGCCCGCGCGGTGGTCCTGCGCGGCATGAAGGGCGCGAGCGTCGCCGACGTCGAACGCCGGGTCGCCCTGCGCCTGGAGCGGCAGAAGTACCTGCTCGCCGACAACGCCCCCGAGTTCCACATCGTTCTGGACGAGGCCGCCCTGCGCCGCCCCTACGGCGACCGCGAGGTGATGCGCGGCCAGCTCCAGCACCTGATCGACATCTCTGAGCGGCCCAACGTACGCCTGCAGGTCATGCCGTTCAGCTTCGGTGGGCACTCCGGCGAGAGCGGCGCCTTCACCATTCTCAGCTTCCCCGAGTCCGACCTGTCCGACGTGGTCTACCTGGAGCAGCTGACCAGCGCCCTCTACCTGGACAAACGCGAGGACGTCGCCCAGTACGAGCAGGCCCTGAAGGAGCTCCAGCAGGACAGCCCCGGCCCGGACGAGAGCCGGGACCTGCTCCGCGGTCTGCTGCAACTCTCCTGACGCATCCCAACTCCCTTCTGTCGCAAGTACGATGACGTCCGATCAGACCTGGCGTAGATCTGGCGTCCGCTAGCGATTGAGGGATCACATGTCGTCCTGCTTCACCGACCTGGCCCAGCAGTACATCGACGGCGAATGGCGCCCGGGCACGGGCTCCTGGGACGTCATCGATTTCAACCCCTACGACGACGAGAAGCTGGCCTCGATCACGGTGGCCACGGTCGACGAGGTGGACCAGGCCTACCAGGCCGCCGCCCGCGCCCAGAAGAAGTGGGCCGAGACCAACCCCTACACCCGGCGAGCGGTCTTCGAGCGGGCCCTGCGGCTGATAGAGGACCGCGAGCAGGAGATAGCCGACCTGATCATCGCGGAGCTGGGCGGCACTCGCGTGAAGGCCGGCTTCGAGCTGCACCTCGCCAAGGAGTTCCTGCGCGAGTCGATCCACCTCGCGCTGCGCCCCGAGGGCAAGATCCTGCCCTCCCCGACGGAGGGCAAGGAGAACCGGGTCTACCGGGTCCCGGTGGGCGTGGTGGGCGTGATCAGCCCGTTCAACTTCCCCTTCCTGCTCTCGCTGAAGTCGGTCGCGCCCGCCCTCGCGCTCGGCAACGCCGTGGTGCTCAAGCCGCACCAGAACACCCCGATCGCCGGCGGCACCCTGCTCGCCAAGATCTTCGAGGAGGCCGGGCTGCCCGGCGGCCTGCTCAACGTCGTCGTCACCGACATCGCCGAGATCGGTGACGCGTTCCTCGAGCACCCCGTCCCGAAGGTCATCTCCTTCACCGGCTCCGACAAGGTCGGCCGGCACGTCGCCAC
This sequence comes from Streptomyces tricolor, assembly GCF_002155905.1. Lineage (GTDB taxonomy): Bacteria > Actinomycetota > Actinomycetes > Streptomycetales > Streptomycetaceae > Streptomyces > Streptomyces tricolor. The sequence goes on along the minus strand of NZ_MUMF01000090.1, from coordinate 10,028 downwards.
CGTCTGCGCCAGGCACTTCAAGCGCTCGGTCCTCGAACTGGGCGGCAACAGCGCGCTGGTGGTGCTGGACGACGCCGACCTCGACTACGCGGTGGACGCGGCGGTCTTCAGCCGGTTCGTGCACCAGGGCCAGGTCTGCATGGCCGCCAACCGGGTCCTCGTGGACGCGTCCGTCGCCGACGAGTTCACCGAGAAGTTCGTCGCCAAGGTCAGGTCCCTCAAGGTCGGCGACCCGCGCGACCCGGAGACCGTCATCGGCCCGGTGATCAACTCCGCGCAGGCGAACGCGATCTCGGGCACCGTCGAGCAGGCGCTCGCCGAGGGCGCCACCGCCCTGGTGCGCGGCAGCACGACCAACAACCTGGTCGAGCCGACCGTGCTGACCGGCGTACCGGCCGACTCCGCGCTGCTGCGGCAGGAGGTCTTCGGCCCGGTGGTCTTCCTCGTCCCGTTCGACGGCGAGGAGGAGGCGGTCCGGATCGTCAACGACACCCCGTACGGCCTCAGCGGCGCCGTGCACACCGGTGACATCGAGCGGGGCGTGGCCTTCGCCAAGCGGATCGACACCGGCATGTTCCACGTGAACGACGGCACCGTCCACGACGAGCCGATCGTGCCCTTCGGCGGCGAGAAGCACTCCGGCCTCGGCCGCCTCAACGGCGAGACCACGCTGGAGGCGTTCACGACCGTGAAGTGGATCTCGGTGCAGCACGGCCGCAGCGGATTCCCCTTCTAGCCGCCCGCGGGCACCTTCCGCTACCGCGGTCCCTTTCCCGATCCCGGATCCCTCGGCGCGCCCGGGCCATTGAGGACACTTCCTGTCCTCAATGGCCCGTAGCTTCGTCGGTGTCGGGGCGCGACAGCCCCGGTGAACCACCGAACGAAAGGCAGCACGCCATGGTCACGCACGTTCCGGCTGAGGCGAGGGGCGACGAGCGCGGGGCATTGCTCGCGTTCATCGAGGAGCAGCGCGGCGGGATCCGCCGGGCGCTGCTCGGGCTGACCGAGGAGCAGGCCCGTACCCGGCCCAGCGTCAGCGCGCTGTCCCTGGGCGGCCTGCTCAAGCACGTCGCCGAGGTCGAGCAGATCTGGGTCGCGCGGGGCAAGCAGGAGCCGCCGGCGGTGGAGCGCGACGCGTCGAACTGGCACGAGACCTACGAGCTGGTCGGGGACGAGACGGTCGCCTCGCAGCTGGCCTACTGGGAGCAGGTGGCCGCCGAGACGGAGAAGTTCATCCGCTCCGCGCCCAGCCTCGACGACACCTTCCCGCTGCCGCCCGACCCCTGGTTCCCGCCGGAGGGCCGGGTCTCGCTGCGCTGGCTGTGCCTGCACCTGATCCGCGAGACGGCCCGGCACGCCGGCCACGCCGACATCATCCGCGAGTCCCTGGACGGGAAGACCGCGTACGAGCTGGTGGCCCTGGAGCAGGGGGGATAGCCGTACGGCAATAACCTGGAGCGCATGTCAGCGATCCGTCTCCTCGTGCTGGGCGCGGTCCGCCAGCACGGGCGGGCCCACGGCTACCAGGTCCGCGGCGACCTGGAGTACTGGGGCGCGCACGAGTGGTCCAACGCCAAGCCGGGCTCGATCTACCACGCCCTGAAGCAGATGGCCAAGCAGGGGCTGCTGCACGCGCACGAGATCGCGCCGTCCACGGCGGGTGGTCCGCCGCGCACCGAGTACGAACTCACCGACCGGGGCACCGAGGAGTACTTCGCCCTGCTGCGGGAGGCGCTGGTCACCTACGACCAGCGGGGCGACGTGAAGACGGCGGCCATCGGCTTCATGGTGGACCTGCCGCGGGCCGAGGCGGTGGCCCTGCTGAAGGAGCGGACCCGGAGGATCGGGGCGTGGCGGTCCTCGGTGACCGAGCACTACGTCCCCGAGGACGGCCCCGAACAGCTGGGCCACATCGGCGAGATCATGAACATGTGGGTCCACACGGCCGACTCCGAGGCCGAGTGGACCCGGGGCCTCGTCGAACGCATCGAGAAGGGCGCCTACACCTTCGCCGGCGAGGGCGAACCGTTCGCCGGCCTGCTCGCCGACGACGCGGAGAACCCGTACGCCCCCGGCTAGCGCCTGTCGTCGGATCACGCCGGCGTCGCGGGCCCTAGTGGTGGAACCCGGTCGCCGCGCCCTTGTCGCGGGTCAGCGGGTGCGGCTGCCGGCGCAGCTCCGGCAGCAGGCGGGTCAGGTCGTCCAGGAACAGGTCGGCCAGGTCGTGCGAGAAGCCGTTGCGGCACACGATCCGCAGCACCGACAGGTCCTCGCGGTGGGCCGGGAAGGTGTACGCGGGCACCAGCCAGCCGCCCTCGCGCAGCCGCCGGGAGACGTCGAAGACGTCGTACGACGTGATGCCGTCGGCCGTGGTCAGCGCGAACACGGGCAGCTGGTCCCCGCGCGTGAGCAGCCGGAAGTCGCCGAGCGCCGCGATCCGGCCGGCGAGCGAGCAGGCCACGTCCCGCGTCGTCCGCTGCACCGCCCGGTAGCCCTCCCGGCCGAGCCGCAGGAACGTGTAGTACTGCGCCACCACCTGGGCGCCGGGCCGGGAGAAGTTCAGCGCGAAGGTCGGCATCTCGCCGCCCAGGTAGTTCACCCGGAAGACCAGCTCCTCGGGCAGCGCCTCCCGGTCCCGCCACAGCGCCCAGCCGACGCCCGGGTAGACCAGCCCGTACTTGTGGCCCGAGCAGTTGATCGAGGCCACGCGGGGCAGGCGGAAGTCCCACACCAGGTCCTCGTCCAGGAAGGGCGCCACCATCCCGCCGGACGCCCCGTCGACGTGCACCGGGATGTCGAGCCCGGTGCGCTCCTGGAGGGCGTCCAGGGCCGCGCACAGCTCGGCGACCGGCTCGTAGGAGCCGTCGAAGGTCGAGCCGAGGATGCCGACGACCCCGATGGTGTTCTCGTCGCACAGCTCGGCGGCGGCCTGCGGGTCCAGGTGGAAGCGGTCGCCCTCCATGGGGACCTGCCGGGCCTCCACCTCCCAGAAGGCGCAGAACTTCTCCCAGCAGACCTGGACGTTGATCCCCATCACCAGATTGGGCCGCGCGCCCGGGTACCGGTCCGCGTTCCGCCTGGCCCAGCGCCGCTTGAGCGCCATCCCGGCGAGCATGCACGCCTCGCTGGAGCCGGTCGTCGAGCAGCCCACCGCGGCCGACGGGTCCGGCGCGTTCCACAGGTCGGCCAGCATCGCCACGCAGCGCCGCTCCAGCTCGGCGGTGCGCGGGTACTCGTCCTTGTCGATCATGTTCTTGTCCCGGCACTCCGCCATCAGCACCCCGGCCTGCGGCTCCATCCAGGTGGTGACGAAGGTGGCCAGGTTCAGCCGGGAGTTGCCGTCCAGCATCAGCTCGTCGTGCACCAGCTGGTAGGCGGTGGCCGGGGGCAGCGGGGCGTCCGGGAGCCGGTGCGTGGGCGGCGCCTCGGCCATGCCGCCGACCGGGTCGGCCGCCCCGAAGAAGGGGTTGACCGACACCGTCCGCGCCTCGTGCCGCTCGGGACCTCGGTGCAGGGCCATGGGGATGTGCCTCCAGGGGGATGGGGGGTCAGCGGACGGGGGTGCCGTCCTCGCGCAGCTGCATCTGCGGCCGGCCCGTCACCAGCAGCCAGGCCGGCAGCGAGGCGACGCACAGCAGGGCGAGGACGGCGGGCGAGACGACCAGGACGGCGGCGGTGAACAGGCTCACCCAGCCCTGCCGCGTGATCGCCAGGAGCATGCCGAGGACGCCCGCGGCCACGCCCACGGCCGGGTGCACGGCCGGCACGAGCGCGTGGGCGGCGAGGCCGAGGGCGGTGCCGACGAAGACCGCGGGGAAGATCCGGCCGCCCCGGAAGCCGCAGGACGCGGCGACGAGCAGCGCCGCCAGCTTCACCACCGCCAGCGTCGCGAACCCGCCCGCCGACCGGCCCTCCGGAGCGCGGGCCAGCTGCCCCATCTCGGACAGCCCCTTGAACAGCGTCAGCTCGCCGCCCGCGGCCGCCAGGGCGCCCAGCAGGAGCCCGCCCGCCGGGAGCATCAGCATCGGGTGCCGCAGCCGCCGCAGCGCCCCGTGGACGTACGGGAAGGCGTACACGGCGCCCATGCCGAGCGCGGCGGCCGCCGGGGCGATCACGAGCGCGGCCAGGACGTCCCTCGCGTGCGGGTGGCCCATCGGCGGCAGGCCCAGGTCGAAGGTGGGGTGGGCCACCAGGGTGGTCGTCATCGCCCCGCACGCCCCGGCGGTCAGCGGGGCGAACAGGTTGTCCCACAGCCGGCCCCGCATGGGCCGCCCCGCGAGCGCCTCGGAGATGACCAGCGCCGCCGCCACCGGCGTGCCGAACAGCGCGCCGATCGTCGCCGCCTCCGCCAGCACCGGCCACAGCGCGCCCGGCGTCCGGGGCAGGAACCGCCCGCCGAGCCAGGCCGCGAGGCCCACGTTCACGGCGATGATCGGGTTCTCCGGACCGAGGCTCGGACCGCCGGCCAGCATCAGGCCGGTGGCGAGCAGCAGACCCGGCAGCACGGCGGGCGGCAGCACCGGGGCGTTCAGGCCGAGGGTGGCCGGGTCCGGCCCGGCGTGGCCGGGGACCTTCCACACCACCAGGCCGACGGCGATCCCGGTGGCCGTGAGCATGACGCACATCCACAGCACGGAGAAGCGGCCCACCCCGAGCGCGTCCGGCAGCGGCCCCCACAGCACCCCCTGGAGCCGCTCCGCCGCCGCGCTCACCCCGACGAAGACCAGGCTCGCGGCCACGCCCACGACGACGGCGGGCAGGATGAACGGCAGCAGAGCCCGTGCCGGGGCGGTCGGAGCGCTCGGGGGCTCCTGCGTCGTCTCCTGGGCCACGGGCTCACCATAAACGGACTTAAACGAGCAAAACGCATGCAACATCCCGGGGAAATACGGCTTGCACCTCACGTGACGTGAGGCCTCAGCGTGGAGGCGTACCGACGACAAGGAGCGGAAAGTGAGCTACTCCGTGGGACAGGTCGCGGGGTTCGCCGGCGTCACGGTGCGCACCCTGCACCACTACGACGAGATCGGCCTGCTCGTCCCCAGCGAGCGGACGTACGCCGGCCACCGGCGCTACAGCGACGCCGACCTCGACCGGCTCCAGCAGATCCTGTTCTACCGGGAGCTGGGCTTCCCGCTCGACGAGGTCGCGGCCCTGCTCGACGACCCGGACGCGGACCCGCGCAGCCACCTGCGCCGGCAGCACGAACTGCTGACCGCCCGGATCGAGAAGCTGCAGAAGATGGCCGCGGCCGTGGAGCACGCCTTGGAGGCACGCACGATGGGCATCAACCTCACGCCGGAGGAGCGGTTCGAGGTCTTCGGGGACCACGACCCCGAGCAGTACGCCGAGGAGACGCGGGAGCGCTGGGGCGGCACGGAGGCCTACGCCGAGTCGCAGCGCCGCGCCGCCCGCTACACGAAGGAGGACTGGCAGCGCATCCAGGCCGAGACCGACGCCTGGAACGAGCGGTACGCGGCCCTGGTGGCCGCCGGTGAGCCGCCGTCCGGCGGGGCGGCCATGGACCTGGCCGAGGAGCACCGGCAGCACATCAGCCGGTGGTACTTCGAGGTGCCGTACGAGATGCACCGGTGCTTCGGGGAGATGTACGTCTCCGACGAGCGCTTCAAGGCGTACTACGACGCCATGGGAGCCGGTGTCGCCGAGCACCTGCGCGACGCGATCCTCGCCAACGCCGACCGGCACGCCTCCTAGCAGCCAGGCCCGGGAGCCCGCTCCCGGGCCTGGCCCCATGAGTCACAGCTTTCTCCCGGTCCCCTCACAGTGCATCCTGGAACCGCCGGTGGAACCTGGGGCGGTCACCTCACGTTGATAGCTTTGTGCGGCCGTACATGGACGCCGTGCCGCCCAAAGCCGCCTTCACCCCTCAGGAGCCCGGACCCGTGATGACACTCGCCCTCGGCCCGAGCTGGCTCGATCCCAATTACCTGCTCGACACGTACAGCATCTGGGGTCTGCTGCTCATCGTCTTCGCCGAGTCCGGCCTGCTCATCGGCTTCTTCCTGCCGGGTGACTCGCTGCTGTTCACCTGTGGTCTGCTGATCACGTCGGGCGAGCTGGACTTCCCGCTGTGGGCGGCGATCGTCCTGATCTGCGTCGCCGCGATCCTCGGCGACCAGGCGGGCTACATGTTCGGCAAGAAGGTCGGCCCGTCGCTGTTCAACCGGCCGGACTCGCGCCTGTTCAAGCAGGAGAACGTCACCAAGGCGCACGAGTTCTTCGAGAAGTACGGCCCCAAGTCCCTGGTCCTGGCCCGCTTCGTGCCGATCGTGCGTACGTTCACGCCGATCATCGCGGGCGTCAGCGGCATGCGGTACCGCTCGTTCCTGATCTTCAACGTGCTCGGCGGCATCCTGTGGGGCGCGGGTGTCACCCTGCTCGGCTCCTGGCTGGGCAACATCACGTTCGTCAAGGCGAACATCGAGGCGATCCTCATCCTGATCGTCCTCGTCTCCGTGATCCCGATCGTGATCGAGTACCTCCGCGCGCGGAGCAAGAACAAGAAGCAGCCCCGCGAGACCCAGCCGCAGCCGGCCCAGCAGCCCGTCCACCCGCAGCCCCGGTTCCAGCAGCCCCCGGTCATGGACGACGCCACGACCCGCCTGCGCCGCATCGAGCCGGAGCAGCCGTACGCCCCGCAGTACGACCAGCAGCCCTACCAGCAGGACCAGCAGCACTGGAACCAGGGCGGCTACGACAACCAGTACTACGACCAGCAGCAGTACCCGCAGCAGCAGCATCCCCAGCACCAGTACCCGCAGCAGCATCCCCAGCAGCAGTACCCGTACGACTACGACCAGGGCGACTACCGCGCCCCGTGAGGGTGGCGGGGGACTGCGCGAGGAACCCGCACGCACCCGCAGCCGCCGACGATCAGGGCGTCCCGAGCCGGACGGCGCTCAGAACCCCCTGGTCCTCTTGGCGGCCCGCCGCTTCCCGGCGGAGCCGACCCGCAGGAACAACCGGGAGATCTCCGACCCCAGGTTGACCCCGATCGCGATGGCCATCGCCAGCGACGCGGCCTTGGCCAGCGACACCAGCCCCTTGTCCACGTCGTTCTGCGCCATGGACAGCAGACCGAAGTACGTCGCGGAACCGGGCAGCAGCGGCCCGATCGCCGCCGTCGTGTACGGCAGCGCGGAGGCGAACCGGTACCGGGACAGCAGCTGACCGAACAGCCCCACCAGGCCCGCGGCCACGGCCGTGGAGGCCACCGGCGAGATGTCGCCGACGTAGTGCATCGCGCCGTACACCGACCAGGCGACACCCCCGTTGAGGGTCACCCAGAGCACGGTGGATCGTTCCTGCTGGAGCAGGACCGCGAAGGTCAGCGACAGCAGCATCGAGGCCGCGATCTGGATCAGCGGCCGTTCGGAGATCATCGGCGCCGCGTCCGGGTTGAGCTTGCCGCCGATCTTCACGCCGAAATACAGGACGATCAGCACCCCGACGACGATCCCGACGAAGAAGTACATGACCTCCAGCAGGCGCGCGGAGGCGGTGATGTAGAAGCCGGTCAGCCCGTCCTGCACCCCCGCCACCAGCGCCCGCCCGGGCAGCAGCGCGAACAGCCCACCGGTGATCACCGCGGACCCGTTCACGTCCACGTGCGCCAGCGTCAGCGCCACCCCGATCGCCGCGGGCGGCATCGCGGCCACCGTGAACTGGTAGAACTCCGGCAGCCCGCGCCCCGCGCACAGCCATGCCAGCCGGTCGCCGAGCATCGCGCCCACCGCCGCCGCCACGAACACGATCAGGTCACCGCCGACCAGCACGGAGGCCGCACCCGCGAGCAGCCCGCTCGCCAGGGTCAGCGCCCAGCCGGGGTACGGGTGCCGGTTGCGGCGGATCTCCGCCAGCCGCCGGTAGGCCTCCTCCAGCGAGACGTGGGTCTCCGGGTCGGTCAGGTCGTCCACGAGCCGGAAGACGGCCGCCAGCCGGGTGTAGTCGGTGCCCCGCCGCCGTACCGTCCGGGACGCCGTCACCGGGTCCTCCACCAGGGACGGCTGGTGCGAGATCGACAGCAGCGTGAAGGTGACGTTCGGCTCGCACCGGTCCAGGCCGTAGGACCGGCACACCGCGAACATCGCGGCCTCCACGTCCTCCGCGCCCTCGCCGCCGGCCAGCAGCAGCTCCCCGATACGCAGCGTCAGGTCCAGCACGCGCGGGACGGCCGGACCGCCCTCCTCCTCGCGCTGCACCACCTCCGGCGCCGGCCGCTCGGTCACCGGCATGCGCAGCATCGTGCGCATCCGGTCCTGCCAGGGCGCGTCCTTGACCAGGCTGACCAGCGGCACTCCGGTGGCCGGCGTGAACGCGGCCGGGGCGTTCTGGGCGCTGTAGGTGCTCGGCGTGCTGAACGCCGAACCCTCCGGCTCGGCGCTCGGCGGCTGCGGCGTCTGAAGCCCCTCCGGCACCGCGAACTCGGAGGTCGTCTCCGACTCACCGCCCTTGGGCACCTCCAGGCCCTCGGGAACGGCGAACTCGGATGTGATCTCCGGGTCGTACCGCGCCTCGTCCGACCGGGGCTTGCGGTCGTCCGCCTCCGTCACCTCGCACCGCTCCCTGAACGACACCTTCCGTAGGCCTCAGTATGCGCATGGGTACGCAAACGGGCCGCGCCACCCCACGCAGGGTGCCGCGGCCCGCGAAAGGCAAACCGGCCGGTCAGTGGCCGCCCTGCTCCTTGAAGCGCTTGTACGACCGCTCGATCTCCGCCTCGGCGTCCGTCCGGCCCACCCAGTTGGCGCCCTCGACCGACTTGCCGGGCTCCAGGTCCTTGTACACCTCGAAGAAGTGCTGGATCTCCAGGCGGTCGAACTCCGACACGTGGTGGATGTCGCGCAGGTGCTCCACACGCGGGTCCGTGGCCGGCACGCACAGCAGCTTGTCGTCGCCGCCCGCCTCGTCCGTCATGCGGAACATGCCGATCGCGCGGCAGCGGATGAGGCAGCCCGGGAAGGTCGGCTCGTCCAGGATGACCAGCGCGTCCAGCGGGTCGCCGTCCTCGCCGAGGGTGTTCTCGACGAAGCCGTAGTCGGTCGGGTAGGCGGTCGAGGTGAAGAGACGACGGTCCAGGCGGATCCGACCGGTCTCGTGGTCCACCTCGTACTTGTTCCGCGAACCCTTCGGGATCTCGATCGTGACGTCGAACTCCACCGGTGGCTCCTCCATGATCAGCACATAGTTCTGGTGGTTAAGTGTCCCTCACGCAGGTGTGTGATCGCGAAAGGGGCTGGTGGTCGTGCCCAAGCTGAGGCCTTGGCGAGCCGCGAGACCGCAGGTGGTGCGGATCGCGAACGCCGTACGACCGCGTCTGGCGGGCGCCGTGACGGCCGCCGGGCCGCGCCTCGCCCGGCTGACGAGAGCCGTGCGGGTCCGGCCCGTGCACCTTCCCCGCCTCTCCCGTCCGCGGACCGTCAGGACCTGGCAGTACACCGCGGGCGCCGCCACCGCCGGCCTGGCGCTGGCCGTCGGCGTGGTGACCGCGGCCGGTCCCTGGGACGCCAACGGTCAGCGTACGGCCGAGCGGGACCGGGCCGCCGCCCTGGAGCGATCAGGTGGCGCAGATCACGGCCGCTCCGGCACGGCCGCCGCGCCCCGGCCCGCGCCCAGCGCCGGGCCCGTACTGACCGGCCTGGGCGGCGTGACGAGCGCCGTCGGCACCAAGAAGTCCGCCCCGGACCCGACGGCCCTCTCCGACGTCCTCAAGCCCCTCCTGGACGCCCCCGCGCTCGGCGACACCCGCGCCGCGGCCGTCGTCGACGTCGCGACCGGCGAGCAGCTGTACGGCGCCGACGCCGGCCGGGCCCTCACCCCCGCCTCCACCACCAAGATCGCCACCGCCGTCGCCGCCCTGTCCGCCCTCGGCCCCGACCACCGCCTCACCACCCGCACCGCCCTCGAACCCGACACCCGGGAACTCGTCCTGGTCGGCGGCGGCGACCCCACCCTCACCGCGCACGCCCGGACCGGCGGCTGGGCCGGGCTGCGGGCGCTGGCCGCGG
>NZ_MUMF01000904.1 GCF_002155905.1 Streptomyces tricolor | reverse complement strand
CCAGCAGGATGTCCAGCAGCCGCGCGGACGCGGCAGCCTGCTGCGCCGCATCCGGCAACGACGGGGCCGCCGTGGCGATCACCAGCAGCACGTCACCCACGGACACGTCCGTCCGCAGTTCACCCGCCGCCCGCGCCCGCTCCACCAGCTGCCCGACCACTTCGAGCAGCGCCCCGGCCCCGGCGTCGTCGGCCACCGCGGCCTCCTCCGCCACGAGCCGCAGCTCGGCCCCGCCCGGCTGCACCCGCTGCTGAGGCACCCGAGCCTCCTCGGCGGAACCGGCGGAGCCGACCCGCAGGATCTGCGGCGGCAGCAGCCGCCCCGCCCCCGAGGCCACCGACGTCCGCAGGAACCGCGACAGCGCCGACCACGGCTCGTCCTCCTGACCGAGCGCCGCCCGCGCCTGCTCGGTCAGCCGCGCCGTCTCCTCCTCGGCGATCCGCCGGACCAGCACATCCTTGCTGGGGAACCGCCGGTACACCGTGCCGACCCCGACCCGGGCCCGCCGCGCCACGTCCTCCATCGGCGCGCCGTACCCCAGCTCGCCGAACACCTCACGCGCCGCACGCAGCACGTGCTCCAGATTGCGCTGTGCGTCCACCCGCAGCGGAGTCGTCCGCGCCCCGTCCGCGCGTCCGTTGCCCCCCGCCGTGCTCATCGGCTTGCCGCCGCCCGCGATGGTGGCTGCGGATGCCCAGTGCGTGTCCTGAACATGCATGTGTTTCCCCCGGTAATGACGTCTCCCCCCGGAGACTCCCCGCCACTGAATCCGAAGTGCGCGGAAGTGGCATCGGTCCCGACCGAACCCGCCCGTCGCGGACCCGTTCGACCACATTCACTACACCCCGTCGACACACGAACATAGTTGAGAGACCGTCAATTCAGAAGGGGCAGGTTCCGCACAGTGCGCCCCCCGATCGGAGTACGGGGCGTGTACGTCCCGATTCCGGCCCTTCGCACCCTGTCGTCCGCCCCCGCTGACCTGCCCCCTTTCGTCCCGCACCACCCCCGCGGCCGGCCCTGCGCACACCCGGCCGCCGGTCACACAAATTGCCGGGGCTGTGGACAAACACCAGCGCCGGGTGCGTCATGGGATGGTGAAGGAACGTGCGCGCATTCTGGTTGTCGGCGGCGGCTACGTCGGGATGTACACGGCCCTGCGCCTCCAGCGGAAGCTGAAGGCCGAGCTGAGGCGAGGCGAGGTCGAGATCACCGTCGTCACGCCCGACCCCTACATGACGTACCAGCCGTTCCTCCCCGAGGCCGCCGCGGGCTCGATCTCCCCGCGCCATGTCGTCGTACCGCTGCGCCGCGTCCTGGACCACTGCCACGTCGTCATCGGCGAGGTCACCTCCATCGACCACGCGGTACGCACCGCCGCCGTCACCACCCTCGCCACCGCCGAGGAGGGCCGGGCCGCCGAACTCCTCGGCTACGACGAACTCGTCCTCGCCCCCGGCTCGGTCTCCCGCGCGCTGCCCATCCCCGGCCTCGCCGAGTACGGCATCGGGTTCAAGACCGTCGAGGAGGCCATCGGCCTGCGCAACCACGTCATCGAGCAGATGGACATCGCCTCCTCCACCCGCGACCCCGCGATCCGCGACGCCGCCCTCACCTTCGTCTTCGTCGGCGGCGGCTACGCGGGCGTCGAGGCCCTCGGCGAGCTGGAGGACATGGCCCGCTACACCGCGCGCTACTACCACAACCTCCGCCCCGGGGACATGAAGTGGATCCTCGTCGAGGCCACCGACCGCATCCTCCCGGAGGTCGGCCCCGAGATGGGCCGCTACACCCTCACCCAACTGCGCCGCCGCAACATCCAGGTGCTGCTCGACACCCGCCTGGAGTCCTGCGCCGACCGCGTCGCCGTACTCAGCGACGGCCAGCGCTTCCCGACCCGTACGGTCGTGTGGACGGCCGGCGTCAAACCGCATCCGCTGCTCGCCGCCACCGACCTGCCGCGCACCGAACGCGGCCGGCTGCGCTGCACCGCCCAGCTCACCATCGCCGGCACCGAGCACGCCTGGGCCGCGGGCGACGCCGCCGCCGTCCCCGACGTCACCGCCGCCGAACCCGGCACCGAGACCGCCCCCAACGCCCAGCACGCCCTCCGCCAGGCCAGGGTCCTCGGCGACAACATCGTCCACTCCCTGCGCGGCGAGCCCCTGGAGACGTACGCGCACCGGTACGTCGGCTCGGTCGCCTCCCTCGGCCTGCACAAAGGCGTCGCGCAGGTCTACGGGCGCAAGCTGAAGGGCTACCCCGCCTGGTTCATGCACCGCGTGTACCACCTCAGCCGGGTGCCGACCGTCAACCGCAAGGCCCGGGTGCTCGCCGAATGGTCCCTCGCCGGGCTCTTCAAACGGGAGATCGTCTCGCTCGGCTCGCTCGAACATCCCCGAGCGGAGTTCGAACTCGCGGCCGGTGGAAAGCCTCCTCACAGCCCCTCCGACGACCCGAAGGGGTCGTCCTGACCGGACCCAGGAACTCCACGGCCCGCCCCGGCGTCTGACGGTTGTCGCCCGCCGCGGCCCGCTCCCTGCCAGACTGCCCTACGACGTCGGACGGGCACCCGCCCGCCCTAGCACCCACGAGGCTTTCCCCAAGTGAACTTCACGCGCTGGAGCGCCCGGCTCCCCGGAACGCAGCGCCGCGCCGCCGCGCGGACCGAGACGGCGGTCACCTCGGACCGGCGGGGGGAAGGCTCCGTGCCCGCGGCCCGCGCCGAGCAGCCCGCCGACGGCACGG
>NZ_MUMF01000903.1 GCF_002155905.1 Streptomyces tricolor | reverse complement strand
GTGGCCGGGCCCGCCGTCGCCGCCCGTCTCGCCGACCGGCAATGAATGCGGTGCTCGGCGCGGGCGTCGAGCGCGGCGGTCGGTTCGTCCATCACCAGTACAGGGGCGTCGCGGTGGAAGGCGCGAGCGACGGCGATGCGCTGCCACTGCCCGCCGGACAGGTCGTGTCCTTCCACCAGGAGCGGGCCGGCGAGGTGTCCAGCCCGTGCGGCAGTGCGGCGATGACGCTTTCGGCTGCTGCGGCGGCCGCTGCCCGCTGGTGCACGGCAGGTGCGACGCCGACCCCGATCAGAGGCCCCAGTCCGGTGCGTCCAGCGAGCCAGCCGGGTGAGCTCAAGGTCTCGAAAGCGGCTCGCCCGCAGCGGGCGCCTCGGCCGGCCTCCCGCTCGCCGAGCGGATGCGGGCATGGCCGTAGGAATGGTCAGGGGTGCGATACCGCGTCGCCCGGCCGGGTGCTGATCCGGTCGGTGGCTCAGGGCAGTGCCCTCACCAGTCGGTGAGGTCCACCAGATACCGGCAGTGGGGGTCGCCCGGTTCTTCGGAGATCCTGTGCTCTTCGCCGAGCAGTGAGGGCAGCGCCGCCAGCAGTGCGGTCAGTGCACCACCGGGCCGTACGTCGGCGGCGATCACTCCCCGCACCTCGTCGCTGTCCATGTACAGGCGCAGCGCACCCCCGTGTCGGAACAGGAAGCCGCGCAGTCGCGCCCCGTGCCGTTCCTCGGGCGGATCACAGGGATGAGCCAGGCAGCGCAGCAGCGTGGCAGTCCAGTCGTCGGTGGTGAACGAAGCTTCCTTCACCTGGGCCGGGTCGACCAGGTAGAGGTCCATCCCCATGACTGAGGTGACCCGGCTGCGCGGGTAGATGTGGGTTCCGGTGTGCACGGCCCGGAGGAGGGCTACGACGTCGTACGCCGTGCGCAGATCTTCACCGGTTCTGAGGGGGATCTCGTAGGCGGTCAGCCGCGCCGGCGTGCTCTCGGCCCGGTCTCCGAGGACAGCCCGGACGGCCGGTGCCTGAGACGGCACCGGCAGGACTCCGCGTACGTACTGGTCCTCCAGGAGTGGGGCGTGGACGTAGTCCGACAGGAGGGCGGCTACCTCGACCTGAAGGTCTTCGATCTCGCGCTCGTCTTCGCTCACCGCGTTACTCATTCACCCAGTTGGGACATTTCCGCATGCCGTTGCAGTACGCGGTGATCACGCCGATCACTTGCCCTCGACCGGCGTCGTAGCGCCCGTCGGTCGTCTTGCGAGCGTATCGGGCCTTGACGATGATTTTGACCCGCCCGTGGGCTCGATGCGAGGCCCATCCTCAGTACTGAAGGTTCGCCCCGTCCACCTTGTCGACTTTGTCTCGGAGAGGGATGGTGACGAGTGCGCACTCCTTGATGTTGTGCTTGCCGGAGAAGTGGTTCGAGCCCAGCTCGCCGTTGCCCAGACGAGTGGGGATCCGGCGGCCGTCCGGGTCGCTCGCTTGGCACTTGGCCTGCTTGTTCCAGTAGGGACCGGTGTGAGCGGGGATGGCAGAGCCAGCGAGCAAGAGCGTCGCTACGGCGACGGGTAACGTGAATGCCGTGAGCTTCCTCATGCCACAACAATGGCGTTGACCGAAGTGCCGCCTGATCAGTCTCCCACGAGTTCATCCTGTTCAGCGTCGCATCGCACATCTGTCCTTACTCGGCCATGGGGCGGACCTCAATGAAGCGCGACCCACAACGCGGAGCCCAGGGGCTCGATGGCGCCGCCGACGACCCTGCGGCTCGTCCGGTAGCGGTGCCGCGGACGAGATCGGCGGAGACGGACGGATCGGCCTGCTCGGAGGTGAGCTGGTCGATGCCGCAGTGGTGCCGCAGACGGATGCCGCGGCGATTCGGAGTGCTCCCGGCCTGCGAGTCGCACCGGCGCCCGGCACCCGGAGCGAAGGGCCTCAGAGAAGGGCTCGTTGGGGACCTGCTGAACCGCCGACGGGCCGGGAACATGACGTTGGAGGGGGCGGGGCCGAGGCCCTGAACGCGATGACCGTTTTCACTCTTGGTGAAGGCTGGATGTCGACTCGGTCTATGTCGATACCTCCTATGCCGACTAGCGCCTGCTAATTATTCGGGTGGAGGGGCGTCCATAACGGGCACCCCTCCACTTGTCTAGCATTCCCGTAATTTTCGCCCGAGGGACATTTTAAAGCTCCTAACCAATCTACGCACTGCGGGTGCGTCTCGGGCCGCACTATTCACTGTTGGCCTGGTCCTGTTCTATTAATGGACTGGTCGATTACCATGGGTGGGCGCCTGCGATCGTCGCCGATGCGCTTAGTCCCATATACGCCTTCGCCTACGCCGTTGCGTCGGCTCTGGCGGCGTGGGAAAGCGGTCGGCTAAGGGAAGCTGCAGTGTGGGTCTTGGCCCCGGCGCGCTCACGATTCCGGATCGCGGCGAACATTCTCTTCCCCGTTGTGACGCTGGCATGGTTCATGCTCATCCTGGCCGCCGCTCTCCGCCTGATCCAGGAGGACGTTGCGCCGAACTCGACAGTGTGCGCCCCCTGGTTCTCGGCATGCTGTTGTGCGCAGCACATGTCGTCATCGGCTTCGCTGCCGGCCTGCACGTGCCGAGGCTGCTCGCAGCCCCCTTGGTCGCCGTGGTGACATGGGTGCTTGTCGCTTTCTCAGTGACGTCCACGACGTTCTGGTACCGACACGTCTCCGGCGAACGCACGGATTCGCTCGCATTCGGCGAGATCGTTCCCTTCGGTCGTTGGTGCCCCACCTTCTCTTTACCGGTTCCATCGCCATGGCCGCCCTGCTGCTGTGGATGCCAATACGGCACGTGATCATCCGCGCGAGCCTCGCTACGGCACTGGCGCTTGCCGGCATGAACACAGCTCAGGGAATGGTTGAAAACTGGGGACCGCACGATCCCGTTCTGAGCGGCCATGCACCTATGCAGTGCTCCGGAAAAGCACCCGTGGTGTGCATGCCGAAGCTCAGCGCCGACCACCTTCCGATGGTTCGCAAGCAGGTCGATTCCGTACTGAGTAAATTTCGAGCAGCCGGCGTCGAGGCCTCTCCCCGCTCCATCACCGACAGCCTCGCTGATGGCCGCAGATACGTGAGGTCGACGCCCAGCACGTGGCGCGTCAGCCTGACCCGTGGTGCAGAAGCCGGCAACGTCCGCTACCTGCTCGTGAACGCTGCTGTTCGTTTCCCGTGCGACAGACCTGATCCAAAGTTGAGGCGAGAGGCCCTTCTGTGGGCGTCCACCATTGCAGGTGAAAGCGAGGCGCATGCGAAGCAGTGGGATCACAGTCCCGAGGAGTTTGACAGTAAGGCTGCCAACCGTGAGCGGGTCCGTGCTGACGTGAAAACGGTTCGGACGTTGTCCGTTCCCGAGCAGGCCGACTGGTTCGCGCGCACCGTAGTCACCGCGTGCGAGCGTGGGGCCGCCGTCCTCGATGGCACACTCCACGGGATCGCCGCCGATCCGACCACGGTGAAGCCCCACGCCCGGCGTCCGCGGTCCGCGACTGCCAGCACGACGGGATCCGGCCGCTGCGCGCCCATGGCTCCGGCGTTCTGGACCAGGGCCGCGGTACGTCCCCGGCGCAGCACGGCCTGAGCCACCCGGTCCTGGTGAAGTTCGTCGACAAGATGCCGGCCAACCTCACCTGCGGCGGCGGCGACGCGATGGACC
>NZ_MUMF01000902.1 GCF_002155905.1 Streptomyces tricolor | reverse complement strand
CGTGCGCTCCCGGCGCCGCCGCAGCCAGTCGCCGCGCGGCCGAGGGGCCTCCTTCCGTCAGCAGCCGGAAGCCCGGCCCGACCGGGTTGGAGCAGTCGAGCAGGACCTTGCCCTCCAGGGCCGCGCGCAGTTCCCCGGCCACGTCCGCGCCCGCCCCGAAGGGCAGCGCGGCCAGCACCACCTCCTGACCGGACTCGGCCGCCGCCCGCAGACTGCCGGGCTTCGCGCCGCCCCCGATGCGTGTCGCGAGCCGCTCCGCCTTGTGCGCGTCCCGTCCCCCGATGGTCACCTCGTGCCCGGCCCGCACCCAGTGGGTGGCGAGCGCGTCGGCCATGCTGCCCGTTCCCAGTACGCCGATTCTCATCACGCGGTCCTCTCCGTGCCTGTTCCGACCGTTCGCACCGACGCTAGAGGGCCGCTCAGGCACCATCTGGTACGTGACGACCGACGCCTTCCTCGCCGACTGCCGCGCCCGCCTCGCCTTCGACCTGCTCTCCAACACCTGGAACGCCGTGGTGC
>NZ_MUMF01000901.1 GCF_002155905.1 Streptomyces tricolor | reverse complement strand
GGCTGCTCGACGAGATCGCCGGCCGGCTGCGCTCCGACATCGCCCAGCGGGAGGCGGAACTGGCCGGTCTGCTGGGGCACGCCTGAACCGCCCGGGCTTCGGGTAGCGTCGGAGCCATGAATTTCGGAGCTGGTGTGCCCACGGTCCAGGTCACGGACCTCAAGGACGGCGACTTCCTGCTGGACGTCCGCGAGGACGACGAGTGGCAGGCGGGTCACGCCGAGGGGGCCCTGCACATTCCCGTCAGCGAGTTCGTGGCGCGCTACGGCGAGCTGACCGAGGCCGCCCCGCAGGACGGCCGCGTCCACGTCATCTGCCGCTCGGGCGGCCGTTCCGCCCAGGTCACGATGTACCTGGTCCAGCAGGGCATCGACGCGGTCAACGTCGACGGCGGNNGCGGCCCGGCCGTCGGCCGGCCGGCACCGTCAGCCGAGGGGGTGGGCGGCCAGCAGGTCGCCCAGCCGCTCCTCGTACGCCGCCGCCGGGCCGAGCGCCAGCTCCAGGTGCTTGGCCCAGGCGTGATAGCGGTGCAGCGGGTAGTCGGTGTCCGCGCCGAACCCGCCGTGCAGATGCTGCGCCGCCT
>NZ_MUMF01000900.1:208-766 GCF_002155905.1 Streptomyces tricolor | reverse complement strand
CGGTGAGATCAGCGGGCGCGCGTTCAGCCTCGCGGATGTGGTGGAGTTCCTGCGCCGCGCCGGCCTGGACCCGATCGAGGACACGGACGTCGTGGCCGCGGGCTGGATCGAGTGGCGCGGCGGCGGCCCGCTTGTGTGGGAGCACTGACCCGCGCGCTCAGTCGCGGTAAAACGGCGACGCCTCGCATTGGCTCATCGTACAGATCACCCTCTCCTCGCCCGGCTTGTCCGGGACGGGGGCGAGGCGGAGGCTGTAGCAGCCGCACTCGGGGCATGGGTCCTTAGAGCCGGGTTTGGTCGTCATGAGCCAGGTGTTGAAGGGTGCCGGCTTGGGCCACCGCTCGCGGTCGGGCTGCTTCCTCGTGGCTATCCACTGTTTGAGGTCGGTGATGATCTCGTCGTCGGCAAGCTGGTCGGTTTCGGGGTCGCGTCGGACGACGGCGATGAGGCGGGTGCCGTCGTCTTCCTCGCGGATGACGGTGCGGTAGTCGTCGCTTTCGGCCATGGCTGGTTTCCCTCCCCTTGGGGTGAGGGTTCAGGGTGCGCCCGGGGTCGGTG
>NZ_MUMF01000900.1:0-181 GCF_002155905.1 Streptomyces tricolor | reverse complement strand
CACCACTGTGGCCCGCCGGCTGGAAGGAACCACCGGCCGGCGGGCCGCGGCTGTGGTGTACGTCTCTCCTCGTGTGCACTGGCGGGGCACAGCCGGGTGTGCGGGTGCGCGAGCATGCAGGTCATGGAGACCGTGAATGATCGAGCCCGTGCCGCGCTGATCAGCCTGCGCCGCAGCATCG
>NZ_MUMF01000899.1 GCF_002155905.1 Streptomyces tricolor | reverse complement strand
CGCCGGCGGCGCTGACGGACCGTTCGCGGGCGTGAACCTCGATTTCAGGCCACCCGCACGACGGCGAAGTGAACGCTTTCCCTGCGCCTCTTCATGATCATTTCCGCAGGCCATCGGCGATCTTGCCGGTGCCTGTGCGGGAGCCGAGCGCCCTCTGTGGCGTGAGTGGAAATCGGATTGATCATGCCCTTCGGTCATATGTACGATTCGGTGAGTAGCTGACCAGCTGCTTTCCGTGACTGAGGAGGGCGTTATGAACGAGAACATCGAGATCTCGAACTCCGAGCCGTACGAGCCGCCGACCGTGGTGGAGGTCGGAGAGTTCAACGAGGACACCCTGGGCTTCATCGGCTGGGGCAAGGACATCTTCGGCCACTACTCGGGCGGCTTCTGATCCTCGGTTGTCGGTTCTCGGAGAGCTGAGCGAATGAGTAGCACCGGGTTCGTGGTCCTGCCGGACACGGCGGCCGCGGGCGAGGCTCGCGCGGCCGTCCCCTGGGAGGCGCCGCAGGAGTTCCCGCACGCCTCCGGCCGGCCGTGGCTGGTGGGCCGGTGGTCACCCGGTGACCTCACCGTGGTCACCGCGGGCCCGGTGCGCCTGGCGGTGATCGGGATCTGCCCGGTCACCGCCCCCCGGCTCACCGAACTCGCCGCCCGGATCCGCACGGTGTCCGACGTGGACGCCCTGGCGGCGTCCCTGCCCGGCTCCTGTCATGTGGCGGCATCCGTCGACGGGCAGGTCCGCTTCCAGGGCAGCGTCACCGGACTGCGCAGGGTCTTCCACGCCCGGCTGCACCAGGTGGACGTGGCCGCCGACCGGGCCGATGTGCTCGCGGCGATGACCGGCGCCGGGATCGACGAGACGGCGCTGGCCCTGCGCGTGGCCACAGGAGGATTCCTGCCGCCCCCGCTGGCCGACCGGCCCCTGTGGTCCGGGATCTCCGCGCCGGCCCCGGACCACTGCCTGGTCTGGGAGCGGGACCGGGTGCGCCAGGTGCGGTGGTGGCGGCCGCCGGCTCCGGAACTGTCCCTCGCCGCAGGTGCCGAGGCCGTCGGAAAGGCCCTGGCCGGTGCCCTGGACGAGCGGGCCCCCGGACACGGCCGGCTCAGCTCTGACCTGTCCGGCGGCATGGACTCGACATCACTGTGCTTCCTCGCCGCGCGCCGCGTGCCCGACCTGGTGACCTTCCGGTGGGGTGAGGCCGAGGCCGGCAACGACGACGCCGCCTTCGCCGCCCATGCCATCGGCCTGCTGGACCGCGCCGAGCATCTCGTCGTACCCCCCGGCGAACTTCCGCTGCTGTTCGCCGACGCGGACCGCCCGGTGGACCCGGAGGAGGCCTATCCCTTCGTCCGCACCATCGCGCGCACCCGGTACACGGCGCGGCTGCTCGCCGACGCGGGCTCGCGCCGGCACCTCGCGGGACACGGCGGGGACGAGCTGTTCACACCGTTCCCCGGCTACCTGCACGGACTGCTCCGGCGCCGCCCGCTGACCGCCCTGCGGCACGTCCGGGGCTACGCCGCCCTGAAACGCTGGCCCGTGCTGCCCACCCTCGCCGCGCTGGCCCGCCCCGGTGACGAGGCCGCCTGGTGGCGGGCCAGCGCGGCGAGGGTGGGCAGCCCGGGCCAGCGTTTCAGGGCGGCGTAGCCCCGGAC
>NZ_MUMF01000898.1 GCF_002155905.1 Streptomyces tricolor | reverse complement strand
GTCCGGGGACCGGGGGCCTCACGGCGGGGTGGGGGCCTTCGCGTCCGGGCTCGACGCCGGGGAGTCCAGCGGGGAACCCCCTACGCCCGCAGCTCCTTCAGACGCGCGAGGTCGTCCTCGACCGAGTCCCGTTCCTCGGCGGTGAGGTGGATCGCGGCGGCCCTGGAGAGCGCGGAGACCGCGAGCTCTTCGTCGCCGAGGCGCCTGGCGACATCCGCGCGCAGCACCAGCAGGCGCAGCAGCTGCACAGGCGTGGGCCGCTCGTCCTGGAGGCGCAGTACCTGGTCGAGGACCTTCGCGGCTGCCGCCGGGTCCTCCCTGGAGTCCGCGAACAGGGACGCGTAGTGCAGGGCCCGGGCGAAGGTCTCCTTGGGCGCGGGCCGGTGGTGCAGGTCCTCGCTCGTCGGCTGGCCGACGCGGATGCAGTTGCCGCCCGGATCGGTCATCAGGAACTGCCGCATGCCGTGCGACGTGTCCCTCAGCGCCCCCATCCGTGGCAGTCCGCGGGTCGGAACCCTCCCGTACCTCGCCGCGAGACCGGCCCGGAAGGCCTGGTGCAGTCCGTCGACGTCGTCGGTCCGGACGTAGCAGGTGCTGAACGACTCGGTCGGCTCGTAGCGCTTCATGCCGAAGAAGTGGAGCTGGATGCCGCCGCGTTCGACCACCGCGTACGGGTTGGGGCTCGTCTGCTGGAACGTCACGTCGAAGCCGAGGGCGCTGTAGAAGTCGAGAACCGGCTGAAGGGTGCGGCACGGCAGTATCGGAATCGTCGTCTCACTCACGCGAGAACCCTAGACAACCGTAGTCAAATTTGACTAGATGTGCGTGGGAGTCGCCGGTGATTTACGGACGAGCCCGGCCTACGCGGCGAGTCGCCGCAGGATCTCCACCGCCCGCTCCGCCTGCTCGTAGGGGACGAAGAGGTGGTCGTGATGGAAGCCGGCGACGACATTGCAGCTGAGGTCCGCGTCGGCGAGGGCGCGGGAGACCGCGGCGGTCAGACCGACCGCGGCCAGCGCGGAGTGGACGCGCAGGGTGATCCACCCGGCCACGTAGTCGTACGCCATCCCGGCCGCGTCCGCGTCCGCCTGCGACACGACGAGGGTGAGGCCCTCCGGCTCGGCGACCGTGGCCACCGGGGAGACGCCGGAGGGCACACCGCCCTCGGCCATGGTGAAGACATAGCGGCCCGGGTTCAGCTCGGGCCGCATGTCGCTGAGCAGGGTGCGCAGATCCGTCTCGCCGGTCACAGCTCCCACCCTAGGGGCCGCGAGGCCGGTCGGCCGCTCAGGCGTGCTCCGGGCGGGTGTCCGAGGCCGGCGTGGCCGGCCGGACGGCCACCGCGTCCACCTCGAACAGCATGCCGGGCAGCGCGAGCGACGCCACGCCGCTCAGCGTCTGGGCCGGCAGCCGGTCCCCGAACCGCGCGTGCAGGGCCTTGCCGAGAACCTCCAGCTTCGCGGCGTCGTGGTCGACGATGAAGGTGCCGAGCCGGACGACGTGTTCGTAGCCGAGCCCCTCGGCCTCCAGGGCCAGCCGCAGGCGGTCGAAGGCCAGCTCCACCTGGGCGGCGAAGTCGCCGGGCACCGGGGCGCCGGTGGCGTCGGAGGCGTACTGGCCCGCGATGAAGACGAGGTGGCCCGGTGCCGAGACGGCGTGACTGTAGCCGAAGGGCGTCGGGTCGTGGAGGGTGGCCGGGTTGGTGATCGTACGCGCGTCGGGCGCCATGGAGCGTGGTTCCTTCCGTCAGGCATGACAACAGCCGCTTCTCCCGTCCCCAACACCCCAGTGGCATCAGCCATTCCACGTCCCCGGTCCGTGGTGCCGACGGCGTCCCGATGCGGCGGTCGGCAGCTTCCCGCCGCGGTCCGTGGTGCGTCGGCGTCGACGGTGGTCGGCGCGCGTGGCATGCGCGTGTGAGCCCTGTACGCGCCCCCGGCCGTGCGACAAGACTGCGCTGTCGGCGGGCAGCCGGCCGGATCCGCCCGCCCGTCGTCCGAGCCCCCAGAAAGGCAGGTGGCCCGCCGTGCTGCTGCGTCTGCCCACGTCCGTGACAGAAGCCCGGGAATGCCTGGCGGAGGGCGCCGTGCCGATAGGCGGGGCGACTCTGGTGTGGGCGACCTGGCAGCGGGACGGATTCCCCGAACTGGCCATGTCCCTCCGTGAGGTGCCGGAGGCCAACGTCATGGGCCCGGAGACCGTGGGCGGCGCCGTGGTCCTGCACCGGATCGACGCCCAGGCCCCCGACGTGCTGCGGCTGGCCGCCGCCACCGTCGGCACCGGTGCCGTACGCCGGACGGCGACCGTCGGCGGCAACATCGTCGGCAGTACGCTGCGCTGCCTGCTGCCCGCCGCACTCGTCCTGGACGCCCGGGCGACGGTCCTGGAGCCGGAGGGCGTCCGCGACGCGGACCTGGCCGAGGTGGTCGCCAAGCGCCCCCTCCTGCTCGGTCTGCGCTGGCGAGCGCCGGTCTCCTCGGCGTACCGCAAGCTGCCCGGCGAGGCCGGGGGAGAGCCGCCGCTGGTCGTGGCCTCGGCGCTGCACGCCGAGCCCGGGGCGCCCGACCGGGTGCGTGTCGCCGTGCGGGACGGCTACGACGTCCTCAGCGGCACGACCCTCTGCGGGACCGACGCCGAGGCGACCCTCGGCGCACTGCGCGGCACGGCCCTCGGTGAACTGCCCGCCGCCGCGTGGGAGGTCGTACGGTCGCAGGTGGCCGGCCTGCTGGAGCGCCGCGACCGCGCCTGACGAGGCGCCTGTTTGCCGTCTCCGCAAAGAAGTTCGCCGGTCGGCGTCGCCCTGCCCGAGCCTGGCCCGGTACGACCCGTGTACCGGAGAGGCGGACGACGACCGTGACGACCACGACCCCTGCGCACCCCCTGGCCCTCAGCAGACGCAGACGCTGGACGGTGCTCGCCGTCTGCTGTCTGAGCATGTTCCTGGTGGGCCTGGACACCACCATCGTCAACGTCGGCCTGCCCGCCATCGGGCGCGGCCTGGACGTGGGGACACGCGGCCTCGAATGGACCGTGGACGCGTACACCGTCGTCCTGGCCGGGCTGCTGATCTCCTCCGGCGCGCTGGCGGACCGGTTCGGGCGCCGACGGGTGTTCCAGTGGGGGTTGACCGTCTTCGGTGTCGCCTCGCTGGCCTGCGCGCTGGCCCCGTCCGTGGGTGCGCTGGTCGCGGCCCGCGCGGTGCAGGGGATCGGCGCCTCCATGCTCAGTCCCGTGGCCCTCGCGATCGTGGTCAACGCCATGCCCGATCCGCGGGAGCGGGCCCAGGCGATCGGCGTCTGGGCCTCCGTGTTCGGGCTGAGCATGGCGGCCGGCCCGGTCACCGGCGGCGCCCTGGTCGCGGGCCTCGGCTGGCGGTCGCTGTTCTGGATCAACGTGCCGGTCGTCGTGGCCGCGCTCGTGCTCAGCGCGGTGTTCGTGCCCGAGTCCCGGGCCGGGCGGGCGCGGCGGCTCGACCTCGGGGGGCAGATCCTGCTGACCGTGACGATCGGCGTGTGGGTCGGCATCCTCATCGAGGGGCCCCGCATCGGCTGGACAGCACCGGCGGCGCAGGCCGCCTACGCGGTCGCCGTCGCGGCCACGGCCGGATTCGTGTGGGTGGAGCGCCACCGGCGCGAGCCGCTCATGGACCTCCGGCTCTTCCGCGGCCCGCTGTTCAGCGGGGCGGTCCTGGGCGCCGTGGCCGTGTTCGTCGCGCTGAACGCGGCGCTGCTGCTCAACACCCTCTATCTGCAGCACACCCGGGGTTTCTCCCCGCTGGCCGCCGGAACCGCGACCCTGCCCATGGCGCTCGCGGCGACCGTCTGCGCACCCTGGTCGGGCCGGCTGGTCGGCCGTGGCGGCCCGCGGCTGCCGCTGTTCCTGGCGGGCGGCTTCCTCACCGCCGGCGGGCTCTGCCTGGCCGGGCTCGACCAGGACACGAGTATCGCCCTCCTCCTGGTCGCCTACCTGCTCATCGGCATCGGGTTCGGCTTCGCCAACGCGCCGATCACCACCACCGCGGTCAGCGGGCTGCCGCCCGCCCGGGCCGGCGTGGCGGGGGCGATCACGTCCACCGCGCGCCAGGTCGGCGCCGCACTCGGCATCGCCCTCGCCGGCGGCCTGGTCGCGGACACCGGCCCGGCGGGGCTCGCCCACGCCTCCCGCCCCGGCTGGCTCCTGGTCGCCGCCTGCGGACTCGTCCTCCTCCTCGTCGCCCGCGCCGCGGACGCCGTGCCGGACGTCTCGTTCCGGGCGGGTGGCGTCGGCCGCGCGGCGCGGGCGACGAGGA
>NZ_MUMF01000897.1 GCF_002155905.1 Streptomyces tricolor | reverse complement strand
GAGCCGGGTGGGCGGCCGGACGCCGGTGTGCACGGCGAGCACCGCCTTGATCAGTCCGGCGAGGCCCGCCGCGCACTTGGCGTGGCCGATGAGGGACTTCACCGAGCCGAGCGAGCAGGCTCCGGGCCGGGCGCCGGCGGTGCGGAACACCTCGGTGAGCGTCTCCAGTTCGGTGCGGTCGCCGAGCACGGTCCCGGTGCCGTGCGCCTCGACCAGGCCCACCTCGCGGGGTGACAGGCCCGCGAGGGCGTAGGCGCGTTCCAGGGCGCGCCGCTGGCCTTCGGGCCGGGGCGCGGTCAGGCCGAGGCCGCGGCCGTCGCTGCCCGCGCCGACGGCCTTGATCACGGCGTAGACGCGGTCGCCGTCGCGTTCGGCGTCCGCGAGCCGCTTGAGCACGAGGCAGGCCACGCCCTCCGCGAGGACGATGCCGTCGGCGGAGGCGTCGAAGGCGCGGCAGCGGCCGGTCGGCGACAGGGCCCGCACCGAGCCGAACAGCAGGTGGTCGTGGAGGCCGTTGTGGGTGTCGACCGCGCCGCACAGCACCATGTCGCTGGTTCCGGCGAGGAGTTCCTTGCAGGCCTGGTCGAGCGCGGCCAGCGAGGAGGCGCAGGCCGCGTCGACGGTGTAGGTGGGGCCGCCGAGGTCCAGCCGGTTGGCGACCCGGCCGGCGATGACGTTGGCCAGGGTGCCGGGGAAGGAGTCCTCGGTGAGCCGGGGCAGCCGGGCGTCCAGCTCCGCCGGGACCGTCTCCAGGTGCTGGGCGAGCAGCGAGCGCGCCGCGTACGCGGAGGCGAGGTCGGCCCCGGCCTCCGCGGCGAAGATCACCGAGGTGGTCTCCCGGTCGAACGGCCGCTCCTCGTACCCGGCGTCGGCCAGGGCCCGGTCGGCGGTGCGCAGGGCGAGCAGGTGCGCGGTCTCGATGCCGCCGAGGGAGGCGGGCGGCACTCCGTGGGCGAGCGCGTCGAAGGGCAGGGGCGGCAGGAAACCGCCCCACTTCGACGGTGACTGCTCGCCGGGTGCCGCGTCGGCGCCGGCCCAGTGGCGGTCGGCCGGCCAGCGGTCCGGGGGCACTTCGGTGACCGCGTCGGCACCGGCCACCACGTTGGCCCAGTACCGGCCGAGGTCCGGGGCACCGGGGAACGCGCAGGCCATGCCGACGACCGCCACGTCATAGGAACGCGGGCTCATCGGCTCAGCCCCTCCCGGCGCCGGAGAACAGCGGGAAGTAGGTGTCGAAGTCGTCCCGGCGGTAGGTCTCGGCGAGTTCGGGGACGCGCGCGAACGGGGTCACCGGGCCGTCGGCGATGTCGGGCAGCCAGCCGGTCTCCTGCATCACGTCGCGGATGCGGGGGGCGTCCTGCAGGCGCCAGGCGTGGGTGTGCACGTGGATGTGCCGGCTGATGCACTCGGTGGCGCGCAGGTTCCACAGCCGCATGCCGGTCTTCCAGCCGACGGTGGAGACCACGCCCTCGCGGGCCAGGCTCTTCATGGTGGCCCGGTGCAGGCCGCCGCCGAGGTTGTCCAGGAAGACGGAGACACCGTGGCCGCCGGAGAGTTCGCCGACGATCTCCAGGAAGCGTGCCTCGGAGGCGCGGTAGCGGTCCATGGCGTCGGGGTCGGTGGACTCCTTGGCCCGCAGGTAGTCGAGGTCGGGGAACTCGCGGCGGTCGACGGCGATCGCGCCGGACGCGGCGATCTCCTTCAGCCGGCTGTCCCGGCCGGAGACCATCGCCGTGCGGAAGCCCTCACGGCGGGCCAGTTCGAGTTCGGCGAAGACGACGCCGCCGCCCCAGCCGAGGACGAGCGGCTGCTCGTCCCAGGCGTCGTCGACCTGGCTGCGCCAGCACCGGCTGGTGACCCGCCAGTTGTCCCAGGCGGTGAAGTACCGCGCGAACGGCGCCCACCGCTCCACCGGGTGGCGTCCGTCGGCGGGCAGCGGCACCAGCCGGTCGGCGGGTACGACCATGCGCTCGGCCAGCAGGCCGGGCGAACCCGGCGCGTCGTAGGCGCAGATGGTCTCCGCGTAGCCGTGGCGGTCGACCTGGCCGAACGGGATCCACAGGCACTCCTGGCCCTCGCGCAGTCCGCGCACGGCCGCGCCGGTGCGCAGCACGCGGACGACGCCGCAGGTGCCGAGGACGATCCGGTCCTCGCCGCGCTGCCGGACGATGTCGACGGGGCTGCGCGCGAGGGCGTGCTCCATGTTGGCCTCCCAGCAGCCGACGAGGGACTCGACGAGCACCTCGTGGTCGCCGGGGGAGGCGATCGGGATGCGGGTGAGGGTCAGCTCACCGCGCACCGGGCCGCCGGACCTGTCCTGCGGGCCCGCGGGCAGCACCCAAGCCTGCACGTTCTCCATCAGTTCCCCCTTGTGTGCGTGTGTGCGGCGCCGGACATACCCGCCTGCTCACGCGTCTCGATCGCGGTCAGCCGTACGTGCCCCCGTGGCGCGATGCGGCCGGGGCACCGGTCCGGCCGCCCCGCCGTAGCGATCATGGCGATGCTATAGGACGGCCCCTGGCCCTCCGCCAGTGCCGTGCGCAACGTCATCCGCACCGTCATCGCCCCCACCTGGACAGAAGGTCCGTCAACAGGCCGGTGATGCGGGCGCGTTCGGGTCCGTCGGCGGGCAGCCGGGTGATCGCCTCGTCCAACTGGCCGAGTTCCTCCAGGACCAGGACGGCCGTGGCGGCGTCCTCGTCCTCGAACGCGGGCGGTTGCGCGTCCGTCGGCGGGGCGAGTTCGGCCAGCAGGTGGCGGGCCAGCTCGGTCGGGGTCGGGTGGTCGAAGACCAGCGTCGGCGGCAGCCGCAGCCCGGTGGCGGCGGCGAGCCGGTTGCGCAGCTTCAGCGCCGCCAGCGAGTCGAATCCCTGCTCCAGGAAACGGTGGTGGGCCGGTACGTCGTCGCGGCCCGCGTGGCCGAGG
>NZ_MUMF01000896.1 GCF_002155905.1 Streptomyces tricolor | reverse complement strand
CGACCGCCTCTCACCGGCCGGCTCCCACCCCGCGCCCGCCCGCGGTCCGGTCACCCACGAGCCGCGGCCCGCTGCCCGCGCTCGCCTCTCACGTCGGGCGGCGACCGGGCAGCGCGTCGAACGGTCGAATGATCACGCTCCGTAGTCGCCCGACGCAAGCCGGCGCCGCCTCCGTGACCACGCACGGTGACGACGCCGGCCTGTGCCGTAGGCAGTTGTCTTGGCCCGAGCCGTCTCCCCGAGTGGACGGCGCCGGGCTGCTTCGAGGGGCCGCGACCTAGCTCTCCGCCAGGATGTGCGAGAGCTCCTGATCCAGGTCGAAGTGCCGGTGTTCCGTGCCGGGCGGCACGGCGGCGTCGGTTCGCTTCAGGAAGGACTCCAGGGCCCGCGCCGGGGCCTCGAGCAGCGCCTCCCCCTCCGGGGAACTGAGGGCGATGCACACGACGCCCTGACCATGACTGCGGGATGGCCAGACGCGGACGTCGCCGGTGCCGGTGGGCCGGTGAAGCCCCTCGGCGAGGAGGTCGCGGGCGAACACCCACTCGACGGTCTCCTCGGCTCCGGTGTGGAAGGTGGCGTGCACGGCGTAGGGGTCGGCCGTGTCGTACCGCAGGCCTGCGGGGACAGGCAGGGAGGACTCGCTCGACACAACGAGGCGCAGGTGCAGCTCGCAGCTGACCGTGGTGTTCATAAGCGCCAGGGCCTTTCGCTCAGTGTGCGCTCGGGGATTCGCACGTCGGCGAAATCGACATGCCACCTACGGTGCCGTTGTAAACCCCTCTGAGGGTTTTGTGTGTGTTTACGTAACTCTTACGGCCGAGAACTCGTACCGGATCTACGACCATTCCGGTGACTGGATTCACTCGGGTAGGGTTTGTGGGTATGAATACGGGGAGTGACGAGCCGGGCGAGGTCGCCGTGGTGGCAGACAAGGCGAGGACGGACCGGCCCGAGGCCGGGCAGGAGACCGATCGGGGGCTCGGTTCCCGGGCACCGGAGTTCATCAGGGCGCGCCGGGTCCTGCATCTGAGTTGGCAGGTCGGGGTCTTCGTGGTCGGCCTCGCGGTGGTCGTCGCGGGCATCATCATGCTGCCACTGCCCGGTCCCGGCTGGGTGGTGATCTTCGGCGGCATGGCGATCTGGGCGACCGAGTTCGTCTGGGCCCAGCTCGTGCTCCGCTGGACCAAGCGCAAGGTCACCGAGGCGGCCCAGCGGGCCCTCGACCCCAAGGTGCGCCGCCGCAACATCACCCTGACCGTGATCGGACTGGTGATCATCGGCGTGCTCGTCGGCATCTACCTGTGGAAGTTCGGCCTCGTCATGCCGTGGAAGATCAAGGACCAGTGACGCGGCTCCGGGGGCCGGCGGCGCCTGCCGCCCGGCCCCTGGTCGAAAGCACCCTCTGACATGGGGTAATGTTCTTCCTGCGCCCGGGCGATTAGCTCAGTGGGAGAGCGCTTCGTTCACACCGAAGAGGTCACTGGTTCGAACCCAGTATCGCCCACCCGGACCGACGGCCCATCTGCGACCAGCAGGTGGGCCGTCGGCGTATGCGCGCGCTTCGGCCGGCTGCTCCGGCCACCCCCTCGGCTGCT
>NZ_MUMF01000895.1:4563-4703 GCF_002155905.1 Streptomyces tricolor | reverse complement strand
GGGCGCCGGGGCGGGGGCGACGACGAGCGGGTGGTGACCGCGATCTACGAGGTGCCGGGCGGTCTGGAGCGCGCAGTGGGCCACGCCGTTCACATCGGGGGGAAAGGATTCGGTCACGATGACGACACGCATACGGGTGT
>NZ_MUMF01000895.1:0-4528 GCF_002155905.1 Streptomyces tricolor | reverse complement strand
GGAGTCAGCCGAGGGCGGCGTCGGCCGCCGTGGGAGTCAGCCGAGGGCGGCGTCGGGCCCGAAGCGGCTGCGGACCGCGGTCTGCACCTCGTCCTCCTCGGCCGGATCGGCGGCCAGGCGGCGCAGGCGTTCCACGACCCGGGCGTCACCGGTCTCGGCGTGCCGGGCGGCGAGTTCGCGGGTGGTCTCCTCGCAGTCCCACAGGCATTCGACGGCGAAGCCGGTGGCGAAGGAGGGGTCGGTGGCGGCCAGCGCGCGGGCGGCGCGGCCACGCAGGTGGGAGGAGGCCGTCTCACGGTAGACGTGGCGCAGGACGGGGGCCGCGCAGGCGATGCCGAGGCGTCCGGCGCCGTCGACGAGGGTCCACAGGGTGGGCGCGTCCGGCCCCTCGCCGCGCACGGCCTCGCGGAGGGCGCCGAGGACGAGGTCGCGGTCCTGGGTGCCGCCGCGGCAGGCGAGCATGCGGCCGGCGGCGGCGCCGAGCGCGTCGGGGCGCTGGGCCCAGCCGCGCGCGCGGTCGACGGCGGCGACGCTGCGCATCCGTTCGAAGGCGTCGACGGCGGCCTCCACGACCGGTGCCGTGCCGTCGGCGACCGCCGCCTCGATCAGCTCCAGCGCGTCCCGGTCGTTGCTGTCGGCGAGGTAGCGCAGGGCGGTGCAGCGGGCTCCGTCGGTGCCGGTCCGGGCGGCCTGGAGGATCTCGGGCCGGTCCTCGGGGCCGGCCACGGCGACCAGGCAGCGGGCGGCCGGCACATGGAGGGCGGCACCGCGCTCCATGCCCTGCTGGGCCCATTCGAAGACGGCGCGCACGCTCCACCCCGGCCGGGGCCCCGTCGGTCGCAGCTGCCGCTGCCAGCGGTCGAAACAGCCGGTCTCCTGGGCGGCACGCACGCGCGTGGCGATGGATTCGCGCGGATCCTCGGCCCACAGCCGCCAGGGCCGTGGCTCGAAGGCGTCGCGTACGGCGGCGGCCAGCTCGGCCTCGCCCTCGGGGTCGGTGCCGAAGCGGGCCAGGACGGGGGCGGCGAGGGCGCGCAGGGCCGCGTCGTCGTCCCTGAGGGCCAGCTCGTCCAGGGCCCAGGCCCAGTTGGTGCCGTGCGCGGCGTACCTGCGCAGCAGTTCCAGGGCGTCGCGCCGGCCGTAGGAGGCGAGGTGTCCGAGGACGGCCAGGGCCAGCCCGGTGCGGGACTCGTCGGTGTCGACGACGTCCTCGGGGTCGAAGAGGTGCGCCGCCACGGCGTCCAGCTCGCCGTTCAGGTCGAGGTAGAGGCGGGCGTAGTAGAGGGAGCGGTTCTCCACCTGCCAGTCGTGGCGGGGGTCGCGCAGCACACAGTGGTTCAGGGCCGCGAGCGCTTCGGCGCGCGGGGCCGTGAGCGCGTGCAGCGTGCCGTCGCCGCGGCCCCGCTGAAGCAGGCCGAGCAGCGTACCGCTGGGCGCTATGACCGGATCGAACATGGGAAACAGCCTCACATCAAGCGTCGACGCAACCGGGGAACACGCATTACCTGGCCGCGTGACACAACGTCGGAGCGCCCGCCGTCTCTTGCTTGCTGTAGACCATCTCTCTCTGCCTCTCGTCGGTGGCCCATGCGGACCGCATCACGGCCCGCGCGGTGCGGCAACACCTGCCCAGCCATCGCGTCCGTGAATCACGTCGTCATGATGACCCGCGGTGTGTGCTGCCGCGACCGTATTTCCGGCGGCCCTGTACCGCCTCCCCCGTTTTCCGTGTCGTACCTGGTCAGTGCGTCGGTGTCAGTGGACGCCGAACAGTTCCAGAAGCTCCGTCTTGCCGAACATCCGGGCCGTGTCCACGGCCGACGGCGTGCCTGCGGAAGGATCGGCTCCGCCCTCCAGGAGGGCCTTGATCACGTCCGTCTCACCCTTGAAGACGGCACCTGCGAGCGGGGTCTGGCCCCGGTCGTTGACCTGGTCCGCCGCCGCGCCGCGGGCGAGCAGCGCGCGCACCGCGTCGGCGTGGCCGTGGTAGGCGGCGAGCATCACCAGGGAGTCGCCGCGGTCGTTGGTGAGGTTGGCCGGAACACCCGCGTCGACATACGCCACGAGCGCCTCGGTCTGCCCCTGCCGGGCCAGATCGAAGATCTTGGTCGCCAGCTCCACGACCTCGGGGTCGGGGGCTTCGCTCATCGGCCGGACCGCCTCTCCTTGCTGATTCGGGGACTGCTTCGTACGAGTGAATCGCCAGCGTACTGGCTCCGGTGGCACATGACCCGATGTGCCCGAGGTAAAGATCAGCAACAGCCCCCGGCCGAGGCAACCCATCAGGTCAACCGGGCCTTGACCTCCTCCACCGGGTGGGGGAAATCAACCGATTTTCACCCAGTTGCACCTTTAATAGTATGGATACATCCTGTGATCCTGGAAGAACTCATGGTGACTGTCCCCCACCTTCGACACCAGGAGGCCCGAAATGATCCTCTCCCTCTCAGGCGTGCTGCTGCTCGGCATCGTCGTCTTCCTGTTCTTCCGCAAGGACGGACTGAAGGGCTCGCACGCCACGGTGTCGGCCCTGTTCGGTTTCTACCTGTCGACCACAGGCATCGCCCCGAGCATCAAGGCCGGTGGAGAGAGCCTGGCCAGCCTCCTGGGCGGGATCAAGTTCTGATCCTGCCCGTCCCGCCCGCACGCACCCACAGGAGTCAGCAGTGGCCCGGCGCCCCCTCCCCCGCATCCTGAGCAAGGACAGCGCCCAGATCGCCCGGACGCAGCTCGCCCGGAGCAGGGAGCTGGCCCGGACGGCGGCCGACAGCGCCACCGATGTCCTCCACCCGCTGATCACCGTCACGCGCGGGCTGCGCCTGCTGGCCGCGGCCGGCCGGCGCAGGTGGGCGGACACGCCCAAGGACAAGCGCGGGCCGCTGCTGTTCTTCGTGGCCTCCGTGTTCCTGATCGTGGCCCTGATGCCGTACGGGCCGCTGCTCGCCCTCATCACCGTGATGGCGGCGGCGGCCTGGCACGGCCGCGACCGCACCCCGCCGGCGCCCGAGGGGCCCGACGCGTCGCAGACCGAACGGCTCCAGGCGCTGTACGAGGCGCTCGTGCCGTACTTCGCGGGCGCCGACGACCCGGCGCCGCTGTACGCGCACGGCGGCGAGTGGGAGAAGGCGTACGCCGCGCACGAGTTCGACGACGCGGGACGCATCGGACACCTCGTGATCCGCTACCCCGCCTACTTCCCGGACGGCGACCCCCAGGCCCGCGCGCGGATCGAGCAGTTGCTCACCGTGAAGGCCGGGCGGAGCCGCGAGTACCACTTCGCGTGGGACGAGGAGGGCAACCAGCTCACCGTCACCGCCCTCGCCCCGCTGCCCGCCGACATCCCCGCCCAGCGTTTCGTCACCGCGCCCGGCGAGACCGTGCTCGGCTTCACCGACCCCAGCGAGGTCCAGCGCACGCTTCCCCTCTCCTACGGGGAGGAGCGGATCGACGTCCCGCCGGTCGTCTGGCGCACCGGCATCCGCTCCACCGAGCCGCACCTGCTGGCCATGGGGCACCCCGGCAGCGGCACGTCCACCCTGCTGCGGTCCATCGCCCTGCAGACCCTCCAGTACGGCGATGTACTGATCGTGGACGGCGGTGGCACCGGCGAGTACGCGTGCCTGACCGGCCGGGAGGGGGTCCTCGCCGTGGAGTGCGCCCTGCCCGGGGCGCTGGCCAGTCTGGAGTGGGCCGCGCAGGAGACCGAGCGGCGGCTCATCGCGATCAACCTGGCCCGGCAGGCGGGCGACCCGCCGCCGGAGGACACGCGGCGGCCGTTGTGGATCCTGCTGGACCGCCCCAGCGTCTTCGCGCACCTCGCCACGGCGGACGGCCGCAAGGACCCGCAGACGCTGCTCCAGGTGCCGCTGCGGCACGGCCGCGCGGCGAACGTGACCGTGGTCGTGGCCGAGCAGTTCGACAGCGCGGAGGCGTTGAGCGACGCGGTACGGCAGCACACGCGCGCGCGTGTCGTGCTCGGGACGGCGGAGCCGCAGCAGGTGGAGGCGGTGCTCGGGATGGCGCCGCACACGACGCCGATGGCGCAGGTGCCGCCCGGGCGGGGGTACGCCCGGCTGGGTTCCGGTCCGGTGCATCGGCTCCAGGTGCCGCGTACGCCCGACCCGTACGACGACGCCACGAGCGACGCCGATCGGCAGGCGGTGCTGGAACTGCTGCCTCCGCGGGCCACTGCCGTGGGGGCGGCGGATCTTTCGAAGCCGGCGGATCTTTCGAAGCCGACGGAGAAGAAGGCACCCGTGGCCGCGGAGGCGATGGCGGCCGAGAGCTAGCGAGGCACCCGGCGCCGGTGCCGGGCGGGTCGCTCACCGGCGCTGACGGGGTGCCTCCCCCGAGCTCTTCGAGCAGGGGACCCCCAGCGCCCACCCGTGCCACCCCGAGCGGCACGACTGCCCGCGGCTACGCGGGTACGCCGACCGACAGCGGCGCCACCCGACCGACGACGCTGCGGCCCCCAGGGCCACGGGGAACTGCGGCCTCGGCGCCACGCAACCGACCGCACTACAGCCCC
>NZ_MUMF01000089.1 GCF_002155905.1 Streptomyces tricolor | reverse complement strand
CAGCGCCCGGTACACGCTGCGGTCGAACTCCGCCGGGCCGAACCCGGCGACCGGCCGCGCGGCGAGCCCGTCCCGGGCCCGTGCGTAGGCCCCGCGCACGGCGTCGGCGCCGGCGCCCAGGCCGAACCGGTCCGGGTGGGCGCCGGCCCAGGCGAAGAAGACGTCCCGCTGGCGCAGCAGCGCCCGGCTCTGGCGGACGTCGAAGTCGTACCAGTCCTCGGGGCCGACCACGCTGTCCAGGACCATGCGGCCGGTCCGGTGCGGGAACCGGGCGACATAGGCGGCACCGAGGTAGCTGCCGTAGGAGACGCCGAGGAAATGGGTGCGCGGTGCGCCGAGGGCCGCGCGTATCGCGTCCATGTCCCGGACCGTCTGACCCGTCGACAGGTACGGCAGCGCGGCGCCCGCGCCCGCCGCGCAGTCGTCGGCCGTCCGCCGCAGCCGGTCCAGGTACGCCCGCTCCGCCGCCGGCCCGGCCGGGACGGGGTCCGCGCCCGGACTGTCGAACAGCCCGCCCATCGGGCCGCAGTCGGCCGGCGCGCTGTCGCCGGTGCCGCGCGGGTCGAAGCCGATGACGTCGTACGCCCGTCGGACCGCTGCCGGGAGCTTGGCGCGCTTGGTCACCGCGTAGGGGAGGCCGGAGCCGCCCGGGCCGCCCGGGTTGACCAGCAGGATGCCGCGCCGCTCGGCCGGTGTGCCGGAGGCGGGGACACGGGAGACGGCGACGGTGAGCCGGGGGCCGCGCGGGCGGTCCCAGTCCAGCGGCACGCTCAGCCGTGCGCACTCCACGCGGTCGGGTGCCGGCGGCTTCGGGACGGAGTCGGGGCAGGGACCGAAACGGAGCGCGGGCAGCGGGGCGGCGGCTCCGGGAGCGGCGGCGGGGAGCAGGGCAGCGGCGGCCGTCAGGGCGCACAACAGGGCCACCCGGCGCGTGGTGGAGGACACGAGGAGTTCTCCCTCGGCGTGAGGAACGAAGCTGACAATGAAAATGATTATCGATAACGTATCCGAGGCTCAGCCCGGCCGCCTCCCTGCGCGGAGGCGTCCTCGGGCTGCCCCGACGTCGGAACCGCATGGCACGAAACGGGATGAAAAGAGGAGCTGTGGCTCATCTGTTGGTGGTCGAGAGCTGGGTCGGTTCGATGAGCCGGCTGCTGCCACGGGCGATACGGGAGGGCGGGCACGCCTTCACGTTCCTCACCCGCGACCTGCACCACTACCTGCGCTCGGCGCCCGAGGGCACGGCCCACCCGCTGCTCGGGGCCCGCCATGTGATCACCGCGGACACCAACGACACCGAGGCCCTGCTGCCCCAGGTGGCGCGGCTGCACGAGGTGTTCGCGTTCGACGGCGTGCTGACGTCCTGCGACTACTACCTGCCGGCCGTGGCACGGATCGCCGGACACCTCGGCCTGCCCGGGCCCGGCCCGGAGGCCGTCGAGCACGCCTGCCGCAAGGACGCCACCCGCCGCGTCCTCGCGGAGGCCGAAGTGCCCGGGCCGCGCTTCGCCGTGCACGAGGAGTGGACCGACCTGCGGCGCGCGGCACGGGAGATCGGCTACCCGCTGGTGGTCAAGCCCGTCGACCTGTGCGCCGGCATGTACGTGCGGCGCGTGGACGACGAGGAGCAACTCGCCGCCGCCGTCCGCGCGCTGGCCGGCTTCCCCGTCAACGCCCGCGGCCAGCACCGCAGTCCGGCCGTGCTGCTGGAGGAGCTGCTGGACGGTCCCGAGGTGAGCGTGGAGACGGTGTCGTACGCGGGGACCGTCCAGGTGGTGGGCGTCACCGACAAGAGCATCGGCGGGGCACCGGCGTTCATCGAGACCGGGCACATGTTCCCCGCCGCGCTGCCGGCCGCCGACACCGAGGCCGCCGAACGGACCGCGCTGGCCGCGCTCACCGCGCTCGGCCTGGTGGACGGCGTGGTCGCGCACACCGAGATCAAGCTGACCCCGGCCGGGCCGCGGGTCATCGAGGTCAATCCACGCCCCGCCGGTAACCGCATCACCGAACTCGTCCGCCATGTGACGGGCATCGACCTGGCCGCCGCCTTCGTGGACGTCTCCCTCGGCCGCGCACCCGACCTGCGCCGCCGGGACACCGGACTGCGCAGCGCCGCCATCGGCTTCCTCGTACCGCACGCCTCCGGCACGCTCGCCGCCCTCGACGGCGGCCGGCTCCAGGACACCGCGGGGGTGCTGGAGATGCAGCTCGCCGAGCCGGGGCGGCCGGTGACGGCGGCGGGCAGCAACAACGAGTACCTCGGGCACGTCATGGCCGGCGACGCCGACGGGCCGGGCGCCCGCGCCCGGGTCGAGGCGCTGCTCGGCGAACTGCGGTCCGGGCTGGTGATCCGATGACCACCGCCCTCGGCCCGACGACGTTCGACACGCTCCTGGAGAGCGCCCGCACCGGAGCTCTCGGCCCGGACCCGGCCGGCCGGCGGATCGCCGTCGCCTTCACCACCCGGCAGGCCGTACGGCACGACGGGCGCGGCACCGGCTACCGCAACGAGGTCCTCAGCCTGCGCCTCGGCGAAGCCGTCGGCTCCTGCGCGGTCGAACCCGGAGCCCTGCCCGACAGCGCGATCGACGACTGCGTCGGCGCCGACGTCGCCCGCCTGCTGCACCACCCGCTGCTGCCGGTGCGGGTGGCCGCCCTGGACGCCTACCTCATGCACGTCACCCCGCACACCCCGGCCCACGGGGCCCGCCCGGCCGGGCTGCCCGCCGGGACGTCGCTGGAGAAGTCCCGGGCCCGGGCCCGCGTCGTGGCCGAACTCCTCGACGTGCCCGCGGGCTCCCGGGTGCTCGTCGTCGGTGTCGTCAACTCCCTGCTGGAGGCGCTGCGCGGACGCGGCCTCGACCCCGTGCCCTGCGACTTCAAGGGCGGGGTCACCGAGTGGGGCGACCCGGTCGTCACCGACGCGCTCGCCGCGGCCGAGCACTGCGACGCCCTCCTGGTGTCCGGCATGACACTCGGCAACGGCACCTTCGAGCCGCTGCGCCGCCACGCGCTGCGGCACGGCAAGCCGCTGGTGATGTTCGCCCAGACCGGCAGCGCGATCCTGCCCCGCTTCCTCGGCCACGGGGTGACCGCGGTGTGCGCCGAGCCCTACCCCTTCTTCTGGCTCGACGGCGGCCCGGGCACCGTCCACCGCTACGGCGGCCCCGCTCCGGAGGGCACGCGATGACCACGACGGCCGTACGCCCCACCGCCCGCCCGGAACTGCTCAGTCTGCTCGGCCGCACCCCCCTGGTCCGCATCACCGCCGACCTGCCGAGCCCGCACCCCGGATTCTGGGCCAAGCTCGAAGGGCTCGCGGCGGGCGGCATGAAGGCCCGCGCCGCCGTCTCGATGCTGACGGCCGCCCGCAAGCGCGGCGAACTGCGGCCCGGAGCCCCGGTGGTGGAGTCCACCTCCGGCACCCTCGGCATCGGACTCGCCTTCGCCGGGCAGGCGCTCGGCCACCCCATCGTGCTGGTCGGCGACAACGAACTGGAGCCGTCCATGCGGGCCTTGCTGCGCTCGTACGGCGCACGGCTGGAGATCGTGGACCGCCCGGCGCCCCGCGGCGGCTGGCAGGGGGCACGGCTCGCCCGGCTGCGGGAACTGCTCGCCGTACTGCCCGGCGCCTACTGGCCCGACCAGTACAACAACCCCGACAACAGCGCCGGTTACGCCTCCCTGGCCGCCGAACTCGTCGACCGGCTCGACCACCTGGACATCCTGGTGTGCAGCGTCGGCACCGGCGGCCACAGCGCGGGCGTCATCGGCCCGCTGCGGCGGCGCTGGCCCGCGCTGCGGCTCATCGGCGTCGACTCCACCGGGTCCACCATCTTCGGGCAGCCCGCGCGGCCCCGGCTGATGCGCGGCCTCGGCAGCAGCATCCATCCGCGCAACGTCGCCTACGACGCCTTCGACGAGGTCCACTGGGTCGGCCCGGCCGAGGCCGTGGACAGCTGCCGCCGCCTGGCCCGCACCAGCTTCGTCAGCGGCGGCTGGAGCACCGGCGCCGTCGCCCGGGTCGCCGCCTGGGCCGCCCGGGTCCACCCCGGCGCGGTCGTCGCCACCGTCTTCCCCGACGGACCGCACCGCTACCTCGGCACCGTCTACGACGACGACTTCGCCGCGGCCCACGGCCTCGACCCCGCCACGGCGGCCACCCGCCCCGTGCAACTCCCGCACCCCGGCGCCGCCGAGGCCACCGGCTGGGCCCGCTGCACCCGCGTCACCGACCCGCTGACGGCCGTACCCCACCTGGAAAGGACGCCGTGAAGGCCAGCCTGCGCACCGTGCGCCTGACGCTCACCGAGCCGCTGCGCATCTCCCGCTCCACCATGTCCGCCCGCGACGCCGTGTGGCTGACCGTCGCACACGACGGCGTCACCGGTCACGGCGAGGCGGTCACCAGCGTCTACTACGGCCTCGACACCGCGACGCTGCAACGGCTGCTCGCCGCCGCCGGTGCGGACCTCGCCCGCTTCCCCGACCCGGAGAGCGCCCTGGCGGCCCTGCGGGCGGGCGAGTGGCCCGCCGAGGGCACGGCGCCGGCCGTGACCGCCGCCGTCGAGGCCGCCCTGCTCGACCTCGCCGGCAAACGGGCGGACCGCCCCGTCCACCGGCTCCTCGGCGCCGCGGCACCCCCGGCGGCGGCCACCGCCCGCACCCTCGGCATCACATCCCTCGCCCACGCGGCGGCCGAGGCCCGCAGGCTCACCGCGAGCGGCTTCCGGATCCTCAAGGTCAAGGCCGGATCCGCCGACCCGGAGGACGACATCGAGCGCGTCCGTGTCATCCGGGACGCCGCACCCCGCGCCCGGCTGCTCCTCGACCCCAACGGCGCCTGGACCAGGGCACGGGCCGAGGCACTGCTGCCCCGGTTCGCGGACCTCGGCGTCGAGGCCGTCGAGCAGCCCCTCGCGCCCGGCGACCCCGAGGCACTGGGCGCGCTGGCGCGACGGTCACCGCTGCCGGTCATCGCCGACGAGGACGCCGTGCACCTGGACGACGTCCGCCGCCTCGCCGGACGCGTCCAGGGCGTCAACGTCAAGCTCGCCAAGTGCGGCGGCGTGCACGCCGCCCTGCGCATCGCCGAGGCGGTGGCCGGCAGCGGCACCGCGCTGATGCTCGGCTGCCTGACCGCCAGCAGCCTCGGCCTCGCCCCCGCCGTCCACCTCGCCGACCGCGCCCGCTGGGCCGACCTCGACGGCCACCTGCTGCTCGCCCACGACCCGTGGACCGGCATCGGCGGCGCGGACGGCGTCGTCCGCGCCGGCGACCGCCCCGGTCTGGGTGTCCGGGAGGTGACGGCGCATGCGGACGTGGCATGAGATACGCCGTTTCCCGCTCGCGGTCCGGCTCCTGCTGGTCAACCAGCTCGGCGTCAACACCGGCTTCTACCTGCTCATCCCCTACCTCGCCACTCATCTCGGCGAGAACCTCGGCCTGTCCGCCGCCGCCGTCGGTGTCGTGCTCGGCGTGCGCAACCTCAGCCAGCAGGGCCTGTTCCTCGTCGGCGGCTCCGCCTCCGACCGGCTCGGCCCGCGGGGTGTCATCATCGCCGGCTGCGCCCTGCGCACCGTGGGGTTCGCGCTGTTCGCACTCGGCGACGACCTGGCCGTCCTGCTCGCCGCGTCCGTGCTCAGCGGTTTCGCGGGGGCGCTGTTCAACCCCGCCGTGCGCGCCTACCTCGCCCAGGAGGCCGGTGACCGCAAGGCCGAGGCGTTCGCCCTGTTCTCCATGTTCGCCACGGCGGGCGCGCTGATCGGTCCCCTGCTGGGCAGCGCGCTGCTGCTGGTGGACTTCCGCACCTCCGCGCTCACCGCCGCCGGGATCTTCGCGGCCCTCACCGTCGCCCAGGCCCTGGTGCTGCCCGCCCGGAAGGCCGCCCCCCGCACGGGCACGGTGCTCACCGACTGGCGCGAAGTCCTCGGCAACCGCGCCTTCCTCGCCTTCGCCCTCGCCATGGTCGGCATGTTCACCCTGGAGAACCAGCTGTACCTGCTGCTGCCCGACGGGGCGCGGCGGGCCACCGGCTGGGACGGCGCGGCCGGCCTGGTCTTCCTCGTCGGCACCCTCGCCAACCTCAGTCTCCAACTGCGCCTCACCCGCGCGCTCAAGGAGCGCGGCCACCGCGCCCGCTGGATCGCCGCCGGCCTCGGCCTGATGGCGCTGGCGTTCCTGCCGCCGGCCCTGGTCGCGGGCGGCTCCGGCGGCCCGGACGGGGCGGCCGGCGCGACCCTGCGCGCCCTGCCCGTGCTGGCCGGTGCCCTGCTGCTCCACCTCGGGGTGATGGCCGCCCAGCCGTTCGTCATGGAACTCGTCCCCGGCTTCGGCCGCGCCGAGCTGACCGGCACCTACTTCGGCGTCTTCTACGTGGTCTCCGGCATCGCCGCCGCCGTCGGCAACGCCGTCGTCGGCTGGGCCATGGACACCGGGGAGCGCGGGGGCGCCGGCTGGCTGCCGTGGGCGTGCTGCGCGCTGTTCGGGCTCGCGTCGGCGCTGGGCGTGGCCTGGCTGCACCGGCGCGGATCACTGCCGGCGCCGTCGCGGCCCGCCGTACCCGCCACGGCCTGAGGAAGGAGACCCCGTGCCCGCCACGACCGCGCACAACCTGCTCACCGACAACCCCGAGCTGTACGAGGCCCGTTTCCCCGACCCCGGCCGGCTCGCCGGGCGCTGGACCGAGGACCGCCTGCGCCGGCACGGCGCCGGACCGCGCGTCCTCGACATGGGCTGTGGCACCGGCCGCGACGCCGCCCACCTGCACCGGGCCGGCCGCACGGTGACCGGCGCCGACCTGTCCGAGGCGATGCTGGCCCACGCCCGCACCCACCACCCCGGACCCCGGTACGTCCGCGCCGACCTGCACCGCTTCGACCTCGGCCCCGAGCGGTTCGACGCCGTCGTGTGTCTGGACAGCGCCCTGCTGTACTGCCACACCAACGACCAGCTCGACGGCTTCCTCGCCTCCTGCCGCCGCGCCCTCGCCCCGGGCGGCCTGCTCGTCGCGGAGATGCGCAACGGCGCGTACTTCCTCGGCCGCACCGACCTGCTGGACACGCCCGCCGTGCACGCCTTCACCTGGCAGGGCACCGCCTACCGGTCCACCACCACGCTCACCGTGGACCGCACGGCCCAGCTGCTGCGCCGTACGCGCGTGTGGACCTCGGACGACGAGGCGGAGCCCGTCGTCCAGCGCTCGGCCTGGCGGCTGCTGTTCCCGCAGGAGCTGCGGCATCTGCTGACCGCGCACGGATTCGACGTCCTCGAACTCCACGACGGGCCGGGCCCGCGCACCGAACCGCCCTGGCAGGAGGGCCTGTCGCCCGGTACGGCGGCCGACGCCGACCGGCTGCACGTCGTCGCACGCCTCGCCGCCCCCCGCTGAGCCGTCCTCCCTCTCACACCCAAGGAATCCCATGCACGACGAACACTTCCCCGCGCTGCGCCGCCGCGGCTTCCTCGCCGCCACCGGAGCCGCCTCGCTCGGTGCGCTCGGCCTCGCCGGCTGCGGCGGCTCCGGATCCGCCTCCGGCGACGGCGACGGCAAGGCCGACGGCACGCCGAAGAAGGGCGGCCGGCTGCGCGCCGCGTTCGCCGGCGGGGGCGCCGGCGAGACACTCGACCCGCACCTGGCCAACCTCTTCGCCGACGTCGCCCGCGCCAAGGCCCTCTTCGACAAGCTCGCCGACTACGGCGCCGACCTCTCCGCCCGGCCCCGCCTCGCCGAGAAGTGGGAGCCGAACAAGACCCTGGACCGCTGGCGGGTCACCCTGCGCGAGGCCGAGTTCCACGACGGCCGGCCGGTCACCGCCGAGGACGTCCTGTACAGCTACCGCCGGATCACCGACCCGAAGCAGGCGTTCCGCGCCAAGGCGTCCCTGGAGCCCCTCGACCTCGAAGCCAGCCGCGCCACCGGCACGCGGTCGATCGAGTTCGTCCTGAAGCGGCCCACCGCCGAATTCCCCAACCTGCTGGCCGCGTTCGGCGCCTACATCGTCCCCTGGCACGCCCGCGACCTCGGCCGGAAGCCGGTCGGCTCCGGCCCGTTCCGCTTCGTCTCCTTCGCCCCGGGACGCTCCGCCGTCTTCCGCCGCAACGACGGCTACTGGGACGGCGCCCCCCACCTGGACGAGCTGGAACTCGTCGTCGCCAACGAGGAGTCCGCCCGCGTCAACGCCCTCCTCGGCGGCCAGGTCGAGTACGCCCACGAACTCGCCCCCGCCACCGCCCGCGCCCACGAGGGCAAGGGGCAGATCGAGATCGTCCGGCTGCGCAACAGCGCCATGCAGGCGTTCTGCATGAAGACCGACCGGCCGCCCTTCGACGACAAGCGGGTACGGCAGGCGTTCTTCCTCATCGCCGACCGCGCGGAACTGGTCGACGGCGCCCTGTCCGGCGCCGGGGAGATCGGCAACGACCTGTTCGGCAAGGGCTACGAGTACTACGCCGACGGCCTCCCGCAGCGGGAACAGGATCTCGACAGGGCCCGCGCCCTGCTCAAGCAGGCCGGCGCCGAGAACCTGAAGGTCACCCTGGACACCTCCGCCGTCGCCGCCGGATTCACCGAGGCCGCCGGCATCTTCCGCGACCAGGCGAGGAAGGCCGGCGTGACCGTCGACGTCCGGATGGGCAGCAAGGACTCGTACTGGAGCGACATCCTCGACTCCGGCACCCTGTGCTGCTACCGCTCCGGCGCCATGCCCATCGAGGCCCACATCTCCCAGCGCCTGCTCAGCGACTCCACCACCAACGCCACCAAGTGGCGGCACAAGGACT
Organism: Streptomyces tricolor; assembly: GCF_002155905.1. GTDB lineage: Bacteria > Actinomycetota > Actinomycetes > Streptomycetales > Streptomycetaceae > Streptomyces > Streptomyces tricolor. The sequence goes on along the minus strand of NZ_MUMF01000089.1, from coordinate 10,348 downwards.
TCGACGCCCTCTACCAGCAGGCGCAGTCCACCAGCGACAAGACCCGGCGCGCCGCCGTCTACGCGCGCATGCAGCGCCGCCTGCACAGCGAGGGCGGCTTCCTGGTCTGGGGGTTCGCCGACTGGATCATCGGAACCGCCCGCACCGTCAAGGGCGTCGAGACCAAGGCCCCGGCCAACACGCTCGACTGGGCCCGTTTCGACAAGGTGTGGCTCGGGTGAGCGGACTGCGCTCCTTCGTCGCCCGGCGGCTGATCCTCGGGGCCGTGCAGACCGCCGCCGTCGTGCTGCTGGTCTTCGCGCTCACCGAGGCGCTGCCGGGCGACGCCGCCGTCGCCCTCGCCGGGGACCAGCCCGACCCGGCCCGCGTCGCGGCGATCCGGGAGGCGATGCACCTGGACCGGCCCGCCCACGAGCGGCTGGCCGACTGGGCGGCGGGCCTGCTCCACGGCGACCTGGGCACCTCGCTGGCCTCCGGCCGCCCGGTCGTCCGGTACCTCGCCGACGGCTTCGGCCCCACCCTGCTGCTGGCCGCGCTCACCGTCGCCCTGCTCGTCCCGGCCGGGTTCGGGCTCGGCGTACTCGCCGCCCGCCGTGAAGGAGGGCCCGTCGACCGGCTGATCAGCTCCGTGACGCTCGCCGTGTACGCGGTGCCCGAGTTCGCCCTCGGGGTCCTGCTGGTGACCGTGTTCGCGCTCCGGCTGGGCTGGCTGCCGCCGACCGCCGTGGGCTACGGCACGGACCTGCCCGGCCATCCCGCCGTGCTGGTCCTGCCCGTGCTGGTGCTGCTGGCCCGCCCGGTGTGCTCGCTGGTCCGCCTGGTGCGCGCCGGCATGATCGACGCGCTGGCCTCGCCGTACGTGGCGCAGGCCCGCCGCTACGGCGTCTCCGGCGCCCGCGTCCGCTACACCCACGCCCTGCCGGGCGCCCTCGCCCCCGCCGTCCAGCAGCTGGCCAGGACCGTCGACTGGCTGCTGTGCGGGGTCATCGTGGTGGAGGCGCTGTACGTGATCCCCGGACTCGGCACCGTCCTGCTCAACGCCGTCGCCGAACGCGACGTGCCGGTGGTGCAGGGCCTGGCCGTGGTGTTCGGCGTGCTGACCGTCGTCCTCACCCTCGCCGCCGACCTGGTCGCCCACCGGCTCGCCCCCCGGGCGGGGGTGGCGGCGTGAGGAAGCCGCACACGGGCGGGGTGCGCAAGGCGGCCCCGGGGCGGTTCGTCCTGGGGGCGGCCGTCATCGCCGTACCTCTCCTCCTCGCCCTGCTCGGCCCGCTGTGCGCGGGCGAGCCCGGTCCGCGGACCGTGTCCTTCACCCGCGGCGACGGGCACTGGCTCGGCACCGACTTCGTCGGCCGGGACGTGTGGCAGCAGGTGCTGCACGGAGGTCGCCCGGTCGTCGTCACCGCGCTCGCCGCGACCGCCCTGGCGTACCTGGTCGCGCTCCCCGTCGGCCTGGCCGCCGCGCTCACCCACCGCCGGTGGCTGGAGGAGCTGCTGATGCGGCCCCTGGACGTCCTGCTGGCGGTGCCGTCGCTGCTGCTGATCCTGCTGGCCGCCACGGTGTTCGCACCCGGCGCCACCGGGCTGGCCCTGCTGGTCGCGCTGGTCAACGTGCCCGACGCGGCCCGTCTCGTGCGCGCCGCCGGCACGGAGGCCGCCGCCCGGCCCGCCGTCGAGGCGCTGCGCATGCAGGGGGAGACGTGGTGGCGGATCGGGGTCGGCTACGTCGGCCGGTCGATGCTGCGCACCCTGGCCGCCGACGCGGGCACCCGGCTGACCGGTGTGCTGTACCTGGTGGCCACGGCCGCCTTCCTCGGTGTCGGGGTGGCCCCGGACGCCGCCGACTGGGCGGTCATGGTCGACCGCAACCGCACCGGGCTGTTCGTCCAGCCCTGGGCCGTCGTCGTCCCCGCGCTGCTGATCGTGGCCCTGACGACGGGCACCAACCTGCTCTTCGACGCGGCACTGGCGGGCGGCCGGGGGCGCGGCCCGGCCCGGCCGGCGACGACCGGGGCCGTCCGCACCGCCCCCGCAGCGAGCGAGGTACGCACATGACGCACGAGAGCGGCACGGCCGGCCGCACCGGTACCACCGCGGCACCCGTGGCCGAGATCCGCGAACTGCGCGTCGAGGTCGACGGCAGGGCGATCGTGGACGGGGTGAGCCTGACCGTCGTACCCGGCAAGGTCACCGCCCTGGTCGGCGCCTCCGGCAGCGGCAAGACCACCACCGGGCTCGCCCTGCTCGGGGAACACCCGCCCGGCGCCCGGGTCTCCGGCGAGATCCGCCGGACGGCCGAGGGCCCGATCGGCTACATCCCCCAGCACCCGGCCGCCGTCCTGAACCCCGCCCGCCGCATCAGCGCCCTCCTCACCGACATCGCCCGCACCCAGGTACGGCACCTGCCCCGGGGCCGGCGCCGGGCGGCGGCCCGGGACCGGGTCCTCACCGCACTCGCCGAGGCGCAACTGCCGGACGCGGAGAGCCTGCTGCGGCGCTACCCGCACCAGCTCTCCGGCGGCCAGCAGCAACGCGTCGTCCTCGCCCAGGCCCTGCTGCTCGGCGCGCGTGTGATCGTCGCCGACGAGCCCACCACGGGCCAGGACGCGCTGACCAAGAGCCGCATCGTCGACCAGCTGCGGGCCGTCACGGCCCGCGGTATCGCCGTCGTCCTGCTCAGCCACGACCTGGAGGCGGTCCGCGCCCTGGCCGACGAGGTGGTCGTGCTGCGGGCGGGCCGGGTCGTGGAGTCGGGCCCGGCGCAGCGCCTGTGGGCGGCGCCCCGGCACGAGTGGACCCGCCGGCTGCTGGACGCCGGACGGGACCTCACCGCGCCCGTGGGCGCCACGGGCGGCACCCGCCCCGTCCTGCGGATCCGTGATCTCACCGCCCGCCACCGCGACGGCGCCCGGGGCGGCACGGTGGTGCTGCGCGCCCCCGCACTCGATCTGCACCCGGGCGAATGCCTGGCCGTCGTCGGCCGTTCCGGCAGCGGCAAGACCACCCTCGCCCGCTGCCTCGCCGGACTCCACCGCGACCACGACGGCGAGGTGCTCCTCGACGGGGTGCCGCTGCCGCGCAGCCTGCGCCACCGCGGGCGGGCGCAACTGGCCGCCGTGCAGTACGTCTTCCAGGACGCCCGCGCCGCCTTCGACCACCACCGCCCCGTGCTGCACCAGGTGGCCCGCACCGCGATCCGGCTGCGCGGCGCCGCCCCGGGCCCGGCGACCCGGGAGGCCCTGACCACCCTGGCCCGCCTCGGCCTCCCGGAGGACCTGGCGGGCCGGCGCCCCGGGCAGCTCTCGGGCGGCGAACTCCAGCGCGCCGCCCTCGCCCGCGCCCTGCTCGCCCGCCCCCGCGTCCTGCTCTGCGACGAGATCACCTCGGGCCTGGACACGGTCACCCGCCGCGGTCTCCTGGACGTCCTGCGGGCCCTGCTCCGCGACCGCGGCGACCTGTCCCTGGTGCTGATCACGCACGACCTGGACGTCGCGGCCCTGGCGCACCGCATCGCCGTCCTCGACGGCGGGGACGTGGTCGAGCAGGGTCCGGCGCGGCGGATCCTCGCCGCGCCGGACCACCCGTTCACCGTCGCGCTGACGCAGGCGGCGCGCCCGCAGACGGGCGCGGTGCCGTGAGCCCTATCCGCGCCACGGCCCGGTCACCGCGAACGTGGTGCCGGGGGTGTAGCAGTTGACGAACATCGTCTCGCCGTCGGGGGAGAAGGTGACCCCGGCGAACTCGCCCCACTCCGGCTCCTCGTCGGTTCCGAGGTTCTGGCGGCCCCGGGCCATCGCGTACACCTCGCCCCGGCGGGTCACGCCGAAGACGTGCTGGGCGCCGTTGCCGTCCTCGCACACCATCAGGCCGCCGCCGGGGGCGAGGCAGATGTTGTCCGGGGACTCGCCGGGCAGCCGCACATCGGTGTCCGGGCCGAACACGACGACCAGGGTCAGCCGGCGGCGGGCCGGGTCGTAGCGCCAGATCTGGCCGTAGTGGTCGGCCCCGGAGCCTTCCGCGCTGCGGGCGAAGGACGACACGAAGTACACGCAACTGCCGCCCCAGTAGCAGCCCTCCAGCTTCTGCGCGTGGGTGATGCCGCCGGGGCCGTAGTCCTGCAGCCGGGTGGGCGTGGAGACGGCCAGCGGATCGGGTACGTCCACCCACTCGATGCCGTCGAAGCGCGCCCCGGTCTCCTGGATCGTGGACAGGTCCGGTACGCCCGGCACCCGCATCGCCTGCAGCCGGCCGCCCGCGCGCAGCGAGCCGACGCCGCCGAGCGGCTTGTGCGGGAGGAAGCGGTAGAAGAGTCCGAAGGGCTTCTGGAAGGCGTCCTCGGTCTCGTAGACCGTGCCGCTGTGCGGGTCGACCGCGACCGCCTCGTGCTGGAAGCGGCCCATCGCGGTCAGCGGGACCGCGCCGGTGCGGTGCGGGTCGGTGGGGTGGACCTCGAAGATGAAGCCGTGGTCCTTGGTGTAGCCGTTGGTGCCCGCCTTGTCCTCGGTCTCCTCGCAGGTCAGCCAGGTGCCCCAAGGGGTGCGTCCGCCCGCGCAGTTGACGGCCGTACCGGCGATGGCGACCCGCTCGGACAGCACGCGATGGCGCGCGTCGAGCGTCAGGGCCGTACAGCCGCCCTTGCCCGCCGGGTCGTAGGTCAGGCCGCTGACGGTCGGTACCGGGAACTTCGCGGTGACGCGGTTCTCGTGGTTGCGGACGAGGTGCGTACGGCCGCCCCGGCCGGCGAAGGCGGCCATGCCGTCGTGGTTGGAGGGGACGGGGCCCTCTCCGGAGCGGAGCCGGTCGCCCTCGCGGGAGAGCACGGTGTAGCGGAAACCTTTCGGCAGGTCGAGCAGGCCGTGCGGATCGGGAACGAGCGGGCCGTAGCCGGTGTGGCCCAGGGGCTGCGCTGCGGCGGTGCCCGCGAAGAGCTCGGACAGCGCCCCGGTGAAGGCGATGCCGGCTCCCACGGCGCTTGCGCGGGCCAGGACCTGACGGCGTGTTGCAGACATACGGCAGTAACCTTCCTGCTGGCGGACAGGAACTTGATCCCGCTGTGTCTATCACCTGGTGCGCGCCGCGTGAACCACACGCGGAGCACGTGTCACGGACGTGATCGTTCCGGCTTCGCGGTGATGCACACTGTGGCCATCGCCGCAGCGCAAGGGGGGATGGCCATGCTGTTGCTCGACCTCGACACGATCGCCCGCCACGAACGGGTCGACGCCTTCCAGTACGCGATGGACCAGTCGGTGCCCAACGAGGTGGTCCACGAAGACCCCGGCCCGGGCGTCCGCGCGCGGTTCGAGCGGTGGGAGGTCGGGGGAGTGGTGCTGTTCCGGTCGTCCAGCACCGGGTTCGAGGTGCGGCGCACGGACCGGCACCTGCGCCGGCTCAGGCAACGGCCCGTCGTCTCCTTCACGTTGCAGACGCGCGGCACCGGACGGGTCGAACTGGGCGGACAGCAGGGCGAGTTCGGTACCGAGGACATCTGCGTCCTGCACGAGGTGTCCGCCCGGACCTACGGCTGGTCCGGGACCGGCGCGGCGGACGCCGTGATCATCGACGCCGAGCGGCTGGCACTGCCGGTCGACGTCGTGGTCGACGCCTGCTTCCGGCTGCGCGGCAGCCCGCTGTACGACCTGGTGCTCGGGCACCTGCGCGGACTGTGGCGCGATCCGGCCCGGCTGGAGGCCGACCCGGGCGCGCCGGCCCTGGCCGGTGCCACCACCGAACTCGTCCGGGCGCTGCTCCTGACCGCCGCGCACGACACCACGGCACCCCCGGCCCGGGCGGCCATGGCGGACACGCTCGTCACCCGGGTCCTGGCCCATGTGCGCCGCAACCTCACCGATCCGGAGCTGACGTTCGACCGGGTCGCGGCGGAACACGCCGTGTCCCGGCGCCATCTGTACACCCTGCTCGGCCGGGCGGGCATCAGCTTCGAGCAGTGGGTCATCGCACAGCGCCTCGACCTGGCGCGGACCATGCTGGCCTCTCCGGCCCACCGCGGCCTCGGTATCGCCGCGGTGGCGGCCCGGTGCGGCTTCCCCGGCCCGAGCCACTTCGCGCGCCGCTTCCGGGCCGCCTACGGACTGACCCCCCGGGAATGGCGCCGGCAGGCCGGGAGCGAGCCGGGCGGCCGGCCCGAGCCGCCTCTTGACCAGCGCTGACGAACGTTTGCCCCAGCGTGCAGGGAAGGCGCCGAGACGCCGTCCCGGCCCCCGCGGCGCCGGACGATGGTGCCGGCGGACCGACGCCGCTTCCGACACGGATGGGGGGACAGGAGCGTGCCGTACGGAGCATTCGCACCCACCGTGCCGCTCGGCGCGGAGCGGCTCGGGCGGGGCAGGCAGTGGGCGGTGGTGCGGCACGCGATCGAGAACGCGGCGGACACCGGCCGCGCCCTGTGGCTCTGCGGCGAACCCGGCGTCGGCAAGACCGTCCTGCTGCACCAGGCCGGCGAACTGGCCGCCGCCCACGGGCTGCGGGTCCTCGGCGTGTGCGGCGCGGAGGCCGAGCGGGACATCCCGTTCGCGGCGCTGCACCAGTTGCTGTGGCCGTTGACGCGGCACGCGGACGGGATCTCGCAGCGGGGACGCGCGGTGCTGCGCCGGGCCCTGGAGCTGGAGACCGGCCCGCCGGTGCCCTCGTACACCGTCTCGGCCGCCGCCGTCGAGCTGCTGGACCGGGTGGCCCGCACCCGGCCGCTGCTCGTCGCGGTGGACGACCTGCACTGGGCGGACGCCTCCAGCGCCGAGGTGCTGCGCTTCCTGCAACGCCGGGTCGCCTCGCTGCCGGTCGTCATGGTGGCGACCGCCTGGCAGGAGGCGCTGGACCGGCTGGACCCCACCGGCGCCGAGGTCCTCACCGTCGGACCGCTGGGGGCCGAGCAGGCGCGGACGCTGCTGGCCGAGGCCCACCCCGGGCTGTCCGCCCCGGCACGCGAACGGGTGCTGCGGGAGGCCGTGGGCAATCCGCTCGCCCTGGTCGAACTGCCCTCCCGGCTCGACGCCCTGGAACGGGGCGGCCGGCTCCCCCTGCCCGACTATCTGCCGCTGGGCGAGCGGCTGGAACGCGTCTTCGCACGCCGCGTCGCCTCGCTCCGTCCGGCGGCGAGGTTCACCCTGCTGCTGTGCGCGCTGGCCGGTCCCGAGGAGTCCGCCCGGCTCGTCGCCGAGGCCGCCGCGGCGGCGGACGCCGGCGACGCCGCGGCGCACCTGGCGACCGCGCAGCGCCTGGGCCTGGTGCACGTCGAGGACCAGCGGGTCCGCTTCCGGCACCCGCTGGTCAGGTCGTCCCTGGTGCGGGGCGCCGACGGCGCCGAACGCCGCCGTGCCCACCGGGCCTGGGCGGCGGTGCTGCGGCCGGGCGAGGCCCGCCAGGTGGCGCACCTGGCCGAGGCCACCACCGCGCCCGACGAATCGGTGGCCGCCGCCCTCGTGGCGGTCGCCGCCGCCACGGAGGCGCGGGGCGGTGACCTGGAGGCCGCACTCTTCCACGCCCGCGCCGCCGCGCTGAGCGAGGACCCCGCCCGCCGGGGCGGCCGCCTGGTGACGGCGGCCTGCGCCGCCGCCCGCGGCAACCACACCGGTCTCGCGGCCCGCCTGCTGGACCAGGCCGTCGCCCACGGAGTGCCCGCGGACAGCCGCGACGTCCTCGACTTCACCCAGGCCCTCGTCCGCTTCCACGCGGACGGAGACGTCGGCCCCGCCGTCGCCCTGCTGCCCGCACTGCTCGACCGCCTGCCCGGCCGGGAGTCCGAGCTGTGGCTGCCGGCCCTCTTCCTCCTCGTGCTCGCCGCCGGCTTCACGGCGGACCCCGAGGTGTGGGCGGCCGTCGAGGCGCGGGCGGCGGAGGCGGGGGAGATCGTCCGGCTGGGATGCGACGCCTGGCACGACCCGGCTCGCCGGGCCCACGGCGGACACGCCCGGCTGGGCGCCGTGCTCGACACCCTGCCCGACGAGGTCGGTACCGCCGAGACCTGGCTGCTGCTGTGGGCGGCGGCGGGCCTCGACGCCGTCGGCGACCATGCCCCCCTGTGGCGGCGGATGGTCGACCAGTACCCGTACGCGACCCAGGCCCTGGCCGAGGCGGTGTCCGCCTACGACGACTACCTGCGCGGCCACTGGGACCGCTGCCTGGAGCGCAGCCGCGCCGCGGCGGCCGTCGTCCGGGCCCGGGGCAGCGAGTTCAACGCGGCCGTCCACTCCTACAAGGCGGCCTACGTCACCGCGGCCCGCGGAGACCGGCAGGCCGTCGAGGACCTGGTCCGGGACCTGCGCCCCTGGGCCACGGAACGCGGACTCACCTTCCTCGTCCACCGGCTGCGCGCCCTCCAGGCCGCCTGCGCGCTGGCCCTCGGCGACTACGAGACCGCCTACGGCCACGCCGCGGCGCTGACGCCTCCGGGGCTGCTGCCGGCCGGGGTCAGCCAGTTCCACCTCGTCTTCCTCGATCTCGTCGAGTCCGCCCTGCACACGGGGCGGACCGCCGAGGCCCGCCGCCATGTCGCCGCCGGCCGCGCCGCCGGCATGGACCGGATCTCCCCGCACCACCGCTTCGTGCTCCGCGCCGCCGAGGCCATGGTGAGCGAGGACGTGGACGCCGCCTGCACGGCCGTCCACACCCTGCCCGGGTCCGCCGTCTGGCCCTTCGAACGGGCCCGGCTGCGCCTGCACCACGGGGCCTGGTTGCGCCGGCGCGGGCGCCGCGCCGAGGCGCGGGTCCACCTGGCCGCCGCGCAGCAGGCGTTCGCCGGCCTCGGGGCCGGACCGTGGCGGGAGCGGGCCGGGGAGGAACTCCGCGTCAACGACGCACCCGGTCCGGCCGCCGCGCCCCGCGCCCCCGTGGCGGCCCTGACCCCGCAGGAGCTGCGGATCGCCCGGCTGGTGGCCGCCGGGCTCAGCAACCGGGACATCGGCGCGCGCCTGCAACTGTCGCCCAGGACGGTCGCCAGCCACCTGTACAAGGTCTATCCGAAACTCCAGGTGACGACGCGCGCGGGGGTCGCCCGGGCGCTGACCCGGGCAGGAACGGCATGACCGCGGACGACGGCCGCACACCGCCGGCCACGACGACCACGGGGGCGTACGCCGCCGCCACCCGCCTCGGCCCCGTGACCCTGCTCACCTACCGCGGACCCGCGGGCAGCGTCCTGCGGCACGTGCCGTCGGCCGCCGACGACGCGTTCTGGGCCCTCGGCACCCAGGCCCGGGGCGGGGCCGACCTCGTCCGCGGGGCCCGGCGCGCGCCGTGCGCACCGGGCCAGGTGTTCCTCATGCGGCTGTCCGAACCGTGGGAGCTGCACGCGCGCGAGACCTACCGGCTCCACCTGTACCGGATTCCCCGGCGGGCGGTCGGCGCCTCGGAGGCGGAGCTGCTGGCGGCGCGCGGCGTGCACGGACAGCCCGGCGACCCGGTCACCCGGCTGCTCGCACCCGTCCTCCTCCGGGCCGCCGACTCGGCCGCCGGACACCCCGAGCCGTACCGCCGGGACGTGGCGGCCGTGGTGACCGACCTGCTGGGGACGCTGGCCGCGGCCCGCGCCGCCGGACCGCCCGAGCCGGCACCCGGTGCGGACGGCGACGGACGCGAGACGCTGCGCAGGATCCGGCACTTCGTCAACGAGCACCTCGGCGACCGGGGCCTGAGTCCCGAACGGATCGCCGCCCGGCACCACGTCTCGGTGCGCTACCTGCACAAGGTCTTCGCCGCCGAGGGGACGACCCTCACCCGCTGGATCAAACAGCGCCGGCTGGAGGAGTGCAGGCGCGAACTCGGGCGCCGCGGCCCCGCCGATCCGGTCCCCTCCGTCGCCGCGGTGGCACGGCGCTGGGGCTTCGTCAACGCCGCCCACTTCAGCCGCAGTTTCCGCGCCGCGTACGGCATGTCACCGGGCGAGTGGCACCGCCTGCGCACCGCGTCGGGCGAGGACGGCGGACGGGGGCGGGAGGCTCCCGCTCACGCGTCCGTGCTGCGCGCGACCAGCGCGGCCGGCTGACCACCGGCGGCCCGCCACTCGCGCGGCGACATCCCGAACACCTCCCGGAACGAGCGGCTGAAGTGGGTGGCGTTCCGGAACCCCCAGCCGCGTGCGACAGCCGAGATCGTGGGCACCACACCCTGCCGGCGGGCCAGCTCACGGGCGCACTCCTCGACACGGCGGCGCCGGATCAGCCTGCGTACGGTCGTCTCCTCGCCCTCGAAGAGAAGGTGCAGGTAGCGCAGCGAGATGCCGTGCGCGTCGGCGATCCCCGCCGGGGACAGCTCCGGATCCCGCAGATGGGCGTCGATGTACCGGCGCACCAGCGCCGACAGCTGACGGCGGGCGTCGGCCGGCCCGGCGCCC